>PRDJ01000001.1 GCA_003345555.1 Candidatus Thorarchaeota archaeon
TACTACGTTCAGGTACGGACTATCGACTATGTGACAATCCTGCCTTCAATTCCGGTGGCACTCCTCATCATTGCAGTTCTGTACATCAACGAGTTTCCTGACTATCGAGCAGATGAGGCTACAGGCAAGAGAACTCTGGTTGTGCGCTTAGGTCGCAAGAATGCGGCTCGAGGATATGCGGTGATCATGACTGCAGTCTATCTCACAATCTTGTTCGGGGTCATCATGAACGTAATGCCAGACGATACTTTAGTTGCACTGACAACACTACCTCTAGGCAGTCTCGCAGTGCGACGTGCCGTGATTTCATATGAGAAATCGTTTGAACTCATTCCTGCAAACGCCTCGACAGTGTTGACGCATCTGCTGACCGGAATGTTCCTCACACTTGGATACGTGCTAGCAGGACTTGCAGTATCCTTTCTAGAGACTCTGGTGCTCGGCTTCTTTATTCTGGCGGTAACACTGTTCCTGAGCCTTAGGATACACAGGAGACCTCCGCCTGCTTAGCTATTGCGGATAGGCTTCCTTGAGGCCATCCCAAGAGAATCCTAAAGCCTCGGCAACTAGTACAGCCAGATCCTTCGACTTCTTGCCTGACCCGGCTTGGGGAAGTTGGTCCTGCATGAAGTCAACACACGACGGACACGCAGAAATCACCTGCTCGGCACTGGTTTGCTCTATGTCCTTTAGTTTGAGCTGGTTTATCTTCAGGGCGAACTCGTTGTCGATAGCTCGGAGAACGCCGCCCGAGCCGCAGCAGAAGCAGTTGTTCTTGTTATGAGGGAGCTCCTCGAACGATACTCCCGGCAGATTCTCTATGACTTTCCTCGGTTCCTCAAAGAATCCAGAGTTCCTTCCTGCATCACATCCATCATGGAATGTGATTGAGGTCTCCGTGTGACGACCAAGATTGTTCAGTTTGCCGCTATCAAACAGGTCTGCCAGATATCTTGCGCCGTACTCGATTTCGAACGGATGCTCGATGTTCAGAAGCTCATGGTACTCATGTGCCCACATCTTGTAGCAACCAGGACAGTTGGTGACTATTCGTTCCACGCCAAGAGCTTTGTACTTCTCTATGTTGTGAGCCGCGAGTTTCCGAGCCGTGTCAAAATCCCCCGTCATGAGCATCGGGGCCCCGCAGCACCACTCATCCTCCCCGAGTATGGTATAGTCCTGCTGGACCTTGTCCATAATCAGAGTCGTGGCTATTGTAGCTTGGATTGGCACTGCCTTGAACGACGAAGCACATCCGAAGAAGAATGCAGTCTTTGCCTTTCGGCCAATCTTGCTTCGCACCAGCTCTTCGTCAGGATGCCAGTACGACCACCCGTCGATTCGATCTGACTGAGATTGACCCTGAATGTTGTTAGTCTTCAACAAAGTGTCCCTTGCAGCTTCGAGGTTCTTTGGCCACATACCCCTTTTCCTGAACTCGGCACGCATCAGCTTGTAGAGCTTGACAAAAGGGATGTCGACTTGACACACTTCCTCACATCCGCCGCACAAAGTGCATCCGAATATGGCGTCTCGGAGACCTTCAAGTCCCTCAGAGGGTTCGATGCGGCCCTGGACTAGTGCCCGGGCAAGAAGCATCTTTCCCTTGCCAGAGTAGCTATCAAGTCGTTTGACCTTGTATGTGGGGCAGGATCCGTGGCCGACTTGACAGAAACTGCACTGAGCGCAGGTGAAGGGCATGTCTTGAAGGCCGTGTTTCTCAAGCAGTGGGAAGCGCATTCTTCTGGAACCCTGCGAGGTTCTAGAGTTTCAATCTAAAAGGTCTTCGGCTTGGACCATCATACAAAGGCATGCTGCTTCGGATGGTTCCGTCTAGCTGCTTGGTTCTTTTCTGCACATCCAACGTACGGGCGGCGCAATCCTTGTGGCGAACTCTGGACTGCCCCTATGCTCTGGGTCGGCAATCACGCATAAAAGCAAAGTCTTCGTTATGTGATAGGTGAGTGTTAACAGCCTGTCAATCTGACCCCGAACGGATACGATGGCACAGTCCCAATATCCTGTGACCAGAAGAAGGACTGAGTGATGAGAAAGGACGGAGTTCTCGTACTTCTACTGGTTTTCTCCATACTCATTATGCTGTTGCCTTCTATGACCGTCGCTCTGCGAAGCCAATCTAAGACCACAGACGGCTTTTCCGCAGAGACTACACCACCGGATACAATCATCTGGGAAACCATCGGCAGTCCTGATAACCTAGACCCACATGTTGACTACGAAGCGTTCGGTGCGTGGGTGCTTTTCAACGTCTATGAGACATTGTTCACATATCCTTTCAATTCGTCCGACACAACGCCAAGCATCCCGTTGCTGGCAGAAGACTTGGTGATATCAGAGGACGGACTCGGGTACACATTTAGTCTGCGTCAGGGGGTGACGTTCCATGATGGCACCCCGTTCAATGCTTCGAGTGTGAAGTACAACTTCGAGAGAGTCATGAAAATCTTCGATCCTTACGGACCAGCTTGGATGTTCGCGGAAGCCATCTCGGGGGGACAGGCAGTTGAGGACGCAGTATACGGCTATGGCAATGGCAGCCCCGAACATGCGGCAGCCTATGACAACTGGAAAGCGAACTCAGGTGCTATCATAGTCCTCGATACATACACAGTCCAGTTGAAACTTGCTCACAGGTGGGCCCCGTTCATAGCTGCGATAACGTGTGAAGTCGGTGCAATGATGAGCCCGACCTGGGTTGAAGCACACGGAGGCGTGCAGTACGGTCAGCACAATACCTATGTCGATGAGCATACCTGTGGAAGCGGGCCTTATGTGGTCAGCAATTGGACCCGGGACTCAACCATCAAGCTGGACATCAACCCTCTATACTGGAGGACTGCATCGGCAAGAGCAGAGTTTCCCCATGCAGGCGAAGTCAACCACGTTTTGATTCTGACCAATGATGACACTGAAGCCCGCATTCTCAATGTGTCTAGCGGCCGAACTGATGCCTGCTATTGGCCCGTTACTCATTCAGTCGGAGTCTGGAACGGACTCAACGGTTCGAGTGGTGATGGCACACGAAAGTCATCGAACCCCAACCTGAAGTTGTGGTGTCAAGAGCCCACTTACAGTGTGAGCTTCATAGGATTCAACCTGAACCCGTACGTGTTTTCGTCCGTCGGAACCGTACAGAATCCATTTGTCGTGAAAGCCCTGAGAGAGTCACTCTCCTATGCCCTCAACTACACATCATTCATCGGTCAGGCCGTGAACGGCTTGGGCATGCCGGGTCAGGGACCAATACCAAAAGGTATGTTCGGACATAACGACAGTCTATTCATGTACGAGCAGGACATGGATATGGCCGTACAGAAGTGGAACGCTGCTATGGCCGAAGGCCTTAATGGGATTCTGGCCAACATGTCTTACAGAATCGATCTGCGCTACCGGGGCGCAGGCGAAAACGCTGCAAGACCGTGTATGACGATAAAGAATGCCATTGCGGATATTCTCTCCGACGCGGATACCATTCAACCGTCTCAACCCCTGGTTGTCGAGGTAATTGCAGTCCAAGATATGTACCTGCCATTTGACTGGGAGAAATTGTTCATGCTCTACCCGACAGGGTGGATGCCCGACTATGCTGATCCGGACGACTACGTACGTCCTTATGTCATGAGTACTGGCTATTACGCGACAAGGATTGGGTTGGCAGTTTCTGAGGGCTGGAATTCGACACTAGTGGACGGCTGGATCTCAGCTGCGACAGAGGAATTGAACCCCGCAAGCCGAATAGCTCTGTACGGCCTAGTCCAAGACGCTATCGTGAATCAATGTGCCTACTTCTGGACATATCAGGCAGAGAACTTCCACGTGGAGTCAACCTCCATGAATGGATACGTGTTCAATCCTATGCACGAGCCGTATTTCTATTACTACTGGAAGAGTACAGGGACAGTGACCAACGATGGGTTTTGGAATCCAGTAAGTGCCGGCGTCACAATTGCATCCATCGCTGTCATCATTATCGTTGGCACAGCAGTAATCCGTTCGCGCAGACTAGCTGGGTGATCAGAGTCCGAGACGATGATACGCACTTGATCTTCGAGCGTTTCGCTATGCGCATAGATGAAGTTGTACAATTGGTGATAACTATGTCAAGCTCGCTTGGCGCAGCGATTCGTCTTCAGCAGATTGACTAGGTACTCGAGCATTCCCTGACTCTACACATTCTGCAGGAGACCCAGTTCGCTGATTTTCTTCCGTGCGGCCTCACCAAACCCATCAGTGCGCTCCGCCATTGCGAAAAGGAAGTCAGGAAGATCCTTGGGAGGACAGCCCCACTTCGGATTCCGAATGTAGTCGACAATATAGTCAATGCCTTGCTCGGGGTCAACATTCTTGATTGACTCGAAGTAGGCCATGGTCGACCCTTCGTAGGGCATTGATTCTTTATAGGATCTCATGCCCCGGAACGCAAGCAGAAGAAGCACAATTGGTATGACTAGCAGTAACGCTAGAATCTCAAACACGTCCATTCCTAATCCTCCTCCTCTCATCTCGCATTGGCTTGTTTCGTAATCCAAGGCTCGCATGAAGCCCTAGGCGACTAAACCAAGCATTGGGAGCAGGTGCTCCCAAGAGAGCTATTGTGGTTGAGCACTTAAGGTGTTTCATCGTGAGACTGCCGAATCCCCGTTAAGAGTACGCAATTACGAGACACATTCGCTGGAATCCGCTGCAACTTTCGCCATAGCCAGCTTACTTCTCTGGCGTCGCGCCCAGCTCGGAAATCAGTCGTTATCCATAGGCTGCCCTAGATACCCGATCGAGATGGTTCAGTCGATAGGTATTTGTAGGTGCCTCGATGGCGGTACTCATTGACTTGAAGCAGCTCCGACTAGAGAATGGAGAAGGTTCTGATGGTGTTAAAGAGCGAGCAAGTATCGAAACTCGCTGAGGTTTTCGGAGACCGACTCGTCACAGCCAAACATGAGATGATTATTCATTCCCAGGATGTCGGTAGTCTGCCAAAACAAGTCGGCTGGCTCATGAACACTAAGCCGGATGCAATCATACAGCCCCAATCTCCGGAGGACATTCAGTTTCTTTATGAGTTTGCTCGGGCTCAGAAGGTCCCGCTCATCCCCAGGGGTGCTGGAACCTCGGGCTACGGGGGAGCGATACCACGTAACGGCGGCATCGTTGTTGACATGCGCAGGATGGATCGAGTACTCAATATCGACAAGGAGAACCTTACAGTTACTGTTGAGCCGGGCATATCATGGCTCAATCTGCAGTTCGAACTGAACCGTCAAGGTCTGGATTTGAGATGCTATCCCTCTTCTGGCATATCGGCCACAGTGGGCGGCTGGGTTGCTCAGGGTGGAGATGGTATCGGATCACTGAAATACGGCAAAATCAATGATAATGTGGTTGAACTTGAGGTTGTTCTGCCAGAGGGTAGAATTGGCAATACCAAGGACATTGAGCTCTTTTGCGACACAGAAGGTATACTTGGAATCATAACGAAAGTCACCCTGAAGGTCAGGCAACTCACTCCAATGCGTTCCGTTGTAGTCAGCTTTCCCGAGAATTACTTGATGACATTCGCAATCGAGAAGATTCTGGCTGAGGGACCATTGCCTTTCACAATAAGATTCGAGGAGAGCAAGTACACGGACCTGAAGAAGAGAGTGTGGGAGTCAGACAAACCTTTCCCATTCCCAGTGAGTCACTGTGTTCTCCTTGTTTCTTATGAAGGAACCGAGGACGAGATTCGGGAAGGCTTCGAAGTCGTGAGGCGGGTGGCCGAGGAAATGAAGGGCGCCGTCTACGATGATTGGGTTGCAGAGCACGAATGGGAAGACAGGTTCTACCCAATGAAGATCAAGAAGATGGGCCCGAGTCTTGTTGTCGGACAGGCATTCGCCCCAATCGAGAGCCTCGAAGGCATTCTGGACGATTTCCAGTTCGAACAGGCCTCAGCGAGAGCTGGCATTGATGGCTATGTGACTTCAAAAACTGGGGTCACGATGATGGGTTACTTCCTAGAGGATGAGCGTCGCCACTTCTTCCTGCTCTCTTGGTCCCAAGCCTTCGTAGTATTCAAAATTGCTCAACGTCATGGGGGGCACCCTCATTCGACGGGGATTTGGTTTGCCAATTATGCGCCCGCCTATTTCGGCACACGACGCTTGGCTAGAATCCGAGCGGCGAAGGTGGAGTTCGACCCCGAGGAGATATCTAACCCCGGCAAGATATTCGCGTACTGGCTTCCTTTCATACTCAGGGTTGGCAAGTACTTCATGTGGCTCGGCTTCGATCTTTTTAGAAACGGGTTCGGCCGAATTGCGCCTATTATTCTTAGGTGGCTGCAGAATCTCCCGCCCATCAAGTGGATTCTTAGATGGGGCCGGGCATACAGTCCTTGGCCGGTGCAATATGGCCTCGGTTGCTGTATGGTTGAAGGTGCGGCCGCGGTCGCATCTCGCTGGGATCTTGAGAGATTCGGAATGCTGCCTTTGTTTGGCCCGCGACAGTGCGATGTGCTCTGGGTCTCTGGTTCACTGACCAAGAAGATGGCACCGCGTCTCCGCCGCATATACGAACAGATGCCTGATCCGAAATTTGTCATATCGTTCGGTCAGTGTGCTGCGAGTGGCGGCGTGTTCTGGGATGGATACTCCTTGGTGACGCCGCCTGACAAGGTGATCCCGGTAGATGTCTACTTGCCGGGCTGTCCTCCCAAGCCGTCGGACTTCGTGAGGGCACACCTGATTCTTGAGAACAAGATTCGAGCGGGAACAACCTATTGGCAACGGAGATACGAGAATCAGGATGCCATGGGCTTCGTGAAGTAGTTCCTTCACCGGCGGCAATTCCCGCTCTTGGAGTCAGACTTGCGGTCAGCAATACTTATGTTCCAGAGATTCCCCTTCGAGGCCGGTCGGTTGACACAATGGGGACCCTCAGGGAAGATAGCGACTTCTATTGTTTGCTTTGGCTTGGAGTAGCCTTGCTGAGCGCATACTACTTCAACATCGGATACTTGGGGCTCACAATACCACTGTATCTCAGCACGGTACAGGTTTACTTGCTTCCGTTGGTAGGTTGCCCCTTAATCCTAGTTGTAGTCTTCGTTTCCTACCTGAGCCCATCCCGAGGCAGGTACAAACCCGTGGCATTCGCTCTGGCGATTGTTGTGTCTCTGTACTTCTACATCGTTGTGAGTTCATTACCGCCGGTTGCAGGAATCACTTCCGATACATTGTTTCTATTATCGTGGGGAATTGGCAGCGCTCTTCTTGTGGCATCTGGTTTCTCGATAATGCCGGGTCGGTCGGAAACAACTAGCCCTGGTATTCTGGATGTTGGATCTCTCAAGTACGGCATTCCGACCGAAGAGGAGCACGAGGAAGCAGCCTAGCCGCGTCTGATAGTTTCAGCACTTGCTTTCGGAATGGCCAAGTCTCGCTTGGCTCTGGAAAGCTCACGGAGCCAGCTTAATGATGCCACCGTGAGAAGAACACCGAATGCGGCCCAAAGAAACAGAATCAGACCGCTGTAAGGTTGTGGGAATAGGACGAGATTCAAGTACCCTTCGATTCCACCAAACACAGCGGACAGGAGAGTCAATGCTATTCGTGCCATCCTAGTTCTTGAAAATGATATCGCCAATGTTGATGCTACGAAGAGAGCATAGTCAACGAGTACGAGACCATAGAGAAGGTCTATGACGCCTGCGTCTGCAACCCACCAAACATACAACGCTATCATTGCAAGGCCGACTGCGAAGACAGTATAGTAGACCAGGATACTCTTCGATTTTGACACCAACTCTATCACCGAAGGAACGGTTAGGGGTTTGCTTTCCCGTCAATTGCGGTCGCACATATAACTGCTTTGAAGCGAAGAAAAATCCTTAACGCAGAGAGCTTCATGGGGCGGTCGTGGTTGAATATGGGCACGTATGTTGAGAACATACACTTCCCGCTCGGAGCCTCGGAAGCGATACGTCGTGTTAACAAGTGGCATGAAAGTGAGGGAAAAGACTTCAAAGTACTTGAGAAGAGCGAGAACCATATTGAGATTAGACACAAGACACTTCATATCATAATCACTCTCATACCTGATCACCTACGGATTGAGGCTTGGGTCGGGGGTATAACGAAATACTCTATCGCACCAGATGTAATAGTTGGCGCCCTTGCTCGGCGCCAAGGCTGGAAGGAATACCAGACTCTGAAACAGGTGCTGATATCGGGTATAGAACCTAGATCTCTTGGTTGACAGGCCGAATCCCAGATTCGTCAACGAGCATTTGCAGGATGGCGTTCGGGAAAGAAGGCTATCCATTGTAGAGAGGTGCTGGCCAGGGTGTCATTGTCGTTTCAGCTAGACCAGACATCTCATCAGATATCTTGGCGGACACTGCCAGTATTGTTTCCGAATCTGTGTTGCACCGGAATCAAATGAGTCCTCGTCTGACATCGTATGAAAACTGGCTAACGCCGGAGCATCTGTCGAAGTCCTTTTATAACCCATCAGGCAGGCTGGCCCTCTGACATGGCAGAGCGTCCCAGTGTTCCCTGACTGCGTCTGCTCACTTAGAACTATGACTAGGAACGGTCCCGCTGAATGAGGCTCTTCATTGACTTCAATTATGTCTTCGTTTGGGCCCTTCTTGCGGTAGCCCTAGTCGTCATCATGCTTGCGGCATCATGGATACTCCGCCCTCACATTCTACAGAACTCAGACAAGACTTCCACGTACGAATGCGGCGAAGAGCCGATAGGTCCCGCAAGAGTCTCCTATCCTTACAGCTACTTCCTCTACACCATTCTCTTTGTCATCGTTGATGTCATGGGCGCGTTCCTGTGGTTGCTCTCAGTGTCCCAGTTCAGAACTACAGAGGCAGCTGTCTGGCAGATGCTGTTCTTTGTACTGCTAATCACAGCCGGAATTGGTTTTGCCCTGCGAATGTTCCCGCAGACGATTCTCAGCGGGAAAGAAACCCTCAAGCTCTATAGAGAGGGAAAGGCGAGACGCGATTCTCAGAAGACGGAGGCGGCCCAGCAATGATGATGCAGGGTGCAGAGGTCTTGCTTGAACAGGCAGAGTTCATTGGCGTAGCTGTCATCGTTCTTGTTCTTGCCTATCTCGCGCTCGAACACAAGGAGATCACCTATGCTGTATTCTTCTTCGGATTCATGGCGGCAGCTGTGGCAGGTTTCTACCTTCTGCTTGAGGCGCCTTTCTTGGTAGGATTGCAGATAGCTGTCTACACGGGAGGGATAAGTGCCCTGATCATATTCGGTGTCCTCCTCCTTCCTCGTGCTCAGGACTCCTCGCTGGAAATCTTTCAAACTGCCCGAAGGCGAAGGTTTGGGCTGCTTCTTTCAGGTGCCGTCATGTTACTCTCTGCAATTCTAGCGTTCTTCTATCCTTGGTCTGACCTACCCCCAGTGAGCCCTCCTGAATTAGCTCAAAGCCTTCAAGGGTTGGCCGCTTGGCTCTGGAGCGGTCATGGGATTTACGTCGAGATGGTTGCACTGATCATGCTTACTGCCCTTGTCGGGTCCGTTGCCATTCTGAAGATGATGAAGGCGGAAGAACTTCGTCCCTTGACCACAGAGTCTCATCCAGAGTCTGCGGGAAAGAAGGATGAATCCGGTTCCTCGTCTGCACCCCAAACTGAGACCGGAGAAGGAGCGAAGGAGGCTGGCCCCGAGTGATTCCCTTGAGCTGGTACCTAATCGTGGCATTCATGCTCATTGGTCTTGGAGCCTATGGAATGATAACCAAGAGGAACTTGATTCGAATAATCATAGGCGCTGAGATAATGGCCAATGGAGTTAACATAGCGTTGGTTGCGTTTTCAGTTTACACCGAAGTCTTCACCTTCACTGGCCAATCTCTTGTCATCATCGTAATAGCAGTGACAGCTGCTCATACGGCACTGGCAATGGCGCTCATGCTGATGTACAACGCGCGATATTCCACGGTGGACCTTGGAGAGCCGGTTGTTTCGGAGGGACGAAGGCATGAGTGAGCCAGATATCTATCTCACAACGGTGTCACCCTCGGCGGTTGCTCAGGCAGTGAGAAGCAAATGTCCAGATGTCACGCAGAAGAGTATGCAGGGGAACCGTCTAGAGCTGATTGTTCCGCCCTCAAGAATCCGGGATGTCGTGGGCCTGCTTAACGAACTGATTTCTGACGCTCTTCCAGAGTCCGTCTTTGGCATCGACCTTCAGAATGACCGATACGAACTGATCTATGTGTTTTGGTCCCACCTCAACAGAATGCTGTGCCAGCTTCGTGTGAGTCTGGAAGGTACCGTACCCGAGGTCGACTCTGTCTGTGACATATTCCCGGGATTGGAGTGGCACGAACGCGAGACCCATGAGATGTTCGGCATAGGTTTCAAGGGCCATCCCGACCTGAGATTGCTTTTGCTCCCGGAGGAGCTGAGCGGCAAGTACCCGCTTCGAAAGAGATTCAAAACTGACAGAAGCCGATTGAGCGAAACTGGATTGCCCGAAGCTAGGCCAGGTTCAAAGGAGGCCGAAACGTAGTGTGCCCTGAGATTGTTGATGAGGCAGCTCAGGTCTGGTTCGGACCCCAGCACGTATCGGCTCATGGGTGGGCTACGAAGCTCACAATCGTCGGGGACTACATTGTTGAATGCGATCCGAATGCAGGTTACTTTCACCGCTCGGCGGAGAAGTGCCTTGAGTTCAGGAACTTCCAGCAGGGCGCACTGATTATGGAACGGCTCTGTATGCTTGAGGCTTTCCTTGCAGAGTATCCTTACGTCAAGGCAGTTGAACAAATCGCCCAGCTTGATGTGCCAGAGCGAGCAAGGGTGATGAGAACTATAATGATGGAGGCGAGCAGGATTCACAGCCTCCAATTCTGGTGGGGTCAATTCGGGGCCGAGCTGGGCCTCTTTGCAATGACGCTCTGGCCTTGGGTCGATCGTGAGTATTTCCTCGATGCATTTGAAGAGCTGACCGGTTCTCGACATGCAGTCTCCTACAGCGCACCTGGTGGCGTCAAGTACGACTTCAACGAGAAGTCTATCAAGATGCTGGAGCGGGCTCTGGATAGGCTTGAGGATCGGCTTCCAAAGTTTCGTGACATGATTCTGAGAAGCCCCACTTTCAAGTTGCGAACCAAGAAGATTGGACTGTTTGACGCAGCACAGGGTTTGAAGTGGGGGTTGAGTGGGCCGAACATAAAGGCGTGTGGCATCCCGATGGATTTGCGAAAGGACGACCCCGACCCGAATCTCGCGTACGAGATGTGTGACTGGGAAGTGCCAGTGACGACCAATGAGGATCATCCGGGTCAATGCGATGCCTATGACAGGATGTCGCAACGGTTCAAGGAAATCGAGACCTCAGCCAGTATCATCCGTCAACTGCTGCCTCAAGTGCCTGAAGGTCCTATCATAGACCCCAAAGCCCGCGCGAAGGCAAACAGGCTGCCCGAGGGAGAGGCATACGGTCGTGTCGAGGGCACAAGGGGAGTAACAACGCTCTTTCTCAAGACTGCTGACAAGGCTCAGACTCCTTACAGAGCAAAGATACGCGGCCCATGTTTCGCCTCGTACTACTCGTTGAAGCATTTGGTTCCTGGATCGACATTCGCTGACTTCGTCGTAATATTCGGCAGCCTCGACCCATACCCGGGGTGGTGGGATCGCTGATGGGGGTCGGCACGATTCTTCAGATAGACATCGTGGGCTGGCTGAGCGGACTGCCCTCCTGGATTTACCTCGTAATCAGCGGGCTGTTCAGCCTTGTCTGGGCCTTCTTCAACTGGATATGGAGCATTGTCGTCTGGTTCTGGGCACTGGCTATTTCCCAAATATGGTGGCTGTTCAAGGCCATAGTATTCCCGGGGTTAGTCTTCATACTGTTCTCCATCATCTTCTCCGTGTGGTTCACGAGAAAGGTATGGGGCCGAGTGCAAGCAAGACGGGGTCCGTTTCACCTCGGTAAGTACGGGGGCCTCCAGGTATTCGCAGACGCGATAAAGCTAATTGGAAAAGAAATCGTGATACCTGACAAAGCCAAGCGATGGATGTACAGAATACTTCCATCTCTGCTACTTATCGCAGTTCTCGTTCCATTTGCGTTTATTCCATGGAGCAACGAATGGTATATCGCGGATCTCTCAGTGAGCCTAATAGTAACGTTTGCATTTCTTACAGTTGTTCCTGTGGTATCTCTGCTTTCGGGCTGGATTAGCGGATCGAAGTACACACTCATTGGTGGCTTCAGGGCAGCTAACAATCAATTCGCTGCCGAGATACCCTTGATCATTTCCTCTGTTGGTCCTGCGATGCTTGCCGGCTCGCTAAGCATCATGGGCATTTCACAAGCTCAGTCAAGTCTTTGGTACTTTCTTCTGCTTCCTGTAAACTGCGTGACATTCATGGTGAGTGCTACCGTGATAACTGCGCTCGTGCCTTTCGATGCCCCGGTCGCAGACTCGGAGATTCTGTTTGGCTGGAGGACCGAGTTCAGCGGCATATACTTCACCATGACCTATTTTGCAGAGTTCGCTAAGCAGTTGCTGTTCTCCGGTCTCATAGTAGCTCTGTTCTTCGGAGGTTCATACGGCTTTGCATTCATGCCTCCTGTCCTGAACTTCATCTTCAAGTTCCTAATCGTTCTCTTCTTCATGATCTTGGTGACATCATCATTCTACAGGATGAGACAGGATCAGGTCACTCACTTCTGCTGGAAGTATCTTCTGCCGTTGTCTCTGCTCAACGTTGTCATTGCGATGTTTGCGATTGTGTATGTCCCGGGATTGGCACAGCTGCTGGGAATCGGAGGTTGATGAAAGGATGGGTTTCTTTAGCACGCTCGGTGACATATTCAGGGTACTGCGTCATACATTCCGTCAGACGATGACTCGACCTTTCACCTACTTCTATCCATTTGAAGACCGGTACTATCCAGACACCACGAGGGGCAGACATATTCACATCAGGAAGAACTGCACGGCGTGCGCACAGTGTGTGAAAGCTTGTCCTACGATCGCGATAAGAATCGACAAGCAGGACCGCATGTACGAGAAGGATGCCGCCCTGCACTTTGATTATACACGCTGCATATTCTGCGGTCTCTGTGTTCAGGCATGCAAGTTCAATGCACTCTTCCACACCAAAATTGTTGATCTCAGTGAAGAAACGAGAGAAGACCTGCAATACGGTCCTGACAGAATGGGCACACTCGAAAGGAAACCCCTCAAGTGGCGCGGGAGGACATTCAGGTAATGCAGGTCGTACAACTCCCATTCATGACGATTTCGCTTGCCATGTTGTTCTTTGGTGCGTTGGCTATCTATTTGCTGAAGAGCAGGCTGGGTGCGGGGGCAGGTAAAGCAGCAGCGGCTATATCATTCGCTTCCCTTGTGTTGATGATTCCGCCATTCTTCCGAGTTGTGGTGGAAGGCGGGCCTGCGATGGAGTCCGCAACTTGGTCCCAAGTGTTCGGCAGAGTCGGTCTCTACCTTGATGGCATCGCGTTTCCGATTACATTCGCAGTTGTGGTTCTTGGATTCCTGTCGGTGGTCTATGCCATCGGGTACACTCGAGAGATTCCGAACCAGCCATCATTCTTTGCGAACCAGCTATTTTTCATCATGGGGATGCAATGGGTGACATTGGCCACGAATGTCATAGAGTTCTTCATAGCATGGGAGATCATGCTTGTCCCCACGTACTTCCTGATCCTGTTCTGGGGATTGCCCGAGACCAAGAAGCGCACTGCATTGAAGTTCTGGTTATACACACAGTCCGGCGCATTATGTATCTTCGTGGGATTCGGTCTACTGTACTATTTCGTAGGCTCATTCGAGCTCTCGGTCATCCAATCACTCCTGCCCACGTACGTGGGCTCGATTGACACTCTGAAGCTCATCTTTGTCTTGCTCGCCGCAGGGTTCCTCGTCAAGATGGCTGTCTTTCCTATTCACTGGTGGCTGCCCCCAGTCCATGCTGAGGCCCCAACACCAATCTCCGTTCTACTCTCAGGCGCAATGATTGAGACCGGTGCTTATGCCTTGGTCAGGTTTGGAACAATCATACTAGGAATTGCCGCTTCATCTCTTTCTGTATGGATTGCTGCAATTGGAGTAGTCACTATGTTCTACGGAGGCCTGATGGCACTGGCCCAGTCAGATATCAAGAGGTTACTTGCGTACTCATCTGTCTCCCAAATGGGCTATGTTCTCTTTGCGCTTGGCACATTCGCAACTTATGGTGTGTCGGGTGGCCTGTTTCATCTTATCAATCATGCATTCTCAAAGGGCCTCCTATTCATGACAGCAGGGGTCGTCATTCACGAGACGAAGGTGAGAGACATTGCTCAGCTGGGCGGGTTGTCGAACAAGATGCCAATCACAGCATTCGCCGCTGCTGTGGGGGCGCTGAGCATCGCAGGGAGTCCTCCGTTGTCGGGCTTCGCCAGCGAATGGATGATGTTCCTCGGAGGATTCCAAGCGGCACTGCCCGGTGCAGGTGGTTTGGCCCGACCCGAGTTCTTTGTTCTAGCCGTGCTTGGAGTATCAAGCACAATCATCAGCGCTGGGTATATGCTGAGATATCTGTGGAAAGTCTTCTTGGGACCGACACCGGAGAGCCTTGAGCACGTGAGAGAAGGACCTAGGTCAATGACCGTCCCCATGGTGACTCTGTCGTGCCTTATAGTCCTGTTCGGAATATTCCCGGGGCTTGCGCTTTCTGTGATAAGCCCGGCGGTGAACGCTATAGCTAACATAATTCCTTGAGGTGCGCCAGATGCTGTTCGGACTACCCTACTATCTGATTCTCGTCATTCCGCTGGCAGGTTCACTGGTTGTTCCTCTCGCTGGCCGCTTCAGTGAAAAGCTGAGAGACTGGACGCCCGCTTTACTCATGGGCATTACGATGATTTTGTGCTGGTCTCTCTTCCCAGACATCGGTAGTCCTCAGGGGCCCACGAGTTGGCCTTGGATTGAGGCGTTGGGCCTTCGTTTCGAAGTCCTGCTGGATCCTCTGTCCGTCATCATGGCAGTTCTTTCGAGTACGCTATGCTTCCTGATCTACGTTTACAGCACGGAATACATGGCTCACGAAGGAGATCGTGACAGGTTCTTCTTCCTAATGCTTGCTTTCGGGGGCGGCATGCTGACCCTTGTGCTCAGCAACAACCTTCTGATTGCATTCATCGGGTGGGAGATAATGGGCTTCTGTTCCTATGGTCTCATCGGTTTCTGGAACGATAGGAAGAACCCACCCGAGACCGACCCGACTGGTATTGAATCAAAGAATCCACTGCTCCGCTTCGAAACAGAAGGTCAGTACAACACTCACTGCGGAACAAAGGCATTCGTCGTAACGAGAGTCGGGGACGCCTTCATGCTCGGAGGAATTCTCCTTCTGTTCATGTTCACCGGCACCTTCTCATTTACAGAGATGGCTGCCGATGCTCAAAGCTGGTGGCAGATTCTCTCTTCTGTTGGACTGCTATTCCCGACCTTTCTTCTCATATTCGCAGGTGCCATTGGAAAGTCAGGACAAGCTCCTCTCGACGTCTGGCTTCCCGAAGCAATGGCCGGACCAACGTCGGTCTCAGCACTGATTCACGCAGCAACCATGGTCAAGGCTGGGATATACATCACGGCTCGTTTTCTGGTCACCATGGCAAGCGCTGCAGACTCCGGAGTCGTTCCCGAGATTCTGCCTCCGTCTTTCGACTCCGCTGCGTCGTTCTTTACAGTTGTTGCCATAGTCGGGGGCGTTACAGCATTCATGACGGCTACCATGGGAATGGTTTCCAATGAGCTGAAGCAGGTTCTGGCGTTCTCGACTTTGAGTCAGCTCGGATACATGATGCTAGCGATGGGCACAGGGGGGCTACTCATCAGCTATCAGGAAGCATACATGAGCGGGATTCTGCACATCATAAGTCACGGAGCTTTCAAGGCTCTTCTCTTTCTTGCGGCGGGCGGAGTCATTCACGTTGTTCACACGAAGTACCTCAGCAAGATGGGCGGCCTCAAGCAGTACATGCCCAAAACATTCATTGTAATGTGGATTGGTGTGCTTGCTCTTTCAGGCATTCCGCCGTTCTCAGGTTTCTGGTCGAAGGATTCGATAATCGAGTACGCATATGACCTCGCGCTCCACAATGATGTTGGTATCTTCCTCTTCATTCTGGCTATTCTTGCAGCAGCTTGTACAATCTTCTACAGCATAAGGCTCATGGGGATGGCTTTCTATGGGCCTTCACGCGGCGTCGCATCAACCGAGGATATGAGTGCCTCACTAGGTCACGAGTCTCACGGGCACTCGGAGCAAGAACCGCATACCGAGCATGAGGAGCCGCATGACCCCGGCCGGGCAATGATGTGCCCTCTATACATTCTCGCTGCTTTCACAATCGTAGCCTTTGCTGTCTTTCCGTTTGTTGAGGCCGTGCTGTTCAGCGAAGGTCCTATGACAGTATCAGTGTGGACAAGCGTTCTCACAGAGATGGTGCTTGTGAAACTGACAATGCCGGGATTGGTGCCTTTCGTGTTCACATTGGGGGCATTGGCCTTGGGAGGAATTCCGGCCTATATTCTTTACATTGGACGGTCGGACCGGCCGAATACGGCGATACCCGATGCCGGGATCAGGAAGCGGCTATACGGTTTTCTCAAGCATCGTTGGTACATCAATGAATTCTACTATTGGATTGTCGGTGGCGTTCTCAGATTCACGAGTTCTTGGAAGTCGAAGATAGATGACCGTATCATAGACGGCATTGATTTCGGCTCGGCTCGTACGGCAATCTCGGCGTCCAAGCGAATAAGATGGTTTGACGATCACATAGTTGATGGATTTGCAGAGGAGATATCGACGGCAAGCGTCGCTGCGTCAGAGTCGAGCGAGGTAATCGAGACCGGAAGAGTCAACGACTATGTGGCTGTTCTCATGTTCGGTGTCGGAGTTCTGGTTATTCTTGCTTTGATTTCCTTGGGGGTGATCTAGGTGCAGATTCTATTTGCTCAGCAAATCATCGACATGCTTCCCCTCGGCATACTTCCATTCATGCTTATACTCCCTCTCATCGCCTCAGTTATCGCCTATGCTGTTCGCGGACGAGCCGCAAGGATTCTCACGCTTACTGTAACAGTTACTGAGCTACTCCTTTCATTTGTTCTTGCAATGGCAATCAATCCCGCCATAATTAGTGGCGACCCAAACGCAGGTATGAAGTATCTCTGGAACTTCGTCATGGGACAGATTGTATCAGGCGGAGGCTCTACAGAACTCCAGATTGCACTCGGTGTTGACGGCATCTCGGTTGCCATGATCGTGCTGTCCAATTTCGTAGTGATGATAGCCACAATCAGCTCGAATCACATACACAAGTCCGAGGGCCTGTACTATGCTCTAATGCTCCTTTTGCAGGTGGGGCTTATCGGAGTATTCATGTCCCTTGACCTCATTGGATTCTTCATCTTCTGGGAGCTAGTCCTGATTCCAATGTTCTTCATCATCGGGCGATGGGGTGAGGAAGGTTGCCAGCATGCTGCTATCAAGTTCTTCATCTACACTCATCTTGGCTCTGCGGTGATGCTCGTCGCCTTCTTCGTTCTGTACTTCGTAGCCGTCCCACATACCTTTGACATGATAGCGCTCCGGAGTATGGGGCTGCCTCCAATGGTTCAGCTTGGATTTGCACTTGCAGTGTTCATGGGCGCGGGTGTGAAGCTGCCTGTCTGGCCGCTGCACAACTGGCTGCCGTGGGCTCATGTAAAAGCTCCGACACCTGGCTCTGTGATTCTTGCTGGCATACTCCTGAAGATGGGCGGTTACGGATTCATTCGGCTTGGGGTTTGGATGGTTCCAGACGCCTTTGCGAGATTGAGTATTCCACTCGCCGTGCTTGCGGTGTTCACGTGTATCTATGCGGCGTTCACAGCGATGGCTCAGACCGACCTAAAGAGTATGGTCGCCTACACTTCGATAAATCACATGGCTTGGGTTTTGCTCGGCGTTGCCATAGGGACAGCCACAGCACTACAGGGAGCAGTCTACATGATGGTCTCTCATGGAGTTATCATCTCCGTCATGTTCATTGTTGCAGGACAGCTCAAGTACTCCGCAGGTTCCAGAGAAATCCCCCAAGTCAAAGGATTGATGGTGCAAGCTCCGCGATTGGCGTCAGTGTTCATCTTTGCATCATTTGCCACGTTCGGCCTTCCGGGTCTGAGTGGGTTCATCGCAGAGGCACTGATTCTTTTTGGATCGGTGAAGGTTTACGTATGGACTGCGTTAATCACTCTGGGAGTGTTTCTGACAGTAGGCTACATTCTGTGGACATTGAACAGAATCGTATTCAGTGATGCTAACCCTGAGAAGCCGGTGACGGAGGCACCTTGGAGCGACCTTATTGCGCCCTTGATTACACTGATACCGGTAGTTATCTTGGGAGTGTGGCCTGACCTCCTGCTCGGGTTAGTGTCGCCGGTAGTTTCTTTCATTGTTGGGGGTGTGCCATAGTGTTTCAGCTTTTCACACCGATTGTCGATCTCATACGCGCCATTCTGAGTCCTATCACGCAGCAATTGCTTCAGTTCATCCCCTCAGATTGGCTTGGGTCAATGCCGGCTCTTACTCTTGTCGGGTTTGCAGTGATTGCCTTGGTCGTGGGCATTCGATGGAACCCGCTTCCTGTCAGCTTCATTGGAGTGCTGGTGGTTACAATCGAAATGATTGTTCTTGACCCGGTGTCCTCTTTTGGCGGCCTGTTCGTTAGAGATGCGTTTTCTGACTTCTTCATTTACATCATTCTGATAGTCGGCTTCCTTGTCTTGATGTCATCCACCCTCCACAGCGGAGACCAGGGTCCTTACAACTTCCTACTGCTCATGTCGTTTGCAGGAGCTATCTTGGTAGTGACGGCTACCGATCTCATTGCATTGTTTCTTGCGTGGGAACTGATGTCCACCCCCACCTACGTTCTTACTGCGCTGAGTCCGAATCGTGGAGCTGTCGATGGAGCAACGAAGTACTTCGTTATGGGCCTGATGGCCACGACACTCATGATATTCGGAATCGCTCTTGTTTATGGTGTCACAGGCCAAACTAGTCTATCAGTGCTGTCGTCGACTGTCGCGACAATCTGGAGTTCCGGCCCTGGACTATCCCCAGCGGCATACACTCTGATGCTCGCCATGATTCTCTTCGTGATATCATTCGGATTCAAAGTCGGCATCTTTCCCGGTTGGATGTGGGTACCTGATACCTATTCGACTGCTGACGGCAGTGTTACGTCGTATCTAGCAGGTGCGACTAAGAAAGCGGGTGTCAGCGCACTTGTCCGAATCTTGATGGTTGCGTTCATTGTTGCAAGGCTCAGCTGGGCTCCCCTAATAGTCGGAGTATCGATTCTAACTATGGTAATTGGAAATGTGCTCGCATTGGCGCAACGTAAAATCATGCGGATGCTGGCATACTCGAGTATTGCGATGATGGGCTACTTGATGATAGGGCTCGCTGCAGGCACGGAACTCGGTGTAGCTGCGGCTTTCTTCCAAGCTTTTGTTCACGCTCTGATGAAGACAGGAGCTTTCATCTTGGTTTGGACAATCTCAGTGCGTTTGGCCCGGGATGTCACATACGACGACCTAGCGGGATTGAGTCAGAGGGCTCCGCTTGCGTCAGCGATGTTCGCAGTACTGATGCTTGCTCTTGCAGGGATGCCACTGACTGCTGGCTTTTGGTCCAAACTTATACTGTTTCAGAGTGCTGTTGAGGTCGGTATGTGGTGGCTTGCTCTGATTGGGCTCCTGAATTCGGTGTTCTCATTGGGTTACTACCTAAGAGTGCTGAAGTACTGCTACATGATCGAACCGAAGGATGGATCTCCGCTGAAGCTTGCTAGCGTTCCGGTCATGGCTGTTGTTCTATGCGTTGTTGGTGTTATCGCATTCTTTGTCTTTCCGGGTGCCATCCTCGACTACGCGATTGGGGCTGCCGCAGGAATCGTGGTACCCTAGAGTAGTTAGTTGCCGCTCAACAACTACGGGTCTTCCGACCGAGTCAATCTTGTCCTGTAGGTCCGGACCCACAAACGATAAATGAAAAGGCCAAGATTATGATGTAACCCTGCATTGTCTGGGTTAATGAAAGACATGGTGCAAAATCTATGGGATTTCTGAGTAAACTTCAGGCGCCGAAGGCAACCGTAGCAGTGATTCTCGACAAGGGAACCTACAGTCTCAGAGAGCCGCTGCAAGGTAAGCTTGACGTCTCGTCATCCGAGGAGTTCGACGCGGACGAACTGCGTATTGAGTTCTGGGTTAGTGAATGGACTAAGGCCACCCAACAGAAACAGGTCGGACAGCAGACCGTACCCGTAACCGCCGAGCAAAACATCAAACTTCACCAAGGCAAGCTTACGGTGGCTGGAGGAAGACACTTTACATCTGGCTTCCGTGAAAGCATTCCGTTTAGTCTACCGTTGCCGTCAAACGTGCCCCCAACCTACCGCGGTCAAAACGCCCGCAACACTTGGATGATGAAAGCCGTAATAGGTGTCAAAGGCCGACCTGATGTAGAGACGCGAGATATGGAAGTCGTCATCACCTATTGAGCAAACGGCAAGCTCGCACACTAGGATTTCCAGTTCAAGATATTTCTGAAAATACTGTGAGGACGAATGAAGCCGCACATCGATATGGCGGTAGTACGGCTTCATGCCTCTCATCTGCATGCATCATACAGCTTTCTTTCGGGTCTTAGGGACTGCGGAAGGCGCAGCATAGATTCTCAGAGAGCACACGCGCGCTTGCTTTGAAGACTGCACTTATTACATGCTGCCTGCGCTTGCATGTCGTCCGAGGCTTCAGGTGGTGCATGAAGACGGGATGGCTCGAGAAGTTTAGTAAAGGCCTTGAGAAACATGCTGGCAGGTCTGTAAGGAGCAAAGTCATGGTCACAGCTCCGGATCCTTCTACCAAGATGACTCCTAAGCAGATGACTGATTGGGTTCTCGCCGCGATTGATAGGCTTGACACACTGGTGCCTGACGCAGAGACGCGTCGAAGCATTATGTTGTGCTGTTCTGACTTGTTCCCTCAAGAGAGAATACAGAGGGTTCGTGAGGAGTACGAGAGAACGGGCAGCATGGAGGAGCTACTCAAGTGGATGCATCAAGATAGCTCATGGAAGGGGCTCGCATATTACGAGTACCCGAAGCGCGAGGAGAACACCATATATGTGACCAAGGTTCCCTACAACCCCAAGGGCTTTCGAGAAGCCACGGACCCCGTACGCAAACGTGCTTCCTACTGCCATTGTCCCTTGATTCGCCCTGCCATACGTAGCGGCACCCCTGTTTCCCCGACCTTCTGCCTGTGTGGATCGGGCTGGTACAAGTCACTGTGGGAAGGTGTATTGGGTAAACCTGTGCGTGTCGAGATCTTGGAGGCCGTCAGCCAAGGCGCTGAGCACTGCACATTTGCGATTCACCTTCCGCCGGGCACAAATCCCTAGCATCCGTCCGACAGCACGACCAGCGATTCAGGCCAGCAACAGGACAATGATAGCCCTGACGATGAATACGTAGACCAAATGCAATGCGATGACCACTAAGGTAAGGACCATGAAGAGTGCCGCGTTTGTCCTTGGTGTAGCTTTTCTACCCTCCGTCCACCTGTAGAAGAAGATGAATAGGAATGCCGCCCCTGCCCACCCAAAGGGGACAATAGCGGGCATTTCGTACAGCACTCTGACAGCCTCAGGCGGCCACACCCACCATAGAGTTTGAGCGGCTCCTGCAGCCACTTCAACCGGCAACGAAAGGGTGGCAGTTATGATTGCCGCCGTGAGAGGCACAATCCATCCGTTGTCCTTCCACTTCGGCGCGAAGGCCTCGAGCAGTCTGTTGCCAATCATCCAGCATGCGTAGAAAGATGCCGACCATCCGAATCCCATCATGATAGGAGCACTTCCAATGTAGAACGGATGGTTCGGATAGGTATACATGCCCGGCAACAGGGAAACGATGTTCTCTCTCAGAATGCCGAAGATGAATCCACCAATGAAGAAGCCGGCGGTTTGCCACTTGCCTCTGTAGAACCAACTGTGAATTATGCAAAGGAGGCAGCCGAGCATCACAGTGAGGGTTACGATTTCTGCGTACATTCTAGGCCCTCCTCGTTTTCAGTATGGCTCCAAGCCACAGGACGAGGACGAGCAGTATAGGGACAACTGACACAAGTCTCGTCGTATCTCCGATGATGACAATGTCAACACCGGACATAGCTAGGATTACGAGCAGAATCGCAGATACTGGTAGAAGCTCCTTCAGGTAATTCACCAAGAACACCAAGTTTGAGGAATCAATCAATCGGACTGAAAAGGATTTTTGAAGAAAACATAGATTCAGGGTTAATCGTAACAAAGATAAGAAAGCTAAGTACACAAAGCATGAAAGTTTGGTAGCGTGATTATCATGCCAGGGGAAATATCGAAACTAGCGAAGTACATCTTTCTGCTCTTCTTCATTGTAACACTGATTTTCGGAGTTGTCTGGTTCTTTGCACCAGAATATTGGAATTCCATCTCAGGATGGCCTTCAGAGATAGCCTCAGGCCGCATAGTGGGGATGGCGGTTCTTGTGATGGCAATAGGCTCGATTCTGGCCTTTCGCGCATCTTCTTGGCAGCAGGTTGAGCTATATGTCATCATGGCATTGCTCTTCAACTTCCTAGGTGTTGTGGGGATGCTCTGGAACGTTCTGACGATGCCAACGCTTCCTTGGATTGCTTGGGTCTTGATCGGGCTTAATGCGCTGTTTGGGGTGCTGTATCTCTATATCTATTTCACGCAAAAGAAGGTCTAGGGGCTTCTGAGATCTCGGAGACCTGCTCTGAACCACGCTGGGTGTCGCCCGGCGGTATTAGCGGAGCGTCACGTCCCCGCCGAAGGAAGATTGCGTCCTCCGAATGAGACGTTTGGTCGACCAAACCGTGACACTTCTATCACGCTGGAATCACAGAGGTTTTTATCAACGTGGAACCAAGAGCCAGCCCATTCCCATGACCAAGTACTTCGTCTATGTAATAGAGACCGAGGACCACACCTACTATACAGGCCAGACAAACGATCTATTGAGACGTTTCAAGGAGCACGTGGCTCGAAAGTCGCATTCGGCATCGTATTTCCGGATGCATCCACCAAAGTACTTGGTCTATCTTGAGGAAGTTGACAGCCGGGCCAAAGCATTGCGCCGTGAACGTCAGATCAAACTGCATCGGCGGCTCAAGATGAGCCTGATAGGTAGTCGCCGTGATTTGCTGGAAGTGATAGACTCCGAAGCCAGCTACAAGTAAGTCTCGAAGCTTTCATATCTCCCGCAATTCTACTAGCCTGCTAAGTGAGAGGCAGATGACACAGCTGGTCGCAGCAATAGATGCTGGTACTTCCGGCGTCCGTTCCGTGCTATTCAGAACCAATGGCGCGGTCGTGGCGATGGCCTATGAGGAGTTCGCTAGCTACTACCCCAATCCCTCGTGGGTTGAACAGGACGCGTCTGCTTGGTGGGTCGCAGCGGGGAAGACTATGGCACGGGCGCTCAAGGAAGCTCACGCCAGTGCGAATGA
This sequence comes from Candidatus Thorarchaeota archaeon, assembly GCA_003345555.1. Lineage (GTDB taxonomy): Archaea > Asgardarchaeota > Thorarchaeia > Thorarchaeales > Thorarchaeaceae > OWC5. The sequence goes on from PRDJ01000001.1 coordinate 23,629, forward strand.
CATTGTCAGTGTTAGTGCAACAAACCAGCGTGAAACCATTGTCCCGATTGACAATGTTGGCAATCCTCTTCGCCGAGCTATTGTCTGGCAGGACAGGAGGACAGTTCGCCAGTGCGATTGGATCAAAGCTCAGGTCCCACCGGACGAAGTATACTCAATCACCGGTCTCACGATTGACCCGTACTTCTCGGCGCCGAAAATCCTGTGGATAAAGGAGAAGGAACCCGCGACGTTCAAGGCGGCGACGAAGTTCCTTCTCGTTCACGACTTCATAATCTACAAGCTCACTGGTCGAACCATCACAGACTTCTCTAACGCAAGCCGGACTATGTTATTCGACTTGAAGCAGGCCAATTGGTCCGACAGGCTTCTTGGCAAATTCGGGATTCCCAAGGAAAAGCTGCCGGACCCCGTGGCACCCGGAATGCGCGTGGGTGAAATCACTCCTGAGGCTGGGAAGTCGATTCATTTGAAGCAGGGTACACCTGTTGTTGCTGGGGGTGGCGATCAGCAGTGTGCAGCCCTCGGTGTCGGGGTCGTAAGACCGGGTTCGATTAAGACAACAACAGGAACTGGGACATTCATGCTCGCATATTCCCAAACACCGCGGCTCGATTCAAAGAGACGGGTTTTATGCAGCCGTCATGTGGTTCCTGATGCCTTCGTCATAGAGGCAAGCATGTTCACAACCGGTTCTGCTCTGCGCTGGTTCCGTGACAATCTTGGCAATGAAGAATGCGAAGCAGCGAGCAAGCGCGGAGTGGACCCTTATGACATTATCACAGAGAAGGCGAGCACGATACAGGCGGGATCGGAAGGGGTCGTTCACATTCCACATCTTGCAGGCGCGGGTGCTCCTTATTGGAATCCCAGTGCACGCGGGGTCTTCGCGGGTCTCGCCTTAGGTCACACGAGAGAGCATCTGATGCGTGCCATACTTGAGGGCGTGTGCTACGACATTCGTACGAATCTTGAGGTAATGCGGGAGCTGGGACTAGCCACGTCCGAGGTGCGTGTCACTGGCGGGGCGGCACGTAGTGAAGTCTGGATGCAGATTCAGGCCGATGTCCTGGGTGTGCCAGTCATTCGTACATCAATGGAGGAAGCTACGGCCCTAGGCGCCGCGATACTAGCATGTAAGGGCGTAGGCGTGTTCTCTTCGGTCGCTGACGCAGCAGAGGAGATGGTTCGTCCTCTACCCGCGCTTCAACCTTCACCTAGCAATCGTGCTGTATATGACCATGGCTTTGAAAAGTACAGGAAACTCTACACCGCCCTCTCTGGATTCACTTGGGACTCTGCCTGAAGGGCCGAACGGAGAAGGAAGATCTGTGCTAAACTCCAACAGCGAGGGAGACTTCAGTTCACTTGGCGTAAACGGCAAGCTTGTTGCCTTTGTTGAAGACAAGTATCTTTGTCTTTGGATCTTGGCCGATCCATTCGTCGACGACCGCCTGTGGGTCATCCACTTTCTCAAGATGTGCGGCTTCGACCGTTTGAGAATCAAGGTTGGTGTACATTCTAACCCGACTGATGCGCTTGAGAAGCTCTGCGAATTTGTAGGCCTTGTGTTCGTACAGATGATACTCGCCATGAATAGAGCTGAGCACTTCGTCAAGCGGCGCAGTCAACTTCTTGTAGAAATTCTCTATGGCCTCACTTGGAGCTACACCATCTATACACTCTGCAACCAGAAGGATCTCGCCGCCATCAGCGACTGCATTCTTGCACAGTTCCACAGCCCTCTGCGCATGATAGAGGCTCTTGTCCTCAGGATAGCCGCCCGGAGAGATGATGACTCTTGGAACAGGCTTCACAACGAAGCTGTCCATCTCATCAACCACTTCGATTCCTCCTGCTATGACGGGTTGTAGCTTCCCAGCATCTGCCCACACAAGCTTGTTTTCATCTGAAACAATAGCAAGCGCGAAGACTTTCGCATCTCTGGTAATAATCTCCATTGCCTCTCTCATGTCGTCAGCAAGAGGGTTGTCCCTTCTGTTTTCGTCTGGATGGTACGGATGTCGTCCAAAGGTTGACCTAGGATCCAATGCCAGTGAGTGATTTGCTTCGATTGTCGCGAAGGCACAGACTCCCGGCAGGAAATCCTTGAGAGCATTGGAGTACCCGCCGAAGTAATGCGCTTTCATGTCCGAGAGTGCAATGTATACATCATGATGAGCTGCGGCATTAGAAATGATAACCGGCGTCCCTCTGTGCGTCTTTCCGAGATTGACCACATCGGTATCGTGGCAGTCGTTGATCTTTACCCTGTAGCTGCCTAGACCTACATCTTTCGAGGCTCTATTTATCATCTCCAGTATCTCTAGGTTGCCCGTGTGCTCGACTTCGTGTGAGCCTGTGGTTATGATGAACTGCACGCGGCTGGCGTCTCTCAGAGACGGTAAGACGGCATTGATGAGTTCCCAGCGGGGCTCTTCCCTGGTATGATCCTCCACGAGAACACAAACACTTCTGCCTCTTACGAGGCTCGCCAAGGGCGGACCGTGAGGGTTTTCCATTGCGTGCTTCAGTTCGTCCAGAGTGTTCCCTTTGCTTCGTGGACTCTTTGGTCCGAACACGCCTGCCAGATTCCGCTTTGGAATCTCAATTTGTACCTCTCCGCGGCCACTTCTCACGCTGACTTTCACGTCTGACGCCCTTCCTAGACTGGACTGACATGCAGAAAAGGCTTGACTAGCCTGCACTTTGTTCGATATTTCATACCGAAACTGATATTCACGGATGGGGCAGAGAGAAGGCACATGGCTGACTCGGCGAAAGGAGATCAAAGCGGGCTCGGTGGAGCAGGCAAATACCTGGCCGTAGCCTCAGAACTTCCGTGTACTGTAGTGGCAATGCTTTTCGCCGGGCAGATTGTTGGTTCCTCAATGTGGGGTCTACAGGGTGGTACTTGGGGTGCCATCATAGGAACGGTCGCAGGATTCATTCTGGGCGCCTATGGTGTGTACGTCACGCTGGGATACTTTGAGAGAATGGAACGTGACGCGCGAGTGAAACAGAAGTACATGCCAACTCCTGAGGAGATTGCCGAGGACGTTCTCTTCTCTCTCGATGATGAAGACCCCGGCGGCTCTACTTCGTAAACTCTGAGTCGTCTGCATCGAGAACCTCAGTTATGATCCTCGAAGCATTTCTTCCTACTCCTGCAATTATAATCTGAATCAGGAGTGCAATGAAGAAGGCTCCCATTGCCCAGGTGAACAGGCGCAGAGAGATGGAGTTGTAGACTTCAATCAGGGGGTACACGATATTCTTGTCGATTAGCCACCATGTGTAGAACCCCGTGACTCCCATGAGAACCACGAGAATCGCATAGATGTATACGACAGTCTTCACTCTCGGAGTGTCCAGCCGAACCGTCTGAAGACCGGGTCCCGTGACTGCATCACTTATGCGTCTCGAGAATCGAATGAAGATGCTAATGGCAGCAAGGAATATAATCAGTGCCAGAATACTCCCCATCAACAACAACAGTATCTGAATGTCTGTGCTCAATCCCGGGATGATTCGCCCTATGTAGAATGCTGCGAGTGACCCCAGCATCACAATGACTGAGAGAATCTGAACGACAAAGGTGATTATCGCCGAACCTCTAAACAAGCTGCCAATATCGAAAAGTTCTGAATGTTCATGTCCGATTGCCTTGTCCTCTCCGGTCGTTTGGTTCACTCCCGCGCTAGCAGAAGCCGCCAGTTATATGAACTCTTCTTTTCGTCCTCAACTGTAAAAGCTGTTAGACAAGCTTATATGTTGCATCCAGACTGCAGCCTTCGTTTCCCCCAAGACCAAAGAAGGCGGTCTATGAAAGATGGCCACCCAAGCTGCAAGAGAGTACGCATTCGTCAATGCGCGGATTCGCGGTATCAAATCGCGATTTCTGACGAGCGGGGAGTACGAGCGTTTCTTGCAGTCAGGTAGCTATGAGGAGTTCATCAAGCTTCTCGCAAACACCCATTATGGACCGATTATGGAGCGTGAATTTCCGCAGGGGATGCCAGCGCCTGATGAACTGGCAATCATACTATCGAAGGATTTCGCTGAGGTCAGCTACAGCATCTCTCGGTCCCTGACTGGAAGAGTAGGCGAGTTCACGGATGTATACATGAACATGTTTCTTGCTGAGAGCCTCAAATCCCTCATCCGCGGGTTACACGTTGGGCTCGACCGTGAAGAGATACTGAGATTCTCGGTGCCTACTTCTCCGGAACAGGCAGAGGTTCTGTCTGAGCTGGCAGATGCCGGCTCGGTTCAGAAGCTTATTGATGCTGTGCCATATCGTGATGTGAAGGTGGCGCTGCTGACAAGGCTTCCCATGTACGAGGAGTTGGCTTCGACGGCACCACTTGAAGTGGCACTTGAGGAATGGTTTCTTAGGTCAGTGACGGAAGTCCTCAAGGGTTTTTCAATCGCAGACCGAAAGCGAGTGGAAGGTCTACTTGAGACTAGGGTCGACCTTCGAAATGTCATGACTATGCTTCGCGCACTTGTTCTAGGAATGGATTCTCGTGACATTGATATGTCTTTAGTCCGATTTACGCTTAAGTCCAAGTCATTGGCTGAATCAATCAAGACACAAACAACCTGGCGTGATGTCTTTACGCGGCTTGAGAAGACAAAATACGCACAACTGGCCGGCAGACTTGCGAGGCTCTATGAGGACACACAGGACTTGGCGAGTGTAGAGTTGGCAATCGAAGACTACCTAGCACAGCAGGTCAAGCTTCTAATGGGTGCATTCCCGTTTCACTCTGGAACCGTCCTGGGTTTCTTTAGCTTAAAATTCTACGAAATCCGGAATATCCGGTCCATTGCTGTGGGAATCGAAAGGGGCGAATCAACTGATATCATAAGACGCATGATTACAATATGGTGACGGAGGACAATATCCAGTGAATTTCGACAAGCAACTACTCAACAGTGCGGCGACAGTAGCATCTTCGACGCTCTTTGCCGCGCTGATGCTCATATGCACAACCTGGTTGAACAGATCATCAGATGTGAGTTCGTTGGGTTTGCAGCCTAGACCCATTCTTGAGCTCCTCCAAGCTGCCGTTAGTGAATGGGCAATCTTCGGTATTGCAGTAGGCGCGGGTCTTGCTGTGGGCTTGGCAGGTGTAGGTGCAGCTCTAGGCATGGGCACTGCATCAGCAGCTGCGCTCGGTGCTATCACGGAGAAACCGGAAACCTTCGGGAAGAGCATTCTCTACGTTGTGTTCATAGAGGCGGTAGCCATCTATGGACTGGTGATTTCGTTCCTATTGCTTGGTTACATTCCACAGTTGATGTAGCTGAAGGATCAAGAGATTGTGCCACGAGAGCAGCATTAGGCCTTGCTTCAGTCCTGCGGTTAGAATCCAGGAGTCGCACGGCTCGAAGAGAGAGCTTGTGAGTGGGATTGCGATAGATGAGCAGTCTTCTGGGGGCTGCAGTTTCTCCTCCTTATTCAGATGCTGCCTTTTCTCTGAAGAGCACTCGTGCAGCCAACTCCCTCATGCGGCCGCTCAGCCGTTCCGCTCTTGCTTCTATGGTGTTGTCAACCTGTTTTGGAAGGTCCTTTGCCCTGATGATTAGCCCCCCGGATGATCTAACGGTTTCTTTGGCAAGAGCGACAGATACTTTCTCTCCGGTGACCTTTGATACTGCCTTAGCAACCTCTGCAGGGTCAATGTCCGCCTTCTGTTTCTCCGGGAATACTAGTTCTAGCGATTGAATGCCGAGTGCAGCCGCTCCCTCTACGGCAAGCCCGATGAGTATCTCCTTGCGCTTCTTGCCTTCAATCTCCTTCTCCGCCGCTTTGGTGGCTGAGTCCAGAACATCCTTGATTAGACTCTCTTTTGCATCAAGTGTCCGGTACTTGGCCTTGAGCTTCATGCTTGCCTCATACCTCGCCAGTTCCGCCTTCTGTTCTTTCTCTGCCTTCTTTGCAGTCGAATCTGCGAGATCGGCAGCTTTCTCTCTTGCTTCTTTAAGTCGTAACTCCCTTAGTTCTTCTGCTTCCTTCATAATCTTCTCTGCCTTTTCAGCAGTCTTGGCTTCAATCATGTCAAGTATGCCCTTTGCACCGCTCATCTCAAGACTCCCCCCTTAGTAGCATATTGACGACACTCTGGATCGCGGCGGTCCTCCGGCCTCGCGCAGATTCCTCTAGCGTAGCAACGGAGGCATCAGTTTCGTTCCGTATCCTCTGCTCTATCTCAGCTTTCCTCTTGTCGATGTCTGAGTTCAAAAGAAGAGTCGCCCTTCTTGTCTGCTCTTCGGCCTCCTTGAGGATTTGCTTTGCTTCAGCCTCGGTCTGTTCCTTCATCTCATTGACTCGCTGTTGCGCTTCCAGTATCTTTCTGGCCGCTGCTTCTTCCGCTTCATGTATCATCTCCAAGTCGTCATTGGCTGCACACATGGTAAACCTCTCCGGGCGTGGCGAGTTGAAGCTCCCGCGGCTAATCTCCTGATAAAGATTGACCCTGCCGAATAGCCCGCCCGAGTCTCGGACTCACTCAGACACTACGTTTAAATCGGTCCAACCAGCGCTGTGCCCACTCAGCCCGACTGATACCAAGCGTCCGACATCACGGGTTGACGTGAACCTAGATGCCACGGTGACGGCAGAAATGCGCCTATCGATGAGTCCTGCAGAGATGGTGATTGCCAAAGTCGTCTCGCATAGAGACTTCGAAAGGCAGGTAGTCATGGCACTAGAGGAGTTCGGTCTTTTTGAGTTCATAGATGTACGCCAGCAGGTAGGACTTTCTGAAGTGAAGAGGTCCAGAGAAGAGGAGACCGTTTTTTCTGTTCTTGACAGATGCTCCAATCTCGTTTCTTTTCTGAAACTGGACGTCCGTCATCATGGTCGTTTGCCAACTGTTATCGATGATACGAGCTTATCAGGCTCTCTTGATTATGTCGGTGGAGTTATCAAGTCTGTTGAGCCCGAAACGCTCGAACTCGAAAAAAGCATTGCATCTGCCGGGCTCGAACTTGAGCGACAGCGTGGCACTAGAGACATAGCAGTCTCATTGAAACCTCTCAGACTTGATCTGGCTCGAATTGGCACCACAGAATATACTTTCACGACGGCTGGGGTTTTGCCAACCGCCCACGTGACCCAGCTTCAATGGAGTTTAAGCGAGGTTACGGAAGGTGCTCTCGCCTTCAGGTCAATCGCGGTGAGGAAAGGAGTATCCGTAGCTAGCATCAGCGTTCCGGTTGATCGAAAGCCCGCAGTACTACGCATACTCTCGGCCTTAGGATTCGAGACCTTCGAAGTGCCGGAGAAAACGGCCGGACGCCCTGATGAAATCGTGAAGGCAGCCGAGGAAAGGATGGCAGATTTAGAACGCGAGCTTGACCAACTTGAGTCCAAGAGAAAATCTATCGCCAATGAGTGGGGTCAACGAGTCATAGCCGCTTGGGAAATCCTAGATATTGAGCGCCGGCGGGTCGAGGTTAAGTCCTTCTTTGCCTACACTGAGCATTCACTTAAGGCATGGGGGTGGATTCCAGAAGGTACCGAAGAGCGACTTGAGTCTCTGCTGCGAGAAAGAGTTGGCACGGCAATTGAAGTGAAGTTCGACCGACCCGATTTTGCAGAGGAGGAGTCGCCGACCTATCTCACGAATCCGTCATTCATGAAAGCCACCCAGGGTGTGGTGACCGCATACGGAGTGCCCTCGAAACATGATATTGACCCTACGAAGCTCATGTTCATTTCATTCCCCTTGATATTCGGGCTCGTGTTTGCGGATGTCGGACAAGGCTTCATCATACTGCTGATCGGTCTCGGAGCTTGGAGGTCCACCCGCAAGGGTCAGGACTGGGGGTCCACGCTTGGGTATTTGCAGACTGGCGCGCAGGGTCTGATGATGATGGGAGTCTTCGCCATGCTCGGAGGGTTCCTTTTCGGCAGCTTCTTTGGATCAGAAACAGTAATCGAACCCCTCTGGCCGCTTTTTGTACACACTTTGGAGGACGGCAAGGCCAATCCGTATCGGTCTGCGCATATGCTGAAACTGTCAATTGAGATAGGCGTGATTCACATTACCCTGGGCATTCTGCTGAGTCTTTACAATAAGCTGAAACATCATGCCTACCGCGAAGCGATGGTATCTTTGTCCTACGTTTGGATGTATCTCGGGTTCGTCAATCTTGTATTCGGTGTGAGCTACAACAGCGTGAACAGCTGGTTCAGTTCCGCAGGTGCAGTCTACATGTGGATTCCATTCTTGGGGATTGGCCATGGCACAGGCAATAATGGCATCTACCCGATGCTACCAATCAGTCCGTTCATCTTCACTTTGGCGGCCTTCATTGTACCCTTCGTATTAATGGCTGTGACATCGATGAAAGGAGGTATGGATGGCGCAGTCATATTCCTTGAGAACAGCATCGGCACTATTAGTCACACTGTGAGTTACGCCCGAATATTCGCCTTGAATACGGTGCACGTCATATTGAGCAGCATTTTCATGTCCTTGCCCGCGATATTCGTGATATACTTTCCACAGATCTCCATTGTGGGTGTCAACATAGTTCCTGCGGGTTTTTGGACTGAGGTGGCGGGCGAACCGGTGCTGATTTCACCCCAAATGCCTCTACTTGGGGCCTTCATAGGTTCCATCATAGTGGGAGTTCTCGAAGGACTTCTTGCCTTCATGCACACCCTGAGGTTGCACTTCGTTGAGTGGTTTAGCAAGTTCTATCACGCAGGCGGGGTGGCATTTGCTCCGTACCACGTGAGTCGTCTACACACAGTGAGTTCAAAGGTTGTGCCAGCAACACAGACGCAATTGGCCACCTGAGAAGCGCATGCATGCTGGATGTGGGTCATTTGCGCGGAGGAAGACCTATCACTGTCCTCCTGTGCCCAAGTACAGCGCCGCTAGCTCGCTATCGCCCAAGTAGGTGGGAGTCTCGTCTCTGTCCATCTTCTGCCTATTGTCCCAGATGCCTCGTGCGATCAAGTCTGTAGTCCGAGCCTTATCGTCAACGCTCTGAGCAGCATCGGCATCGCCGATATTCTGGAACATCTGAGCTGCAACGGTGTAGTTGCCGACAGCTTCTCTCAACCGGTCGCTTGCCTCCGAGAAATACTGCTTGGCCTTTGATGCATCTCCTTTCTTTGAGTAGACCTCTGCCAGGAAATCGCTCTTGGCCCCAAGAAGCCTTGATAGGTCGCCCTTGAACTTCACAATGACCCCTTGAAGCTGTTTGACTTGGGCATCCACATTATTCTTGCTACGGATATCCTCGCCTTTCACGCTGTTCAGCTCATTTGTCGCTGCCTCAAACGCGGCGACCGTCTGTCTGATTCTTCTGACGGTATCATCGTGAAGTTTCACCGTGCTGTCGGACACGTCCTCTTCCACGAACTGTGCTATTTCGTCATCGAATTCCTTCAGGGTGTTCGTGCGTGAGAGTTGTGCTCTGAACGCCCACTGCTCTGACTGCCTGGCAAATATCTGAGCTTCAGATGCATAGGCCGTAGCTAGAGCCAACTTGCCCAGGTCGGTCAGCTCGTCTGCTGCCTTTGTCTCGCCGATGACCTTGTAGTAAGTGGCCGAATCGGATGCATGAAGATTCTCCAAGATTCTTGACGTGATGAACTGGACTCCGTGCTGCCTCTGCGAACTCACTTGGAACTGAATGACGTATTTCAAGTGACTCAGCATCGCCAGAGTCCTGTTTCTGAGGGTGCCAACCTCTTCGTCGTCGGACTCAAGACTGAGAAGTATGCCGAGACTGCTCAGGCCCTCTCTAATCGAGTCGAGGGCCGCAGACGGATCCGAGGACAGCTTAGTCCCGGCCTCGTCTAATGACTTGCCAACAATCTCGATGAGGGCCGTCTTTCTGAGGTCTTTTGCGAAGTCGATCTGCCCCTTTATCGAACCGACGTCGCCAGTCTTCTTTGTTAGCATATCCTCGATGAATGAGAATATCTTGAGGTTCTCCTTGATGGCGGCAACCAACTCTCGTGCCTTGGCGAGCTTCTCCGCCTTCTTGAGGTCCTTGAAGATTTCCGCAAGCACCGCCATAGCTTCTTCCTTGTTGTCGACCTCAAGGAGTTCGGAGAGAGTTGGTACAGCGGCTTCTGCCTTGCAGAACAATGACTGAGCTTTCTTCCCCTCCTTGTCGCTTCCTGACTGTTCTGCATTGCTCTGGAGTGAAAGCACCTCTCGGAAGCACTTCTCTGCCCGGCCGAATGCTTCCGAGGACTGCTCGTAAAGCTTGGCCGCATCCTCCAAATTGCCAGACCTCATTTGGGCGTCTGCTATGTCATTGTAGGTCATTGCCATGTAGACTTCGCTGAGGCCTGCCGTATTCTGTTTCCATGCCTTGATCATCGATACGCGTTGCTTGTCCACTGTCTTGCCCTTTTCAAACAGCGGCAAAGCTTCGTTGTACAAGTCTGTGGCTTGTTCGAATATGAATGAGCTGAGCATGTCTCGCCAGATCAATTCATCAAACGGGTTGAAGGCTTGTCGAAAGGTACTCTCAGTGCCTATTAGTTCGTTTAGAAACTCGTCGTAGAACTCTGCTTCCGCGGCCTTGCTTCTGCTCTGAATGTCTGCTGAATCTGCCTCTTGAGCCTTTGAAGAACCCGTCATCAGGCCTAGAGCCATGTGACCCAGTGCGACTCTTCTCAGCTTCTGTGCGCCGTCGGTCTTGGATGGTATCGCCGAAAACGGCTTTTCAAGCAAGGTATAAACTGCTGCAAGATGACGAGAGGCCTCTTTCTTCTTGTCCTCGTGTTCGCGTTCAACGAATGGGCCACTCGCAGCCGCGGCCTGATGTAACCAAGCCAAGACTCGGGCCATCCACATCTCTGAAGTACTCTTCTGTGTATCATCCTCGAGTTCCTTAAGAGCTGTAGAGAGCTTCTCTTTGGCTTCTCCCTCAGAACTCTCAATCCTGCTTCTTAGATAGGCAATGTCAAACTCCTGAGTCATGCTTGCCTCAAGGAACCCGGCGGCCTCATCATACAACTTAGTGAAAGCATCGTGCATTGCCACGCGCTTCTTTTCGAGCCCCTCTTTATCGTCGATATCATGAAGGGCGAACTCGCGCACTGCATCTTGGGCCATGATGTTAAGCTCGAAGAGTTTGCTCGTGTGAACTGTCAGTTCCTCTTCTTCCTCAGGCTCAATAGAACTAGCACCCACTATCTCTACAGGTTTAGGCCGTTTCCGTTTCGAGCCACGCAGTTCATTGCCCAATCAGGGATACCCCGGTTGTAGATTCTCTCCTGACTGACTCTTGTGCTCCTATACTTAAGAATACCTTGGCCGAATAAGGTGCTTTTCAACGGTTTGCGCTCACGAACGGACTGCTAGCTGACTCGCTTTCGGCCAAGCGCCTTTCTGAATCTGATTCTGCGTCCGTCTCTGAACTTGACGACATGCCCGTCTTCAGCAAGCTTGTTTAGAACTTCACTGGTTCTTGACCGCGACTTGCCCCACAGCGTTGCGAGCTCTGTAGCTGTCAGACCAACGCTCTCATCTCGCAACATTCCAACCAGCCTTTGCCAACCGATTTCGTAATCTATACAGCTTGGTTGGTTGGCGAAAACATTGTATTGAGCACTTCTAGGAGCTGGTGCTGCCCGAGCATCTGATCCGCCAATCTTGGCAGTCAACTGATTCACGGTCTCTGTGAGCTTCGAGACGGTCTTCTTGAGTTCCTTTACTTCGTCTTTGAGTTGACCCACTTCATAATCCTTGGCCATAGGTCTCCCCCCTCCTACAATCTCCCGTAGTCGAAACGGAACTCTACGTAGTTCCTATGTTTCCCCCTCTTCTCGAATCTCACTTTGGGCTCTTGAGCCTCGAATTCAAGCTCTGTCGGAGGTTTGTAGTTTTCAAAGTCTTCGGTCGCATGATCATGGACTTGGATATGCTCCATTTCATCTTCGTCTTCAGAGGCAGGTGCCTCCTCCTGACCTGGGAGGGCATTCGGGGGTATTGTCCCTTTAGCCATCTCGCGAACCAAGCTTGTGCCCTTCGCAGCCTGCGAAGCTTCGTCCAACCCATACTCTGCATCTCTGAGTCCGAGGATATTCTCGAGGATGTCTTTCGTAGTCTTGGAACAGAGGGCTTTCTTGTGCTGGTATGCCATTGTACCGAGCCCCGTCGACAACAATCGACAGTCAACATACGGGCCGACCGGATATAAGGTTATGCACTTGTCTCGGCAAGCGACCTCGCGAACGTGAGAAAGCATGTGTGCGCGACCATCCATGTGGTAGGGCGCGTCTTGTTCTCTCGAACCATTATCTCGCGTTGGAACACTTCTAGAGTCTTAATCATGCCCCATTTCCCGCTCTCGGACATGGCTTTGCAGGTTTTCATCACTTGCTCAATGGTTGGGCTGCAGCTAGCTATGAAATGACTCGGCTTCAATGCTCTATGGGCTATGTCGACTACCTCCCACGGTGTAGCGAGATCCAGAATGACCGCATCAAGCTCCGTCTCATTGATGCCTTCAAGAATATCTCTGCGATACATCGTCACCCTGTCCATCGAGGCATAACGTTCCAAGTTCTTCTTTGCTGCCTCATACATGTCCTCGCGAATCTCATATGTGTAGACGTGACCCGTGGGACCGACGGCATTCGCTAAGACGTATGTCAGTGCCCCTGAACCTGTCCCGGACTCTGCAACGCGACTGCCCGCTCCAATTCCCGTTTCAACCAAGATTGTGCCAGCGTCTTTCGGGTAGATGATCTGTGTGTTCCTACCCAGTGAAATCTGAGTGTCGGCCAGACTTGGTCGATGTATCTGGAAGATTACGCCCGAGTGGCTCGTGACTTTGATACCGTAGGGACGACCGATGATATCATCGAAGCTGATGATGCCCTTGTTGGAATGGAAGCTGTCGCCGGCCTTCACCTTCCTTATCCAGTTTCTCTTAGCGTCAAGGAATATGTAAACGGTGCAGCCATCTTGAATCAGCTCTTGCATGTGTCATGGGTCATAACATGAGGTTTTGAGTGTTGCTCATCCGCCGTCAACGAAGGGTCTTTTCTGGGAATGGTGACCGAAGGGCGCTTTCGTACAAACGTTTATTCGAAGTCGACTTTGAGTGTCTCTCAGGGACAGCCTTGGACGAGCATGGCTCACGTGACCCTGACCCGCGCCCAGAGGTCGAGTCATCAGCTGACAATGATGTTGTCGACAAGACAGTGATCATGATTCCGGAATCAGTCTTGGAGTTTCACCCAAGCATAGGAATCGCGGCAAACCTGCATGTTGACACGGCTAAAGGTGTCATACTAGGAAGGTCAGAGTCATTTCACAAGAAGTACAGGTCAACAGGTATCGGGCTCGTGGGTGCGGTGACAGAGGCGTCTGATGACCCGGCCACCTCGCTATTGGGAATGCCAGTCAACATGGACTTAGTAAGCCCTCATGTCATGCTCGTTGCCGGGAAGAGGGGATCTGGCAAGAGCTACACACTGGGGCTCATCGCAGAGGAATTGGCTCGCGCCATGGCTCGAAGAGAGATAGAAGTTGCCGTGGTCATTATCGACACGGTCGATGTTTTTCGACTGATGGTGGAACCGAATAATGAGCAAGTCGCGTCGCTTGAAAAATGGGGTCTGACAGCCCAAGGTTTCCCGGCTGCAGTTTACATTCCGCGGCGCGCGTACACGCACATCCCAGGCGAGGTCAAGGCAAAGTCACACCTTTTTCCGCTGGCGATAAGTCCCTCCGAGCTATCCGTTTCTGATTGGGGATACGTCATCGAGAGACACGGCGCGCTAAGTACGGCGATGGAGAACCTCATTGGTGATGTTGTTGACGGGTTGAGGCGCGGGTACACTAGAAGCAAAGGAGATCAACAACCACCGAACCCGGATTTCAGCATTCAGGACATGATACGCTGCGTGGAATCCAGCTCGTCCGTTGCAGACCTATACAAACCCTCGACGAGAACTGCTCTGATTCAACGGCTACGGCGAGCTCAGAACCTCGGCATATTCCACCCGGGCGGAACCAGTGCACAGGATCTCGCTGTGGCAGGACAGATTACCGTCATCGACATGGCACCCTTGGGATCCGATGCAGAGGCTGTGCTGGCAATTCTGACGAACATGTTGAGTAGACAGATACTCACCTATCGAATGGCCTGGACCGATGACGGGACGAGTGCAAGAGAGGAGCTTCCGCCAACATGGTTAATTGTTGATGAAGCCCAGACTCTCGTTCCTAGGTCTGGGACTACTCCAGCGAAGGATGCGATAGTGAGCTATGCGAAGCTCGGACGAAGATTCGGGTGCAGTCTCATCCTGTGCACACAGCAACCGTCGGCCGTGTCCGATGAAGCAATATCGCAGGCGGACATAGTCATCTCACACTCTCTCTCCCATGATGCTGACATAAGAGCGCTTCAACAAAGAGCACCAGCCGCGATGCCCGAGGCATTCAAGGACAAGGCATTCATCAGTGGTCTGCCGAGAGGGGTTGCTCTTGTGTTTGACCAATCCACAGAAAACAGACGCGGATTCATAATGCAAGCCCGACCGCGTATGTCACAGCATGGTGGCACAGACAGACTCTCTGCTCTCCTTGAGGCTACCAAACTTATTCCTCCTGATGTGTCTGAGTTAGAAGCAGGGACAATGGAGGCTCCTGAAGGGCTCCTTGACACCGAGGAGGATCTCCTCTCCAGTCTTCCAGATGTGCCCAGACCACCGCTGAAGCTGAGCAAGAAGGACTGGGATGTCTTGGATGATTGGATTAAGAGCTATGCGAAGGGTTTCTTCGAGAGACAAAACAGAGAGTATGCTATAACTGAAGAATCTTCCCCGATGGCAGAAGAGGTTCCTGCGTTGCACGCAGCAGGTTCACTTGAGGAGGTGCCAGCGTCAAGCTCTGCAAGGTTTGTTGGTGTTGTCGAAGGGAAGAGGATTATGGCCAGAGTCTTTGGCGAATTGTCGCCTCAGCTCTTCGAAAAAGCGATGCTTCGTAAGGTACTCTACTCCAAGCCGTCGCATTCTTTTCTGTTCACTAGCGCATCTCCCTATCGAGAACCAGTCATTGTACAACGTCACGATCCGGTAGGGAACAGTACGCTGCAGTCAGTGATGTCCTCATTGTCGGCAGCAGGCATGACATCGGAGTCAATAGTCAGTGAAGAGGGGTTCACATTCATACTGCTGAAAAAGGACTCTGTAAAGGCCTCTCTGTCGGTCGCCTTGAGTGGGCATACCACCTGTGTACCTGTGGTGTTCGTGGGCTCTGACAAGAAGCAGCTGGACTCGCTCGCCCAGAAACTGAGGGAGACGATGCGCTGAGCGCTCATGGTGCGGCACGCACGGCATGAATCACCACCAGAGACCTTCTCCGAATGTAAGCTCTTATATGGATGAATCAACAACTTTGTTTGCGAGCCATATGGTTACCCAAAAGGACATCCGACCACCGGTCAATCTTAAGATCGCATCCATGAAGGATTTGGCTAGGATGCTTGTCTCTTGGTCTCAGCGAGATAGACCGGCTAGTATGCTCTACTTCGAGCATCGTGGTAAACACATATACGGAACACTCATTTCGAACCATGGATACTTCGAAATGTATGGACTTCCTCTATGGGTGTATACCGAGGGCGATGGACCGCCCCGCGGCAACTTCCTATCCTATAAGACCCGCGAGAAGGAAGCCATTGACTTTACTGAGTCTGTTGATTCCGATCCTATGACCCTTCACTTGCCGATAATCCGGTTGTCCGAGAAACCAATCATCATCGACCTATGAGGTCGGAAAGTCACCTCATTCACTTGGAGCATGAAGACTCATAGGGTTCGCGATTGCCCGATAGCGAGAAGAGCCTCGCTCTTGAACACTCTATTTCTTCCCACTTACGAGTCCAACCATAGGGGGTCGGAGTAGGACTTGATGATTTGACTCCAAATCAATAGGACAATGTAAGCACGATTGAATAGGAATATCGGTCTATACCCTGCAGTTGCATCGCCCATATGGTCAGAGTGAATGGAACGCCAGTGACTGTGTCTACCTTGGCAGACCAGCCTATACCAGAACCAGCGGCGTAGGTTCTGTGTCCTATGAGAAACCCATCTTGTTCCACTTCGGAGAAGTAGGTGTTGCAAACAAAGCCGGGTTCAGGTTCATCGACATAGAATGAGTCTAGAAGGCTCCATCCTCCTACGGGCAATATGCACCTCGACACCACCGCGTTTAGGAAATCGTATTTCGCGCCTACTATTTCTGTTCCATCGTAGTGTCTGAGAGCCCCTACCTGTTGTGTTTTCAGATAGTCAATCACGTGTTCAGTGAAACTACTACTGCTCAACGCGTCATCGAGGCTTGGCAAGGATGTGACGTTGATGCTTATCAGAGAGTCATCCAGTACATAGAACGGCGGCGGTCCGTATGTGATGTTTTCCTCAAAGACACTCGTTGAGTTGCCGGTTACAGCAATGAAATACGTCATTGCCAGACCTGGGTTCACACGCCAACGAGGAGTTTCCAACTGTGCATACTGAAACACGCTGAATGCCGCGATGAGATTCGCTAGTATGATTGCCGTCATCAGCATGCCGGTCTTCTTTTTCTCCAACTGGGACTCCTTCGAGGGTTTTTCTATCGTGTCTATCTAGTTGCATTGCGAATCTGTTGCTTGAGTCTCACCTTTGGCGCCGCAACCGCTGACTATCTGGTCCGAGGCAGCATGTGAGTGATTAATGCTGTAAACACAGATGGATTTTATTCTATCTCTTCCATCGATCTCCTTGGCAACGCGGTCACCAGCAGACGGTCTTCGTCAGATTCATATCTAGACGGCCGAGAGCCCATAGGGTCTTCGGGGGTCGGTTGTCATGAATCTATCTTGCCTAGCACAAAGGGTCACGATGCGCTTCAGTACATCTCTCTCGGAGAAGCTCTGAGCAGACTAGTGAGTATGACTCCCGCGAAGATGAAGAATGCCAACCAGATGATTAGGGTTACTATCAAGATACTCGTTTTGAAGAATATCTCCACCAAGAGAAACATCCCGACGACAACTGTGTTTGACGGACCTCCGATGGTGCCATTATCATTGGCTTTCAGTCTCCATCGCAGAACCACCATAAACGCAACGATGAACAAAGAAAACCAATTCACATAATTCGTGAACAGCCAGGGCATGTCAAGGAAGGGGATGATACCGAAAGGAGTGGGCATTGGAGGAAGATAGAACACAATGAGTATCACGAAACAAACCGTCTCAAAGATTCTGATTAATGCTGAAGGGGTTCTTGTATAGACCTCGCCGTAAAGCCCCTTGTCATACTGTCCTGCCGCGAAGAAGAGGAAGTAGAAGGGGGCGCCAAAACTCAGCGCGTTAACAAGGCACTGAGCAACTCCGTAAACGATACCGACCCAGTAAGTGCTCCAAGCATCAAGTATCGTCTGCCATACCTGAAGATAGGCCGGAGTAAATTGAATCATTATGATGAAGGGCAATATGCAGAGCGCAATCCCAACAAGAACCCCCAGTGCAGCCGCGGGTCTTCCTCCTCCCATCTTGCCCACTCCGACTCTGTAGAAGACATGCCCCGCAACAAACAGCCCCCCTGCGAGTGCCATTGGGGCTGTGGCCAAAGGAAGAATGAAGAATGTCAGGACAAATGCCGCGTTGGCTCCATAGAAGACTCTCCATCTCAAAGGAACCGTCGTCGTGGTGTCATGCATGATTTGAACTGCGTTTGCCAGGCGATAGCGTTCATAATACATTGCTCCGACCCACGCCGCTGAGAATACCGCTGGTGCTGCGACATGATGGAACAACCAGTTCAGTACAGGATCGTCGAATGGCGCCATCTGAAAAGGCAGCATGAACATTAGAAGAAAGAAGTAGATGGGTCCTAGGGCAGCAAGGAAAACAACTGTGATGCGTGTCATCAGCCAGTCGGGACTCATTGACTCTGTCTCCTAAGGGTGTTTCCGAATTGGATATATGCGAGCGTCATCATCGACGAGATAAGAGTTATCCGATATTGAAGGTGCTGACTGTGCAAGTCCTGAAGCGCAAGCTTGCGGCTGCTGCATTCGTTAGGAAGAGCAGACTGATTGTGGGGCTGGATTTTACAGCTAACACTGCACAGACCATGGGTAAGGGTTCACGACAAGAGATAGACCGCTTAGAACGAGATGCGTTGAAGGTAATCACCAGCACTGCTGATTATGCAGTCTCATTCAAGTTCAATTATCATTTGGTTCTGCCTTTGGGCTTGTTTGATAGAATCCCGGGCCTCATTGACAAGATACACGGTTATGGCCTCACAGCGATCATGGACTGCAAGATGAACGATATTGGCAACACGAATGAGCACGCAGCTCGCTACTACTATGACGCAGGATTCGATGGCATCATCGTCAATCCATTCGTTGGATGGGAGGGTGGTTTGGATTCTGTGTTCAAACTGGCTCAGACTAAGCAACGCGGTATTGTGACGCTATGCTACATGTCACATCCTGCCGCGGACGAAGGATATGGTCTCAATGTCGCCGTCGACAAGAAGATGAAGACCCACGAACCAATGTATTTGGTATTCGCTCGTCGTGCACAGTCTTGGGGATCTGATGCGGTAATCGTAGGCGCCACGTATCCCGAGAAGATAAGCGAGGTCAAGGGGATTCTGGGTGAAGAGATACCGATCATCTCACCGGGTGTTGGAGCTCAAGGCGGTAGTGCAGCAGAGGCCATAAGCGCTGGCGCATCCTACGTTATTGCTGTGAGGTCGATAATAGAGTCACCGGACCCTGGCGCAGTAGCAAAGAATCTTGCCGAAGAGACACAGAGCGCATCATCGTGAGTGCAGCCTTTCACTTGGGGCCGGTAATTTGACTGCGGCCTCGTATTGTACAATAATGTACATGGTCGTCTAGAATGCGGCACCACGACCGTCAGACAGCCAGAAACAGTTAAAGGACCCGGTCTGTATGTGGTTTACGTTCATGTACAGTATTGTACATGAACAGCGGAAAGGGGTGATGCGCAGCCACCGTTGTCTCGGAGAGTAAGTTCATGGGAAACAATGAGGGTTATGCCTTTGCGACCTGGACAAGTTTCATCGAAGAGTCGCAGATTCGTGCACTTCTCAAGTACAATGTAAAGTACTACTTCGCTGGCGGGAAACCGGGCATCGTGCCCACTGGAGTTTTTGCAAAGATAATGGCCGATCTGAGTGAGCGTTACAAGAAAGACCCAGCAATGGCACTCGACGATTTGAACTATGGACCAACCGCGGGTCAGCCCTATTTTCTGAAAACACTTGCAGAACGGCTTTGTAGAGTCAGAGGCCTACCTATCGACTGTGAAACCCAGTGGGAACGAGTATGCATCACGAATGGATCCCAGCAGGCAATTTATGCTCTGCTTGACACGCTCATCGATCCTGGTGATGTGATAGTTACGCCGTCCCCATCATATCTCGGCTTCCTTGTGCCAGCAGTAAAGCTCGGCGCCCGGGTCATAACTGTGCCCACTGACTTGGACGGGATAATGCCGGAGTATGTTGACAAGGCTATTCGCGTTTCTGAAGAGAAGTTCGGCAAGACACCCGACATGGTCTATGTGGTTCCTGAGTCGGACAATCCCAAAGGAACGACTCTTCCATGGAAGAGAAGGCAGAGTCTGTTTGACATCTGCGAGAGCCACAAGATACTGATTCTGGAAGATGCGGCCTACGCAGAAATCCAGTTTAAGAAGACCCCCAAGCCAATCAAGTCTCTTGATAAGGAGAACGAGCGCGTCGCGTATCTCGGGACCACTAGCAAGGAAGCTGCAGTTCTTCGAGTCGGTTATTCTGTACTTCCGGACAGTGTGAAGGAACAAGTTATGAAAGACAAGGGATACCTAGATCTGTGTACATCAAGCTTCGTGCAGCGGATCTTAGACGAGTATTATCGCAAATACATCGATGAAGCAATGAGGGTTGCGGTTCCGAAATACAAGGAACGATGTGCGGCGATGGCGAAAGCAATCGATGCGGACTTCCCCGCAGGAGAAAGGACAGACCCAACAGGCGGATTCTTCATCTGGTGGCGAAGCGAAAAGAGAGACTTTGACAGCAGCGAATTCATGCAGAGAGTTGCGATTCCCAACGATGTCATGTATGTCCCAGGCGGTCCGTTCTATCCAATCTCTGGGTTTAGGTTGACTGACGACGGAACCGACCTAGTGGCGAGTGTTCCTGAACCGAATACGATGCGTTTGGGTTTCTCATTCGAAGAACCAAAGCTGATAGCAGAAGGAATAGGGCGGCTCGGGAAGTTGCTGTCCAAGGAGCTTTGATAGTTATAGTTCTCTTGCGTCTTGCTCTCGAATCGAGAAGTTCACGAAGACAGTTGCACCGTTCTTCATCTCTTCAGAATACGCTCGTTCATACGGTCCGAAGAGATCCGGGAATCCCGAGTTGATTGCCCACTCAATCCATGACCAAGCACTCTCTTGTCCTGCCTTCTCTTCTGCGAACTCCCCGAATGCCCAACTCAGGTAACGTTCGACGTCGAATCTGGTGGCCACCAGATTGCTGGCTTCCTCTCCTGTGCGATGAGGCGCCGCCTCATTGATTTGCGCGAGCCTCCGATTCAGTTCGTCTCTCGTCGCGATTATGAGCTCCGATAATTCCAACAGGGCTGAATTCATATCTTCAAACCTGCGTTTGCTGCGGAGCTTGGTCAACCTGCCCAACAGGCTGAAGAGCTTGGGCGAATGCAGAACGGGGAGTCCACGTGTCTTCATAGCATCTGCGAGCCGTTCGTTCCACGGGGTATTGAAGTAAGCTCGAGGGTACTTCACGAATAGCGGAAATGGTACATTAAGGGCCTTGGCGATGGGTATGACTTGAGCATAGTAAGCGGCCTCCCCAATTCCTCCGATATGGACTGTGACGGGCAACACAAAATCCGTCATGAGCTGCCTCGAATCAACGCGTGGCGAAAGACTACTCTCGACTGCGCTCAGGTCTGGTGCGCCGGCATTACAATCAATATCAATCTGGTCGCCACACGAAGGACATCGACCGGTCAATCCAATCCGTGAGCCGCGGTCTGCATAGTGCAACTCGGTCCTGCTGAAGTGGCACGAGTCATTCGGGCACTCATAGTAGAATGGAACATAGTCTGCCCCCCTTGAGCCCATCCCGGGCCTGAATCCATTTTCGGTGATGAGGTTGGTGGCGACTTCATGTGCTTGCAGGAACAGGGTTCTGTTGGATCGAGCGAGAAGGAACTCCATTCCGATGGTCATCAAATGCTTGATTCGCGTATCGGAGGCGGGAATAAGCGGGATTCCAAGGTCCTGCTCAACATTGAACAGGCGAGCGAGGATTCTTTCTGCCCAATCCCCAAGCGTTCGAGAGCTGACGTACGCAGACCTTGCGAGGGCAAGACAGTGCTCAAGTCTTTCTTGAAAGAGAGTATGGGCAGTCCCAGACAAGGCTTTGAATAGAGGTCTATACCCAGCCCGGATTCCTTCCTCGACCTGTGAGTACCAGTCGTGGTCTGGCAGCGGAATAGCGTGAACCGGCGAGTATTCATACCCTTCCCGAACCGGAAGACTCACGAGATTGCCAGCCTGTCCTGAGGCTGGCGTTCTTGTGTTCGTAAGTTCCGGCTGCACAATGTCGTAGTCTGCCACAAAGAAGACTGGTGACAGGTCAACTCCTTTCTCACGGCCTAGTGCTGCTACCTTTCCCGCTGTAGCGGCTTTGTTGAGGATGTAACAAGTGCCTCCCATGACAACACTTTGATGGGACGCTTCAACAACTCCGTATGGAACGCGTTCAATAGCCGACTTCACTTTGGGTGTGAGGCACTCCAACTGCCTGTTCATGTCTTCGAGGGCCTTTCGGAGTATCTCCATCCGTTCGAGGGTGTGCCATCCGGTTTTGGTGAATGCCTCTGCAATGCTTGGTACCCTTTCTCCAATGCCACCCATCGTCAGGACCGGACCATCGTAGAGCTTCTGTGCAAGTCCTGTGGATTTCCCTTTCCAGATGAAGTCTTGATAGACCTCCACAATGCCGAGGTCCATTTCTGCTGTCCTCCTTAGCTGGCGATGGCCTCTTCGAATACCCTTTCGTACATGGGTACGATCTTGTCAGGAGAGAAGTTCTCAACTACCCTTTTTCTGCCCGCCTTGGCAAGCTTGCTGCGGAGAGAATCATTCTCAAGGATCTTGATAACCTCTTGGGCGAATTCATCGGGCTCGAAACCCTTTGTTACAATTCCATCTACTCCCGGACGCACTAGTTCCGGCACCCCTCCAGCTGGAGTCGTAACCACAGGGACCTCGCACGCCATTGATTCCAGCAAGACAAGTGGCATTCCCTCCAAGGTTGAATTAAGGAGGAATGCATCCGCACCGCATAGTATCTCCTGCATATTTGACCTGACGCCCAATAGATGAACATTATTGCAGAGGTTGAGTCTCTCGATTTTCCTCTCGACGTCAATCCTGCTGGGGCCGTCTCCAACAATCACTAGATGAGTCTTTGGAAGATCGTCCACCACAGTTCGAATGATATCGATGAGATCGGTCACTCGCTTCACCTCTCTGAAGTTAGAGATGTGAAGCAGCACCTTCTCATCAGGGTCGGATGATTCTGTGTCCTTTTCTTTTCTTGTTCCAACGCAACCGCTCTCGAGTTTGATTCGACAGTTCAGCATGGGGTGGAACTGTTCAACGTCTACGAAGTTTGGTATGACGTGAATCTCCCTTTGTATGCCGAGTCCATCGTATGCCTTCTTCTGAAGGAATCTTGATACTGCAGTGACTGCGTTAGCTTTCTCAGCCGTGAACTTGACCACAGGCTTGTAGGCCGGATCAATTCCAAGCGTGTGAACATCCGAGCCGTGCAGAGTGATAACGTAAGGAAGCCCGGCTATCTCCCTGGCCATGTATGCCGCCATGGCATGCGGGATTGCGTAATGTGCATGTAGCAGGTCAAGTTTCGCGTCGCCTGCTACCTTGAGGATTTTTGATGTCAACGGTATCGTGTAAGGGGATCCAATCCCGCTGAAGAGCGGATAATCGAGCCTGTCGACCAAGTCGACGTAGATGCCCACGGGCTGTTCCCACATCAGTGCGAACGGACGTTGATAGGTGATGAAGTGTATAATGTGTCCTCGCTGAGCTAAATGCTCTCCGAGCCGAGTTGCCAGATGACCCGACCCACCCACACCGGGAAAAAGGTTCACACCAATTCGCAAGTGGCTCACTCGAGATTCGGATTTTGCTTTTGCCCTTTAAGCGAGCTGGTTCAGCTAAACATGTCACTCAGAACAACTAGTCGTGCTAGGAACCTGTATGGTCCAAACCTTGATTAGATACCCGCTCTGAGTCTTTTCCATGACTCCCTTATATCAGGGTTCGATTCTCGTTGTGATAGCACATCCGGATGACGAATGCATTGGCGCTGGCGGAACAATCAAGAAGCATACCGACCAAGGCGTCGACACTGATGTCTTGTGTTTGACGGGCAACGAAGTACGAAACGAAGAAATCAGGGCTGCATGCAAGGTACTCGGGGTGAGGGAGGTGTACACGAACCAAAGAGATGACTTCGCCATCGACTGGTCTCTTGAGCAGGATATCGTATCAACCATTCTGAAGTCAAGGCCGACGGCTATCATTACCCATTCCGCGAACGACTACAACCGTAGTCATGTCCGGTGCTCAAAGATTGTGACCGATGCCGTTGAATGGGCATCCCATGTGACAATGCACGAGAACGCTGTCCGTGTTGACAGAATCTACAACATGGAGATTAACAGTCTGCATTCGCGACCCAATGTCCTTGTTGATGTGTCTGATTCGTTCGATGCGGCAATGAACGCGCTTCGAAAGCACACTTCACAGCTTCAGAAAGCCGATGGTTTCTACTTGCGGTTCTACGATGCAAGAACCCGCTTGCGTGGAGTCCAAGCAAGTTGCGAAAGAGCTGAAGCCTTTACTGTGTCGTTTCCGTTTCACGCAGGTCCATTTTACGGAAGAAACGCCGTTGAAAGCTTAGTCTAGGAGCCTTGAACACTAGCCGGGACCTTCGCCGCCGCCTGAATCTCCCTTCTTCCTTCTTGCGGATAGAAGTGACTTCAGTTCTCCCATCAGAGTCCCTCCTCCACCGGGAGCAGCTGCACCCGGGGCACGTGCTGGAGTTGGGGCTTTGCCAGCTATTCCCTTCGAACCGGCAACCGAACCCGCCTCACCGGCTCCTGATGGCCCCGCGGTCCTGATGCCTGCCATTCTGCTATCCAGTTGGCCGACCCGCGCTTCGAGTCCCCCAAGCTTGGATTGAAGATCTGAGACCGTGTTCTGCAATTCCCCTATCACCTCAGCCAGTTTCAATGTGACGGTTGAGATTACCTGCCCCAGTTCTCGGAGCTTCTCGTCGGTGGGGTCTTTTAGAGCCCACTCGAAGTCTTCCATGATTCCTAGTTCGTCTTTGTCAGCCATGGCCCGGACCACATCTTCAACTTTGAATGACTTGGTTTTGCTATAAACATTGTCTGCATATTGACTCGTGAAGTATGCTTCTGAAGTGCTTGGACTTGCACGAGCTATGAGTTCTTCCTATCGGATACGTTGAATCGCTTCTGCGACGATGTTCTTTGTTCGCTTCATGGTCTCTTCCGCTTGGCGAGCTGTACGGGCTTCACAAGTGATTCTTATTGCGGGCTCAGTTCCGGAGGGTCTGACCAGTATCCAACCTTCCTTCAATGATATGCCTAGACCATCGACCGTCACCACGTCAAGGGCATCTCTGAATGTTTCAGGCAACTTCCTTGTTAAGGCTTGCATCACAGCCGCCTTCAGTTCGTTCCTGCATTCTAGCTTCGTTTTTAGAAGCGGGTATAGAGGTATTTGTCGGATGAGACTTCCGAAGCTCTGTCCTGTGCGTGCCATAAGTTCAAGGATCTTGCACGCGGCTAGGAACGGCTCTGGGGCCAGATGAAACTCTGGAAAGATGAACACGCCACTAGCCTCTCCACCCATTGCCGCCTTGGTCTCGTTCACCTTGATTGACACCTGTATGTCCCCAACCGGCGTTCTAACCGTATGCCCTCCTGCCTTCTGGACAGTCTCATCTAGGACCCTTGAACTGTCAACGGTGGTAACGATGGTCTTGTTGCTAGATGTCTTCAGGACCTCTCTTGCCAAGAGAGCTATCGTCCTATCACCTCTCACGACTTCACCGCTCTCGGTCACAAAGACAACTCTGTCAGAATCCCCATCATGAGCTATGCCGAGATTCGCCCCTGTCTCGGGCACAATCCGGGCGAGATCTCTTAACGACTCTTCGTCAGGTTCTGAAACCCTGCCCGGAAATGAACCGTCTGGTTGGCCATTGATTGTGATTACTTTGCATGCCAGATCCCTCATGAGGTACGGCGTCAGTACGCATGCAGCGCCATTCCCCGGGTCGACAATCACTTTGAAGGTTCTCTTTTTGATGAGGTCTGCGTCACATCTCGTTCTCACAGCTTGCATGTGCTCCGTCACTGCAGTATCGATGATCTGTTCAGTACCTAGATGGTCCCAAGGTGCCACCTTGAACTTGCGAGACTCATATAGACTCTCGACTGCCTCCTCTTCTTCTGGAGTATAGCCCATGCCGTTTCGTGACCAGAACTTAACTCCAGTGTACTCTGGGGGGTTGTGGGATGCAGTGACCACAACTCCTGCATCGTAGCCATGACTCGCCGTAACAAAGGCTAGTGTCGGCGTAGGCAACATGCCCGCCCTGACGACATTGGTTCCTGTCGAAAGCAAACCAGCAGAGAAAGCATCAGCCACCATCCGTCCAGTTGTGCGGACATCGAACGCCAAGACAACCGTCCCTCCGTCAAGATGGGTGCCAAGCGACTTGCCGAGATTGAGAGCCATCTCAAGGTCGAACTCTGACCCGTAGATTTTCCTGACTCCGGTTGTCCCAAACAGCTTTCCCAAAGAGCTTTCCCGAATGGTTCCCTTGCGACACCGTAAAAAAACCTGCCTGCGGCATCTTGGGAGGTGATTCAGCTTGTGTTGCGCGAAAGCTTATTAGAAGCTAAAAACCTTAGACGCTTTGGCAGAACCTCCACGGCGTTTTGCCTATCGAGAACCGGGGTAATCCCTAATGAGTAGCACATACGACAGACTGTACAAGGTCGTGGTACTTGGTGAGGGCGCTGTAGGGAAGACTGCGATCGTGACCCGATTCTCGCACGGATTCTTCAGGACCGATTACAAGACGACTATTGGTTCTCAGTTCGCCGTGAAGAACTTAGACATCAAGACCAAGGACAATAGAAGGCTCACTGTCAAGTTACAGATTTGGGACGTAGCGGGCCAGTCGCGTTTCCAGATTCTCCGGCCGATGTATTATCGGGGCGCCAGTGGTGGTATTCTCGTATATGACGTGAGCAGGCGTCGCACGTTCATAGTGCTGCAAGAGTGGCTGGATGAGCTTCAGAAGGCCATCAACAAGAAGATACCTCTCGTGCTCGTTGCTAACAAGACCGACCTTCCAGACCGCGTTGTTACACCGGCTGAGGGCAGGGAATTCGCCGACAAGCAGGGTATGCCCTACGTGGAATCATCTGCCAAGACTGGTGAAGGTGTCGTCGACATATTCGAGGAGTTGGCGAAGACTCTGGTTGAAGAGCATAGTCACGAAGACGAGGCCGCAACAATGTAATGCGCGCCCAATTCGTTATCCATAATGACCTCACAGTCAGGAATATCAGATGCTCTCTTACGAGTGATTCTCGACAATGACGAAGCCTGACGAATATTACGCTGCCAACGTATTTCCTCCTCTTGCATGGGCGCTCGAACTCTATTTCAAGCAGGGGCGTCGTTCAAAGGAGACACCGGTGGTTGAGATTGCATTTTCTGCAGGAGAGCACAAGGCGGCGCTCCGTACGCAGGGACAGCACGAAATCGTGGTCTGGTTCTCCAAGCAGGAAGTCTTTCTGAGACCTCGGTGTACTTATGACAAGGACTGCAAATTCATGGGGCCGCGGATTAATGCCCGGGACAGAGAGGCCGTCAAGGCGCTGCCGTGGGACAAGACAGATCAAACCAAGTTCTTCAAGCCAACTCGTGACTGGGTGCTCAAGTTGAATCTCGATTTCACGACCTTGGTTAGGGCTCTGGTGACTGTCTGTGACAGGATGGTGACCATTCCACTTACAACACGCTACGGTAAGACCTTCGACAAGTTCGATGATTACCGTCGTCACAAATGGCCGGAGGATGCGACCCCTGACAACAAGTCTCGCCTTCTTGAGGAAGTGCTCTTGAGGGTGGCATTCTGGTTCCAGACAGCAGCTGATGTCGGGGCACTGAAAAAGGCTCAGGCCAATCAACATTCATAAGACTGCCTCTTCCAGAACGACAGTAGACGACCTGTGGGATACCCATGATAATTGGTTTGCTTGTCAACCCAATAGCCGGAATGGGCGGGCGTGTCGGACTGAAGGGAACTGACGGAGTCGTCGACGAGGCAGTACGGAGAGGCGCGACACAGGTCGCTCCCGGTCGTGCTCTCGAATTCCTGGTGACTCTTTCTTCCTTGAAGCTCTCGGGTGTTGAGCTGATTACATGCCCCGGAGCAATGGGCGCGGAAATCTGCAAACGTGCTGGCATCAAGCACAAGGCAATCAACATCAGACTGGGACCGAAGACCACCGCCAAGGACACCATTCGTTGCGTCAGAGCCTTGTATGAATCAGCAGTGCGGCTGTTGGTGTTCGTGGGAGGAGACGGCACTGCAAGAGATATTCTAGATGCAGTGAAGGAAGGGAATTTGTCAGACCTACTTGTTCTCGGTGTTCCGTCGGGTGTCAAGATGTATAGTGGAGTCTTCGTTGTCAACCCCAGTGACGCAGCCGAAGTTGTCAGGCTGGTGAATGAAGGCGCGACGGGTACCACTGAATTTGAGATAATGGATGCTGATGAAGCCGCGATAAGGCAGGACAAGTTCATGGTCCAGCTGTACGGCTATCTCACAGGACCATCGGTCCCAGCTCGGTTTCAAGGATCGAAGCAAGTAAGCCCAGAGACCGTGGATGAGCACGAGGCGCAAGAGGCCATAGCAAAATACGTTATTGATACGATGCCTCAAGGACAGGCTCTCATACTAGGCCCAGGAACTACCATCAAGGCTCTCGCAGACCTTCTCAGAATCAAGAAGACCACACTTGGTGTGGACCTCTTTCACGAGGGCATTGTGTATAACGATGTCAATGAGTCGAAGATACTTGAAGTCGTGAAGGACTTTGCGAAGGCGTGGATTGTCGTGTCTCCTATAGGTCACCAAGGCGTTCTCTTCGGTCGAGGCAATCAACAAATCAGCCCGCACATAATCCAACGCATAGGCCGCGACAACATACGCGTTCTCTGCACCGCCTCCAAGCTGACAGGAATTGAAGGTGGCACCTTGAAAGTAGACACCGGCGACCCTGAAGTAGACAAGCTTCTGCGAGGGTACATAAGGGTCGTTACTGACTATAGTGAAATGCGTCTAGTGAAGATAGAGTGAAGACTCTGACACTCTCTAATCGAGATCAATAGAGATACTCGCCCTATTTCGTGACTTCCCGCAGGCATTCCTCGAACACTTCGAGGACCTTGTCCACCTGTTCCTCCGTGATTGTAAGAGGTGGCTTGAACTTGATCACGTTTCTGAGGTCGTACCCCCAAGGTGACAGACTAGGCATGTTGTAGTCGAATATCACTCCGCGCTTCCAGCCCTCTTCGATGAAATTGTTAGCTGCTTCTACAGCAGGAGTCTTGCTCTTCGGGTCCTCAACCAGCTCAACTCCCTTGTAGAGTCCTGGACAACGCACGTCTCCGATAATCGGATACTTTTCCTGAAGCTCCAAGATGCCCTTCTTGAATTTCTCGCCAAGTATCTTGCTCCTCTGTAGCAGTTTCTTCCTCTTAATTATCTCGATGTTCACGAGAGATGCTGCAAACATGACTGGATTGGAGCCGAATGTGGAGTGCTCTTCGGACTCAGTGAATCCGACGATGTCTCCGCGCGTAAGTATGGCGCCCATGGGAACTCCCCCGGCAATTGCCTTGGTCAAGCACATGACATCTGGACGCATGTTGTGCAAATCCGAGGCGCACCATTCTCCAACTCTGCCAAAGGCGGTCTGCGCTTCGTCGAATATGAGCAGTGCATCAATCTCCTCGCATATCTCCTTGAGCGCCTTCAGGTACTGAGTGTGAGCTTCGATGTGCCCTCCGGGTCCGCTTATTGGCTCAAGAAGGATTCCTGCCACGGGGCCAGTCACACCGTGCTTGATTGTCTCCTTCACAAACTCTGCGCAGACCCCTGTGCAGTCCTCCTTTTCCCTATCGTGACCAAGGTAACACCTGTAACAATATGGGTAAGGGACTTTCACGAAATGCTCTCTTCCAAAGCCGGGGAAGCGCGTGGCTGTAGGCATGTACGCGCTAGCAGCCATCGTTCCCAGAGAGGCCCCGTGGTAAGCACGCCAAGTGGTGATGAATGTATCCGCGCCTTTCTTGCGCAGCATTGCCACTTTCATGGCCGTTTCGACTGCTGCTCCTCCTCCCATGTTGTTGAAGCTCGCACGCGGCATCTTGAACAGCTTCGTGAGTTCGTTCAATAGCTTGAGCCTCGGTACAGTTGGAAAACCATACCTCACGTGAGAAAGGCGAGACATCTGAAGAGCCGCCACGTAGGCAATGTCAGGATCACAGAAGCCAATATTCAATGTCCAAGCTTGGGATGTGCAGTCAATGTACTTGTTACCCTTGAGGTCCTTGATGACAGCTCCACCCGGTTCTCCTTCAAACATTACCTTGTCTTTGAGCGGAGTAAGCGAGTGTTCCTCTGCTTCCTTGATTTCTCCATCCGTGATATGGGATATCATTTGTTCGATTTCGCCTTCGGTCAAGGTGACCGGCTTGAGCTTCATCGAATATTCCTCCTGAATGCCAACCTTCCATTGAGCTCGTTACCGATTATTAACTCTGATGGGCGGCCTCAGCACCGAATGCGACACACTCGTTCAGACTCATGTGCCAGCTTCATACCACCTCTTCAAGACTCTCATTGCTCTCAAGGTCACCCATTTTGATGGCTGACCCTTCGTTTCAATGTTACAGAGCATCTTGCTATTGTAGGTGTTCTTGAGGAGGCACCGGCCGTCAGGTCTTCGTGCCTGCTCGACCAAGTCAATTGCGTCTTTCATTCTTGCGTCGTGAACGCCTAGGCTAGTCAGCACGTCAAGAACCTCAAGCGCGTCTGACTGATAGAACAGAGGAAAGCCAAATCGTTTCCAGCCTTCCTTGTCCTTGCGCTCGCCCTTCGGTCCACGGAGGTACTTGTAGACCCGATTAGTGAGAATGGACTCCGTCTCTTCCTCAATGATTTTGTGGACATCCTTTGACCTCTTGTTCATGGGAATTGTAGATAGGGCCTTGAGGACTTTCACGGCCCCCATGTAGCAATTGACAGGGAATACTCCTGCTATATTGATTGGATAGCTGCGGCATCGCCAGCCATAGTCCTTGCTGGAGTGATCCCCAACAAGGAAGTCTATCAGCTTCTTGGTATGAGCATCGTCCAAATAACCGAAGTGTATCAGATAGTACAGGATGTTTCCGTCAAAGCAGCAGCCATCTGTTACTGTACTAGCTTTTCCTTTCTCTGTTTTTGGCGGAGTAACCCCGAAGTGGCCCGAATTGCGCTGGAATGAGAACATGAACTCGAAGGCACGACGAATGGCAGGTGTCGAGTCCGCTCCGAGCTCGGCGAGAATGAGGAGGGTGTGTGTTGTGGCTGTGTATTTGGGAAGGTACATGCTTTCCTTCTTGCCCCAGTAACCCTCGGCCTTCTGTGCTCCCAGGATTGTCTTAACACAGGGCGACTGCATTATTGCTCGCTGTGCAGAGACAACCTGCGGGTCTGTCCGGGTCTTGTCCTTCAGATCTTGAAGCGCCCAGAACCTCACACTGGGATTGTCCTCAGACAGCAGCCAGTCTATGACTTCTTTGTCAGCCACTCCTTCTGGATTCATGTGTGCTCACCAAACTCCTCTAGTGTGGGCCAAGTCTCACTAATATTCTGCTTGGTTTGCGCGATGTCTTAAGAAATGAGGATACAGGGCCTAGGCTCATAGTAGACACCCACGAGCCTAGGTCGGTTTTAGGGAGCTAACAGTACAGTGCTGGTTACTCCAAGACTATAGCTCGAACCCTGTCTTGCCGCTACCATAAGTCTCCATAGCGACTCTCAGTTCCTCATGGTCGGTTGCGTACTGGCTGACTGGTATTCCTTTCATCTTCGCGTCAATTGCTTGTCTGAATGCAGTTGCACCAGCACGGGGTCCCTTGGGATGAGCATGTATTGCTCCACCAGAGCCGATCACGATATCCGGTCCTAGATCATTCATGACTTCCTCGACCATACCCTGCGATATTCCCCCGCTAGGCATTGGAGCCGTCTGGTCGATGTGGAGCAGCGGCATGACCATCTCGTGCGCCATTCCGAGGTATCTCTCCTTGAGTATAGGCGCCTTACCATAAGGTGCAGGGAAGACAGTTATGTCTGAACCACAGATTCTTGGCAGCTTGCCGATCACCAAGTTCGAGGACATCCCTGTTATGGGCGATTCATAGAGTGCGCCTGCAATATCCATGTGTGCCAATACAGGAACCTTCACTGATGGATCCTCACAGATGTGTTGGAAGACCGAATAGCCCACGGCTAGGAAATTCACCATGAGCGCATTTGCCCCCCACTCCTGTGCCTTCTCTGCATTCTCGAAGATTTGCGGCACACTGTCTGTTATATTGGCAGTGTAGAGAGTCTTCTCTCCCTTCTCTGCATCAGCCCTGTCGGCTGCTTCCATGAAGAGAGGAACGCGTTCGGCCAGACTGTTGAATCTAGGATTGGCCAGGAGTTCGTCATCCTTGATAATGTCTGCTCCGCCTGCCGCGGCCTCGTAGAAGAGGCCTGCTCCCATCTTTGCTGAGGGATAGACACAAGGCTTAATCATGTTGTTCAGTAACGGCCTGTCTTTCACTCCTGTGAGCTTCCTTAGACCCTTGATACCGAATTTGGGGCCCTTGAATGATTTCAGCCAGCTCTTGGGGAAGCGAAGGTCTAGGCACTTTATTCGCCCGCCCATACTGATATTGCCTACTACCGTACTGAGTAGCATGGGAATCTGCGGTCCGAAATTCTCGTGCGGGAAAGCCACCTGTATGATATACTCACGACGTTCCAAGTCCTTGGGCAGGCTGTACTCATGATACGGCACTTCGTAGATTCCGATTACCTTGGCAATGTGCCTCTTGCGGACCTCGACAGTTTCACCGGGTACGGGAATCCAAGTTCCCGTGCTCTGCTCCACTGCAGCAGCCCACGCAAGGTCTCTCGCATCGAACATAGGTGGGATGCCGACGTAATATGTTCCGATTACGTACTTTTCGATGTCTATGCCATCGGGCAGTGCGTCAGGTAACGCCTCGAGCGGTGTTCTTTCCATACTCATCAAACCTGAATAGCAATAGAGCGGGCCGTCTTATTTTCTTTTGGAACGACATTAGTCTCATTGACATTCTTTATCTAGGGATGAAAATCGTTATGGCGCAATAACATACGGACAGTGCAGTATCGTGATTCCTATCGCAGATGTCGCTCAGAAGGCTGGCGTATCGCTCGAGTTTCTTGAACCATATGGCAAGTACATGGCAAAGATTGACCTTGGGATCAGGAAGGAGCTCGGTGAGCGAAAGGGTAAGCTCATTCTCGTGACAGCAACAACTCCTACTCCGGCCGGAGAGGGCAAGACCACGAACTCCATAGGGCTTTCCATGTCTCTCAATGCTCTGGGCTACAAGGGTGTCGTAACCCTTAGAGAGCCCTCACTCGGTCCTGTGTTCGGCGTAAAGGGAGGTGCTGCGGGAGGCGGGAAGTCTCAGGTACTCCCATTCGAAAAGATCAATCTGCTCTTCACATCAGACTTCCCTGCTGTCTCTGCCGCTCACAATCTTCTCTCTGCGATGATTGACAATCACATCCACCAAGGCAACCAGCTTGACATTGACCTGCGAAGAGTCTACTGGCCGCGGACCATTGACATGAATGACAGATCGTTGAGGAAAGTCACTGTCGGGCTTGGTGGAAAAGCAAATGGTTTCCCTCGTGAGGACACATTCGTCATTACTGCAGCATCCGAAATCATGGCCATTCTTGGACTGGCAGCTGATTACGACGATCTCAAGGCGCGTCTTGGACGAGTGCTCGTCGGACGCACAGTGAAGCTAGATGAGGTTCATGCGAGCGACCTCAAGGCCGAGGGTGCGATGAGTGTTCTGCTACGAGATGCACTGATGCCCAACCTCGTTCAGACATCTGAGGGTACTCCCGCCCTGATACATGCTGGTCCTTTTGCCAACATTGCCCACGGCACGAATTCTATCACGGCTATTGACGTTGCTCTGAGGTTGTTTGATTACGTGGTTGTCGAGGCCGGCTTCGGTGCTGACTTGGGGGCAGAGAAGTTCATCAACATAGTCACTAGGATTGGCGGTTTCAGGGTTGATGCAGTTGTCGTTGTTACGTCAATCCGCGCGCTGATGGGTCATGGGGGTGGTGTCCTTGAGAAGGGCCTGGGAAACTTGGAGAAGCATATGGAGAACGTGAAGGCCTTTGGCCTGCCTGCTGTTATTGCACTCAACAAGTTCCCTGATGACAATGCTGACCAGATATCCACACTGAGAGCTTTCTGTACGAAACGCGGTTGGAAGATGGAAGTTTCGGAAGTCTATGCCAAGGGCAGCGAGGGCGGCAAGGATTTGGCCAAGGCGGTCGTTGATGCTCTTGGTCAGAAAAGCAAGATTGCCTACACCTACGAGCTGGAAGATGACCTGAAGACCAAAATCAGTAAGGTTGCTACCAAGGTATACGGAGCGCGAGGGGTCGTTTATTCTGAGGATGCAGAGTCCGATATCAAGTCTCTCGAGAAGCGCGGATATGGAAAGCTGCCCATCTGCATTGCGAAGACGCAGTTCAGTCTTTCCGATAATCCAAAGCTATTAGGACGACCTACGGGATTTGATGTGTCTGTTAGGGGAGTAGACGTGAGTGCTGGAGCAGGTTTCGTTGTCGTCTACATGGGTGACATAATGCTCATGCCAGGTTTGCCGAAGGAACCCGCAGCAGTCAATATGGGCTTGGATGAGAATGCCAACATACACGGAGTATTCTAGGTGATGAATCCATGACGACTATGGAGGCTACTGTAGAAACATTCTGTGAGGACCGGATTGTCAGTGGCAAGAAGCTGGCTGCACATATTGAGGCGGAAATCATGCGGGAGATTGCTCGTCTTACAGAGATGAATGAGATACCGCCGAAACTTGTCACGGTTCAGGTCGGTGAGGACCCGGGCTCCACAATGTACGTCCGTATGAAACACAAGGCTTGCCAAAGAGTTGGTATTGCCTCGGGGCAGTTCAACCTCCCCGAGAACATTACAGAGGAAGAGCTAATCGAGGTGATACGCACCCTGAACCGCGATGCTACAGTTCATGGCATACTTGTCCAACTTCCTCTGCCCAAGCATATCAATGAAGAACGAATTATCAGCACAATCGAGCCTACGAAGGATGTCGACGGTTTCTCTCCAACCAACATCTACCGACTCTTCTATGGCAGCGAGCTGCTCGGTGCTGCAACTCCCCAAGGCATCGTGACGATTCTCGATCATCTCTGCAGTCGACTGCAAGGAAAACATGCTGTCGTAGTTAACAGGTCGACAATCGTTGGGAAGCCTTTGATTCTAATGTTGCTGAACCGGGACCTCACAGTTACGGTCTGCCATTCCAAGACGGTAGATCTCCCCTCGTTCACAAGGCAGGCTGATATCCTCATAACCGCTATTGGTCGTCGCAAATCGAAGGAAGACCCGTACTTCATCACCGCTGACATGGTCAAGCAAGGGGCGATTGTGATTGATGTAGCTACTCCGAACGGCGATTGTGATCTCGAAGGCATGAAAGATAAGGTGGCATTCATAACGCCGGTTCCGGGAGGAGTAGGTCCCATGACCATCACTATGCTGCTAAAGAACGTTCTCTCGGCCTACGCATTCGAAAGGGCAGCGACGAATGTCTTGACAAGTGATGCAATCGACTTGGGAACATACGCCAGTTGAGTCTCCGGGACAGCATGGTAGCCTGCCCAAACCTTTTTTGCCGGTTTCCCCAGCGTCCCCATCGGTGACAAGCGTGAAGATAGTAGAATGCGTGCCAAACTTCAGCGAAGGCCGACGAAAGGAGGTCATCGATGCTCTGGCTGAGGCGATGCGCAGTGTCGAAGGCGTGAAGCTTCTGGATGTTGAGTACGATCAGGACCATAATCGGTCTGTATTCACTCTCATAGGGGAGCCGCAGAAAGTCAAGGAAGCGGTCTTGAAAGCCTCTCAGCTTGCTGTTCAGAAGATTGATCTCAACAAGCACAAGGGCGCTCATCCAAGGATGGGAGCAGTCGATGTTGTGCCCTTCATACCACTTCACGGAGTCACAATTGGAGAGTGTATTGAGCTTTCTAAGGAATTCGCTCAGGAGTTCTCGAAGGCCTGCAATGTACCGGTATACTTGTATGCAAAGTCTGCGACGCGACCGGACCGTGTTGATTTGCCTAATGTCAGAGAGGGCGAGTTCGAGGGGCTAAGGAAGCTAATCGGCACGGATCCGACCAAAGATCCGGACTATGGGCCAAAGAAGATTCACCCGACGGCGGGCTGTACCGCGTCAGGCGCTCGCAACTTCCTGATTGCATTTAATGCCAACTTGAACACGACAGATTTGAGAGTCGCCAAAGCCTGCGCAGACGCAGTGAAGGCAAGTGCGGGCGGGTTCGTCTACGTTCAAGCGATGGGCCTTGACTTGCCCAAGAAGGGCATGACCCAGATTTCAATGAACCTAACAAATCCTAGACTCACGAAAATGCATCAAGCTCTGGAAGTAGTGCGCATGGAGGCACGCCGTCATGGTGCCGCAGTTGTCGAAACCGAAATTGTTGGCATGGTGCCGTTGTTTGCACTTATTGACGCGCTTAGGTACTATTTCCAGGTCGAGAAGCTCGAGGAATCAATGATTCTCGATCTCTACTACTTGGCCGGCGCACAGGAACCGACCAAGAAGACCTTCACAGAGATGTCGCTGATCGAATTCGGTGATGAGGTCAGACGCGCAAGTGCCACTCCGGGCGGAGGAAGCGTTGCAGCCGTCATGGGATCCTATGGTGCGGGTCTTGTATGTATGGTAAGTGGCCTCTCACTTTCGGGCCGCAAGTTCGCTGCTGTCCACGAAGAGATGATTGAACTGAGGCATGCAGCAGAAACAGAGCGTGGCATTCTGATGGATCTCGTGGAGAAGGATTCTGCCGCATTCGAGGATGTTCTGTCTGCCTTTAGACTGCCCGAAACCACGGATGTCGAGAAGAGAACAAAGGCCGACAAGGTTGAGGCGGCAACAAAGCACGCATCCGAAATCCCGTTGCAGACAATGCAGCACTCGTTCAAAGCTCTCGAACGTGCGAAGGTGGTTGCCGAAAAGGGCAATGCAAATGCAATTACTGACGCCGGCGTTGCGGCTATTGCTCTCTTTGGAGCCATAGAAGGCGCAGCGCTTAATGTGCGCATTAATCTTGGAAACATACATGACAAGCCGTTCATGAAGAGAATGAGCGATGAAGTTGACAGGCTGACATCAGGTGGTCAAGAGCTCAAGGATGAGATACTGACAACAGTGAATGCTCGAATGAGAGAACTATCAGGTCAGCAAGGCGGAGCTACTTGACAGCTGTCAACTTGGCACCCTGACCAATCCTTGTCAGATAGGGTATTCCACCAACCTTCCTGATAGCCTCGGCCACTTCCTTCTCATGACCGGGTGCATACGCAAGCATGGTCCCTCCCCCGCCACTTCCGTTTATCTTGCACCCAAGCGCACCGGCTGCCTTGGCCGCCGAGATGAGCTCCTCGATTCTGGCTGTTGATCGATGAAGCCCATCCCTTAGCAGGACATGGTGTTCATTCAGCATTGAGCCAACTATGCGAGGGTCCGGTTTCTTGGAACTCAGCACCTTGAGTGCTCGCGCAGTGAGATCCCTGTTGCGTATTGTCGTGAGAGTCATCAATCGACAATCTAAGGGCAACGTGTCTATGTGCTTAGATACCAGCTTAAGTGGAGTCTCTCTCTGATTGAATCCCGGTATAGCCTTCGACAGTCGCCTATAGCCATCTTCGACCGTCGCCCTGATTGTAGTGAGGTCACCCACGGTGTCCTTCTT
Source organism: Candidatus Thorarchaeota archaeon (assembly GCA_003345555.1). Lineage (GTDB taxonomy): Archaea > Asgardarchaeota > Thorarchaeia > Thorarchaeales > Thorarchaeaceae > OWC5. Next base: position 60,986 of record PRDJ01000001.1, read on the forward strand.
CTTTTCTTGCGAATCTCCAATTACCAACCCATCGAGGCTTGCTGCGATTCTTGTGAGCTTGTTCTGTCTGCCGCAGTCAACGTGGATTAATCCCCCGTACGCCGAGGCGAAATGGTCCATCATACCCCCGCTCTCCCCAAACTCGCGAACCTCGGCTTGGAATGCAAGATTGGCTAGTCTCTCTGGGTCCAAGTCTTCTCCTGCCAGATGAGCGGCGGTCATCACCGACGCGACCGTGAGCGCTGATGAACTTGATAGCCCTCCGGCTATCGGGATGTTCCCAGCTATGGCGAGCTCAGCACCCGTCCTTGGAATGAGCCCTTGTCGCGCGACCACGTTGAAGGCGCTCCTGAGGTAGTCACGACGTTGCCGATACGACAGATTCTCACCGATTCGGAATGAGTCCGCTTGTTTGAGGTCACTATAGAGTACCCTAATCTCTGAACCCTCTCCCGGTTTTCCCGAAATGGTAATGCATCGATCTATAGCACCCGGAATCACGGGAAGTCCAATGTAGTCGCTATGCTCTCCGAACAAACACACCCGTCCGGGTGCCGTAACAAGGAAAGGTTGAGCTGCTATCATTGCTTTCAACCCAATCTTTGACATCAATGTGTCTTTTGGTAATCGCCTTGAAACCATGGTCTCATTCTTGATTAGCGCTACTTGGTGCGCGGTAGGCATGGTCTGCCTACTTCGGACCTAGTGCCAGCCTAATTGCTGTTTCAAAATCCTCTGGGGTTACCCCTGGAGAATCGATTCTGATGTCCGCGTAAGTCTTCCTTAATCGGTCGATGATATCGTCGCCAGTCGTTTTGGCTCCCAGTAACGCATGTTCAATAGCTGCAATCGAATCAGAAGGCACAAGGAAGAAATCTCCGCTCACGACTATGTCTCGAATCGTGTCTTCGGTTTCCTCGACTGTAACTCTAATCAGTCCTCCGGGTGCCTTGTGGTTTGCAGTCCCGACTGTGGATGTAGCCGATATCTTCACAGTCCTTGCATCATGTAATACTCTATCGCCATGCCAGTGTAGCCACTCGTCAGAGACATACTTGGATCGGAGCTTGGCCATCCGTTTCTTCTCCCATGCTGACAGACTACCCCTATTCAGGTCAATGTCAAGAGTTGTCTCGTAGAGGCGCAAGAGGTCTTCCTTTACTCTGTTCCTGTCAGGCAGACTGCCTTTTTCAAGGAGAATTGTCGTAAGTCGCTCTTTGAGGCTCTTAGCTACTTTGTCCCGGAACTTCTCGTCGGGAACCTTTAGAACCTTGACCATCATATCGAAGTTGAAGACGAAAATCATGTTGCCCGTTAGGATTCTCGCGTCACCGACATCTCCCGCTCCATTACCGGAGATTTTCTTACCGCCAACTTGAATATCATTAACGGGCTTGTATTCCGCGTCAATGCCCAAGTTCCTGTAGGCTTGCACAGGCGCCTCAAGGAACTTCTGATAGTACGCGTCGATACTCCTTGGAGTCGTCGGACTGTCTATCCTGCCAATCACCTGATAGAACATCTGTCCATCATCGAGGTAGACGCCTCCTCCTCCAATCACTCTGCGTGTAACGATAATCTTGTTTGAGCGGCAGAAGGCGAGGTCCAAGTCCTTGTCCGCCTCTTGAAAGTAACCCAAACAAACCAGAGGCTTCGCAGGCCAACATATGATGAGCGTATTATCCGCTTTCTTCTCAGTAATTGCCTGAGCGACCACATCATATATGATCTGGCTGTCCAAGGGGTCTACCGGACCAAGGTCCAGTAGTCTCCATTCCTCAAGGGTCATATGTCGTGCTGAAGAACGGTGGCTAATAATCCCAACGTCCGAGGAATCTCGTTCTTTCATGCTAACACCTAAAAGCTGTCACCGATTAGTCAACCTCGATTGAGATGATTGAGTCGCTGGGTCTGACCAAGACGTTTAGTGAATTCACAGCTGTGAAGGATCTGTCATTCAAGGTTGAACCGGGGGAAATCTACGGGCTTCTTGGCCCGAATGGCTCGGGAAAATCCACGACGATGAAGATGCTTCTTGGCTTGTTGAGACCGACATCCGGGACAGCGCGAATAGCGGGGCACGATATCATCAATGACGTAGTGGCTGCGAAGCGTGTGATGGGCTACGTTCCGGAAGAACCTGTCTTGCCAGAGCGGCTGACCGGCTGGGAATTCATCAACTATGTTGCCGATATTTGGCGCATGCCCCGTGGTTCTCAACGCCAGCAGGACATAGAGGAATTGCTCACTCTGCTGGACATATCGGATGCGAGCAACGACCTGATAGAGACGTATTCTAAGGGTATGTCACGCAAGATTAGCCTCGTAGCGGCATTGGTTCATCGACCCAAGATCCTCATTCTTGACGAAGTTCAAGCTGGAATTGACCCGAGAGGTGCCGCGACAATAAAGGAGATTCTAAACGGACTTCGCTCTAAAGGGGCCACCATACTGATGAGCACACACATACTTGAGATTGCTGAGGAACTGTGTGTCCGCATCGGCATAATCAAGGATGGAAGCATGATTGCCGAGGGAACGATGGACGAACTGAGGATGATGGCCGAGGGTCAGAGGAACTTAGAAGAGATATTCCTAGCCCTAACGGGCGGACCCGATATGCAGCGGATTGCCCAGTATCTTAGAGGATCCGGTGAGTCGAGTTGACCTCAGATGTCCTGACTCTCTTGAAATTGGACCTGAGACAGAGCTTTCGTCCCTCGTCAGTCAAGGGTAAGCGCAGTGAGAAGAGAAGTTCGTTCCGACGTCTGATTCCCCTTGTAGCTCTCGGGTCGTTCGTTATAGGAATCTCGCTAATCATCGTTCTCGTGGGGCCCCGGATATGGTCCTATGTTGAGGGCGCCGTCATCAGCGACCCTGGACTCGGTGCAACGATTTTCAATGCGATTGTTCTGTTTGCTTTCTTGAGTTCGATAATGGTGTCTGCGACAACGGTGGGAAACAGTGCTAAGATGGAGTACCTGCTCGTAATGCCTGTTTCAATGCGCTCAATATTCTTGGAGAAGACTGTCTTGGTGGTTCTCTATAATTCCATCCTCTGGCTGACGATAGGAATTCCCATCTTTGTGGGCTTTTCCTTAATCTCGGCAGCGAGGCTCGCTCTCCTTTCTGCCCCCTTGTTCGTGTTCATGACGCTAATGCTCGTCTCATTAGGTGTGTCGCTGGGCGGTCTAATCGGTCTCATCTTCACACGGTTGCTGGCCGGCAGGCGTGCACTCAAACAAGTCGGTTACTTCGTCCTATCAGGAGGAGCAATCATCTTCAGTGCCTACTGGTATTACTCTATCTACTATGGCGACTCGGGTGGACAGGTGTTTGAATGGCTAATCAACCTCGCTAGAAGTCTCGGGTTCTCGTCTAACATCACGCCCGGCTATGCCGCCAGTGTTCTCTCGCTTGGCCTTCTTGTCGGCCTGCCGCTCACCGTTCAGGACATCGTTCTCGCACTCGCTTTTGCATTGAGCTCGTTTGCTCTGCTACGTGCTAACTCGATACTAAGTGAGAGAGCACACTATAGCGGCTGGTTGGCTGTCGGGTCCAAAAGAAGCTCGAAAAAACTGGTTCCCGTCCTTCACCCGATGTGGGCTCCCAGAGCAATCCCGATAGCGGCTACCAACACAACCATTGGCGTATCCATCTGGTACAACATCACTTCTGTGCGACGTGAGGCTCGAGTGCTGTCTCAGTATTTGCTCGGCCCGGTGAGAATAGTAATCTGGATTGTGCTGCCGATTTTCGCTGTTGGCGAGCAGTCGCTTGTCTTGACTCCATATCTACTTGCTGTTGCTCTCATTCCATTCGCAATCTCATACGGAGTGTACTTTGCTGGATACGAGATTGTATATGAAGGTAAGAACCTCATGAATCTACAACTTGCTGCGGCAAACATGGAGGACTACGTCAAGGGCAAAATCTACAGTGCCCTGCCTTTCACGCTAGGGGCAACCGTTGTCTTCTCAATCATAATCGCGTTTCTCTCACAGTCAATGCTCATATATTTGCCTGCGATTGCAGCTAGTAGTCTCTTTGTGACTCTTGCATCTGGTGCTATCGCAGCGAATGCGGCGGCCATAGGAGGTGACTTCAAGGCCGAACGCATGATACTTAGGCAGAGGGGTTCAGCTGCCCAAATGCCGATAAGGGGCTGGTCCATACTCCGCGCTCAATTCGCACCGATGCTCCTGGGATTTGGCGGAGTGTCCTTGATGCTAGCAGTGGGGTTCTTCTTCAATCCCCTCTTTACGTACTTAGTGCTTCCAGTGTTCTCGATTGTCTGTCTGCAAATCATGAAAACTTATGCACATGGCGCCGGGGTTAAGTTGGCTCAAATTGAAGCGACTAAGTACCTTTGAAACTCGGGTTCTGCATTTTTGCTGTGGCTCAGGGTGAAAGCTTCTTGACGACCTTGCCTTGAGGTACAGTGATGTCAACATCGAAGTAGAGTCCCATCATTATATTCTCTATTTCGATTGTGCTGAGGTCATCTTGTGGCCCACTGCTAATCTCGATTTCTGCCGAGCCTGAGCGACCCTTCTTCACGTCGTAAGTCAAGTAAGCTGTTGTGATGGCCGCGACATCTGCACCCAGTCCATCAACGCTCGGTATCATCTTGATGTTGATGTTCGGCCCGCTGTCGATCCATTGGCCTTCATCTGTGAGTGTGCAAGTGGCCTTGAGCAACGTGTTACGTCCTCTGACCGTGGTCGCCACCAGTTTATCGCCGCGAAGGTTGAGCGAGATCTTGGCTAGCTTCCGAGGGTATCCCCACATTTCCCGACCAGAGGCAAGAGCAACATCCGTGTCTGCATATGCGTATGGGAAATACACGCCTACTTCCTCCTGTTTTGTCTCGGGATTGTCGAACACACACTGGACAAGGACGCTCGATTCCATGAATGTTCCCGATTCTTTGCACGGTTGCTTGGCAAACATGAGACCGGCGAGCTTCAAGTCTGAAGGCCGCAGCTCTGGCGGTAGCAGTTTCTGAAGGGACTTGTCTGTCGGGTTGAACAATGCCAAGAACAGCTTAGACCCAATGTAATGGTAAGGTGATTTGGGGTAAAGCGGACTCAGAAGTGGAGTACTAGATATGCGACTCATATTCTCACTGTGAAAATCCTGTCTAGCGTAGTTATTGAATCTGCCGAGAAATTGGTGCGGCGAACTATTCATTTGGCACGCTGCTCTAGCGAATGACACATCTCCGGACCCGTCGAATTCGAGGTGGATAGATCTATGGTTGAGCTCGGTTTTGCATGGCATCACTCGAAGCAACCCAAGCATGCAAGAGCAGACTTTGAAGAGATGGTCTCCAACAACTGCAATTCTGTCTTGGTTGCAGCTTCAGAAGATGATATTGAGTATTGGTATCCCAACCTCGTACAGATCGTCGAACAGGCGAAGGATGTGGGCTTGCGGGTATGGTTCAATTTCTGGGCATTCGGAGGAATCTTCGGTGGCGAGCCGCCATCCATTTTCCTTCATGAGAATCACGGCAAGAGACAAATCACTGCAGAGTCAAGAGAGGCAGTGCCAGCGGCATGCATCAACAGGAAGGAGTTTCAGGACTACTTCTATGAACGCGTTCGAAAGGTAACCAGAGAGATGAAGATCGACGGTGTATTCCTTGACGAGCCTCACTACTACCCAATGTTGTCGGAATCGGAATTCACATGCGTATGCGATGCGTGCCAAGCCAAGTATGAGCACGATATGGGGTTGCCCATGCCTGCAGAATACGATGAGGAAGTACGCACATTCCGCGAGCAGAGCATGTACGAGTTCTTGGTGGCAACGTGCAAAATCATCAAACAATCGAGGAGTTCCATAGAAACGTGCGTGTGCGTCATTCCGAGTTCGGTAGGTTCGATGGGGATGCCCGATTGGGACAGGCTCGCAGCAATCAAGGAAGTCGACATGTTCGCCAGCGACCCCTATTTCAGCGTCTTCGGAGAGAATCGGTCTTGGGCCATTGAAATGGCAAAGAAGACAGTTGCCACCGCTAAGCGATATCGAAAGCGTAGTCAGCTATGGATTCAGATGTTCAGGCTTCCCATGGGCCAAGAGAAAGCAGTCGCTTCTTTGGTTCCTGAGTACGTTCGATTGGGGGTCGACTCTGTTTTTGGCTGGTGCTACCTTGCCAACAAGGGCACCACAATTGCGAGCGACGAGCCTGACTTGCTCTGGTCGCTCGTGACTGAGGAATACAAGAAGATGAAGTGAGGGCGCGGATCCCTGTTGTGAAGCACACATTGCAGTGTCAAGAATCCGGGCACTCACGAAACAGATGAATCACAGTCTTGCGGCCTTGAAGATGGCAGGCCACACAAACGCTCCGACGATTGCCACCAAAGCATATCGCAGAGCCCTGAGCCAGACCTCGGTTGTCGGAAGGAACGGTGCCAGCCCGAACATGGTGCCAATCACAAGCATGAGGCCTATCACAACACGCAGCACCAACCGCCATTTCTGTCCGTTCAGTGGTTCCACCGTGAAATTCACGAACCTTCTCTCCAGCAGCAGTCCCAAAGCAACGCCCATGGTTAGGCCGCCAAGTGCGCCGAAGTTGTCTTCTGGCGGTTGCGGCAAGAGATAGGTGCTGATGAAAGTTGCAGCCAAACCGAACAGGAACAAGGCCAGATACAGATACCCCGTTTTGTATCGGGACAGAGTCTTGGAAAGCGGCTTCTCCATCAACAGGAGAATAGAGAGCAGAACGAGACCCAGTGCCCATCCCAGCACTACGTCTCCGAGGTAGTGCACGCCTAGATAGACCCTTGATACCCCGATTAGCACGGTCAAGACGACTGCCAGAAGATACATCCACCATCTCTTTGCTTTTACTGCCAGCCAACCAAACAGCATGGCTGAGTTCTGAGCATGTCCACTGGGTGTGCTGTAGTTGCTTGCGTCTATTCCCGTCCACCAATATGATGGATTAGGTCTTGGATTTGCCACGACCAGCTTTACCCAATAGTTGGAAAGAACGGAAACTAGGAGAACCCACACTACAAGTATGGACTCCTTCTTCTTGTAGGCCCAGAAGCCTGCGAGCAAGAGTGCCACGTAGAAGATGTCTTCACCTAGTCCTGTAAACAGAATAAACACCAGAGGCCATGGCATTAGAGTCCGAAGCCATGTCGTAATCGAAGGGTCAAACCATGACATATCTCTCTCCTCACCTGCCAATGTGGTCGGAGCCTGGTGAAAAACCTGCTTGTCTCTCATTGGACGTCAGAGCCGAGCCTCCTGACCTCACACTCCTGCCACGAGTGAGCATGAAACATCCGAAGCACCGCGACTGAAACGCACCATCGCAGGCACGTACGTCCGATGTCCATTCTGCCTATTGCTGCCAATGCTCCGATTCGATGTTGATTATTCCGTCAGACCTCGAAGATGTGGACCCCGAAATACGGTAGATGCACTAACTGACAATCAGTCGTCGACGTTATCTCGTCGTCGTAGAGCACGACAAACACGACATCCTCTTCTCCAGCGAAGTGGATTGGGACCATGTATTTTGGTAGGATCAACTGGATGACGTCGACCACTTCTTCCCTATACATTGTCTGGCAACCGGGTCCCAAGGGAAGCAATGCGAGATCGATTCCTCCAACAAGCTGTTCGTACTCTGGTATGTTCTTCGAGTCGCCAGCATGGAATATGGTGAAACCATCGATGTCTATTATGTAGCTCGTGTAATTGCTCTCTGTTGGATGGCTTGCATTGTATCCCTCAGGGGCGAATGTGTACATATAGAAGGCTGTGATATTAAGTGATCCAACTTGGACGTGATCCATCGGGCTCACGCCGATTCCAGAGAAGGCGGCGATGGCACCTGTCATCATTTCTGGAAACACATTGATAGTTCCTTGCTTCTGGAGCATCTGGACGATAGAGCTATCGTAGTGGTCTCCATGGTCGTGGGTTATCAACACAGCATCTGCGGGAAGGTCCGAGTAGTTGGCTGGAAGCTCAACAGGGTCGATGTATATCCGCAATTCGTTCGCTTCAATCATGACACCTGCATTGTAGAGTAGTGTAACCTTGACTGTGTCTTGGGTTGTCGTGGCTGGGATATTGAGCACGTATATTCCGACAGGAATGGCACCGACCACAACTGCAAGGGCCACAATCAGTCCGATCTTTGTACTAGTACTCGATAGCATAGCTTAGGTTTTGATTGTATCCTCAATATAAGAGGCGCCTTCTCAGCATTTAGAGCTGACGAGGGTATGCGTGTCGCTTGTACCATCCATAGAGAGCCTTACGCCGCATACTTGGGATAGGCCCCCCACGACTGTGACCTGGAGCTCCGTGTCGCGAGGGGGCAAGTGCATGAGGCATTCTTATTCTGTGGCATGACCGATGCGATAGGGGCAAGATGGCTTCTTCGCAGGCTTCGAGGTCTAAAACCGGCCAAATGTCAAGAATGAATCGTCTGCCACAGCAGACCTCCTATTCGCTTCTAGCGAGGAATGAAAAGACAGATAAAGCGTCCCGCAAGGTAAGAAGTTTGTTCTCTTGCTAGGAGTAACCGAAAGATGAACATGATAAAGACAAGCACATGGATTGTGGCGCTCATCTTGGGCCTATTAGGCATAATCCTGTGGCTAGTGGACTACGCGGGCTATTTTGCAGGCCTTGGTCTGTGGGGATTCATCCTCCTTCTGATTGGCTGGCTCTTGATGATCATCGCAGTCAGAACTAAGGGTCTATAGGGACTTCGGTCCCTTTCCTTTTTTTCTAGTTCCCTAAGGAATCTGGAAACATATTCGTAGTTCCTTGCTGACCAGAGCATGCGATGTACGTGTGCTCCACTGAAGACACATTCTCCATTTTCTTCAATACTGCTTCTCGTTCGGGGACAAGTTTAAGGACCAGTCTTTGGGTGAAGGTCACCCTACTCTGTTCCCCTGTCGAGGAATTGAAAGATGGTACTGGAGAAACTTGAGCCCAGCATTGTGTGGAGGATTTTCGAGAACCTTCTAGCGAGTACGCCAAGGGAATCAAAGAAGGAAGCGAAAATCAGGGTGGCCATTAAGAAGTGGGTCGCCGATCAGTCGAAAGCAGCTACTATACCCTATGCTGTAGTCGAAGACGCTGCAGGAAACTTGCTTGTCAGGGTGCCTGCCACCCACGGCATGGAATCATGCCCGCCCATTCTGCTTCAAGGGCACTTGGACATGGTATGTGAGACTAACCGCGCGGGAGGGTTTGATTTCCAGAACACTCCGATTCCTGTCAGGATGGACAAGAACGCGGAATGGGTCAGCGCTGATGGAACCACACTAGGTGCAGACAACGGAATAGGAGTGGCCCTATCTCTCGCGCTTCTTGCGGACCGCGGCAAGGACAATGTGCACGGGCCTCTGGAGATTCTGTATACGGTGGATGAAGAGACTGGGCTCACTGGTGCTTTTGCATTGGATCCGAAAAGCTTCGGCATCCGGAGTAGAATGATGCTCAATCTGGACTCGGAGAAGATGGGCTACATTACAATAGGCTCTGCTGGAGGTGGAGACATAGAGCTAACCAAGGAGCTTTCACAAACGAAGCGACCTGGGAAGGATAAGCAGTTCATTAGGTTGAATGTGTCAGGTCTTCAGGGCGGTCACTCAGGTGTTGATATTCATCTTCCTAGAGCAAGTGCCAACAAGATAGTGGCCCGCCTCCTCTCGCTTGTCAGCAGGGAAGTCGGGCTGGGTCTCTGCTATTGGAACGGGGGCACGAAGCATAATGCCATAACAAGGGAAGCGGAGGCGAAGTTCGCTGTGTCTGGTGAGAAGGCAGTACAGGCAGAACAACTCCTTACCTCGGAGAAAGCAGCTCTGTTCGCATACTACAAGAATACTGCAGGAAATGCATCGCCTCTCGAGCCAAATCTGAAGATTGAGTGGGCGAAGTCTGATTCTGCTCCATTCTTCTCCGTGGAGGATTCCTCACGAATCTTGTCGACAGCTAACGCTATTCCTCACGGACCGATTCGATTTTCGCCTGATGTGCCGGGCCTCGTTGAGACTTCCTGCAACTTCGCGATTGCCAAGACCGAAGGGCCGAAAATCATGTTCCATTTGTCGACGCGCAGCAGTGTTGATGCGGAACTGGAGGCCTTACGCAGTTCTTTTGTCGACTTGGCAAAGCTGGGCGGCTGGAGTATTACGAAGCTGCCTGCCTATCCCGGGTGGAAGCCAGAACCCATGAGCAAATTCCTTCAGTTCGTAAAGAGCCACTATGAGTCCGTCCTGCAACGCGAGGTCATGATTGAGGCCATTCATGCTGGTCTGGAGTGTGGGATAATTGGAGCGCGGATTCCGGGAATGCAGATGGTGTCCATAGGGCCTACGGTTCAGAATGCTCATTCACCAGAGGAGAGGCTTCACGTCCCTGATGTGGCAATCTTCTACCGATTGCTGAAGGAGCTGCTGACCGCGTTGCCGGATCTAAAGGCATAATGCGCCGTGGCAGGTCTTAGAGTTGAATCTTGTTTGTTTGATGTCGGATATCGATGATTGAGTCTGAGGCGCGAACGGATGAGTTATGCAGTGTTCTCTACCGCGATGGGATACAGCGGGATTGTTTTCGGCGATAATGAGCCCGCGTTGAGAGCCATCAAGATCTATCTCCCTAGTTCTAAGTCATTCATTGAAAGGGCAATCAGACATGAGTATGGTGCCGCGACTGAGATTGAGAAAGCCCTGCCACGACTCTGTTCTCTTGTTCGCGATTTCCTAGAAGGCAACGATGTCACAATTCCATTTGAGTTCGTGGACCCGTCCGTTTGCTACTCATTCCAGCTTAAGGTGCTCAAGGCCGAGAGAGAAGTTCCCCGAGGTACCGTTGCTTCTTATTCTTGGGTGGCAAAGAAAATCGGTTCAGGAGCCGTGCGGGCTGTGGGCAGTGCTCTTGCAAGGAATCCCTTTCCCATAGTCGTGCCATGTCACCGAGCAGTAAGATCCGACGGTTCACTCGGTGGCTTTCAAGGTGGATTGGAGATGAAGAGAAGGCTCCTGGAGTTGGAGGGCGTGCAGTTTGACTCAAGAGGCCGCGTAACCAGTTGTATCCTGAGACCTTGAGTAGAGATTTGTGAAGGGCTCGCGATTCAGATACTGTGGAGTGACCATGACACGGGTGCGACTACTGAGATTGCAGGCTTGACAGGCCTAGTTCCTTAATCTTGGACTTGGGTGGTTTTCCGGTCTTCCTGTCCCATCCCCTGTACTGATACCACTTGTTGAGGTGAGCTTCCACATCGGGCACGTGACCTTCTGATGGCCCCTTCAGAGGTTGAAGAACAATGTCAGGTAGCTTCTCGTTCTTGGGATTGTAGCCCATCCTGAGATTGAAGAGACGCATAATAGTGAATATTCTCTCACCTGCACGCTTCAGGTCATCAACTGAATACGTCCACCCGGTGACCAGAGTGAGGAGCTCAGCGAGCTCGTTTGATGTTATGGGATAGAAATTACACATCACAGCTGAATTGGTAAGGCATCTGAAGTCCTGAAACTTGGCAACTAGATCGGCTTCGTTCGCGAACCTGTCTTGACTATCAATGCCAAACCCCTCGTCTCCTTGACCCATCTGAACATTGTACATATCCGCAGTCATGTGGCATGCTCCTCGGGGAGAAGTTGCATAGGTCATTGCCATACCTGAGAATCCACGCACATCGTGCTGGGCCAATTCGAGCCCGTTGACCTGGGCTGCTAGGTTTCCCACGCCGAACTTGTTTCCGAAGGCAAGGCTTCCCTCAGCCATCAGATTGCCCACACCCTCTCTCTTTGCTATCTTGTGGAGCAGGGCCAAAGCAGAATCAATCTCTCCCCATTCTGGTTTTACGCCATCCAAGTCCTTCGCCGTAATCTTCCCCTGCTTGAACAGGTAGTAAGCGAATGCTACTACGTTTCCTCCCGTTATAGTATCGATTCCCAACAGGTCGAGCTGCTTGTTGGCATAGCATAGAGCCTCAAGGTTGTTATTGAGTAGCTGAGCTCCCATCGTGCCAGTGACTTCGAGCTCGGGACCCGCGAAGCGGCCGGTTGCGTATTTCCCTTCCTTGATTTCGATTACACGACCGCAACCGATGGGACAACGGAAGCATGCTGTCTTGCCGACTAGGATTCTCTCTTTGACCGCAGACCCACCGATATTGTAGGTAGAGAAATCGGGCACACTATAGTAACCGGCCGTAAATGAGCCGTACATATCTGTCGCCATGTCGACGTAGCCCGCAGTGCCCACAGATGAGTACATCATGAATGTGGCAGTATCCTTCTTTTCCTCATTCAGTTGCCTGCTACGCTCTGCGATTTTCGGCTCATCTGCAACTGGCACTTTCCTGTCCGTGCCGTTTACGACAATCGCCTTCAGCTTCTTTGAACCCATGACTGCCCCAAGACCGGTTCTACCCGCCGCTCTGAAGTGGTCTATGATAATGCTCGCGTATTTCACAAGGTTTTCTCCAGCTATCCCAATGCGTGCAATACCGGCGTTCTTGAAACCGGTCTCGGTCTTGAGGGTCTCCCACACCTGCTGCGTATCTTTGCCCCAGAGGTGTTTCGCATCTCTAATCTCAACCTTGGAATCGTCGATGAACAGGTAGACGGGCTTCTTAGACTGGCCAAGAATCATTATGCCATCGTATCCAGCGAACTTGATGTCTGCCCCTAAGTGTCCTCCAAATGTGCTGTGTGCCCACAGTCCCGTCAGTGGTGACTTCGAGCAGGCAGATGTCTTGCTGCCGCAGGGCACCATTGTCCCACAGAAGGGTCCATTCATAATCAAAATAGGATTGGTGGGTCCCAGTGGATCCGTCTTTGCATCGACCATGTCGTAGAGCATTCTGCATGCAAGTCCGGCCCCACCGATGAAATCCCGAGCCATGTCCGGGTCCAACGGCGTGACGGAATTAGCCCCCGAAGCAAGGTCCACTCGCAGAATCTTACCCCGGTAACCTTTCACTTTCTTCGCCTCTTAGAAGTCAACTGGAGTGCCGCTGTACATGTATTCATACATCTTGCGGATTCCACCGCTATCTATGTCCCGCGGGTTCATTGTTATGCTCGAATCCATCATTGCATACTGAACGAGCTTGTCCAGCCCGTCATTGAAGTCCTTCTCGGAGACGCCTGCCTTCTTTAGACTGGTTGGAAAACCAACACTGGCCTGCAGCTGTCTTATCTTCTTAGCGAAGGCTCTTGCAGCTAGCTCAGGATCGGCTTTCTTGATACCGACGAGTGCTGCAAGCTCAGCGTACAGCTTTGCGGTTTCGGGCTTGTCCTTACAGTTGTACTCGATGGTCAAAGGAAGCGACAGACCCACAGCGAGCCCGTGCTGTACTCTGAGTACAGAGCCGAGACTATGTCCCAAGGAGTGCCCGAGTGCGACTTGAGAGTTACTGAAAGACATACCTGCAAGGTCAGCTGCAATCAGCATCTTTTCCCTCGCTTGAAGGTCCGTGAGGTCTGCGACTGATTTCGGCAGCCATTCAAAAACCATCTGAACTGTCTTGAGCGTGCATGCATCCGAGAAGTCATTCTTCCAAACTGAAACATATGCTTCCACCGCGTGTGTGAGTGCGTCTAGGCCCGTGTAGGCAGTGAGTTCTTTTGGAAGCCCTTTCACGAAACCCGGCTCGAGAATAGCAATGTCCGGGCAGAGTTCCGCATTGTTTGTTGCAAACTTGCGTCCGGTTTGATCCTCTCGAATCACGACCGCCTTTGTGGCTTCAGAACCAGTGCCTGCGGTCGTAGGTATGCAAACGAGTCTCGCCTTATGTCGCAGGTCAAGCGGCTGCAGTGGAGTGATGGCTTCGAGCTGAATCTCAGGATGTTCATAGAGAACCCATGCCGCCTTAGCAGTGTCCATGACACTGCCCCCACCGACTGCTATGATTGTGTCTGTGGAGAATCTCCTCATTGCTTCGGCTGCACTCTTTACGCTAGAGACCCTCGGATCTGGTTCTGCATTGTCCCAGATAGCCACAGACCATTGATGGTCGTGCAGTATTTCAGAAATCCTCTCAGGAAATCCAAAGCCCATAACGACCTTGTCCGTAAGAATGAAAGCATTCTTGCCGGACAATTGCTCTAGTTCGGTTGTCAGAGCGTCCTCGCCGAAGATCACTTTTGGTACGCTGAACCACCAGACCATTAGAACCAACCACCTCTCTCTGCTGACTGCTTCAAGCGGTCTTGATATTGTCAGCTGTACATTCAGCGAACAGCCCCTTATATCTAGTGTACCAGAGAGCGCCTACGTTCAACTGGTTCACTTTGTCTTGACTCTCTTGGGCGCAAGCTCAAGCGTCTTCACAGCCTCGTCAATAACGGATGCAATCAGGTCTTTGACAGTAGGAATGTCCTTTATTCTGCCTGTGACTTCTCCACCGAGCATCAACGCAGTTTCAGGTTTCTCACCCATTAGGTCGACGAATCCAGATCGTTCTATCCCAAGGATGTCCTCGTTCGACTCAACCGGCTGCCCAAGGTAGAATCCGGGGATGTCACGCAGTGTCTGTTCAACAATCTGTTCGGAGCGATTGTTTCGGAGAAAGCGCATCGGACCGAACACTCCTCTCCCAACAAGTGTCTGTCTCTCTTCTCTGTCGATGATTGCTTGTTTCCAGATGGGCTCAAAGTCGCTCTCTTGGGTCGCGATGAACCTCGTGCCCATCTGAACACCCTCTGCACCCATGCACAGGGCTGCTGCCAACGTTCTGCCGTCACAGAAACCGCCTGCGGCAACTACCGGCTTCTTGACAGCCTTTGCAACTGCTGGAACAAGAACCGTCGAGTGGACAGGTTCCCACGAAACGTGAGCACCCCCTTCATGGCCTGATGCGATTATCACATCTGCTCCAGCAGCCTCAGCCTTTCGTGCGTGATACACTGAGGGGACCACGTGGAACCAGAGCAAACCGTGTTCTTTGATCTTCGCCCATGGTTTAGGGTTGCCCGCAGAGGTGATTATGACGCGGAGACGCTTTTCGATATCAGAATCATTCTCTCGAGACTCGATCGCCTGCTCAACGAACATCTCAGAAGCGATGGTGAACTCCGAAGCCACCGGGACATTCACCCCAAAAACCCCACCCGACCGTTTCGTCTCCTTGGCAACGGCCTCAATGGATTTCTCAAGGATGACCTTGGGTGGGTCTGTCCCGAAGAGCCGAACTGCATCGATTGGAGCGGCCTCTGGTAGCATGCTTGCGGCCATGCCAATGCTGCTTATGACACCCAGAGCTCCTGCGTTGGATACTGCGGCCGCCAAGGCCTGCGTCTTGTACGGGCCCATCCCACCTTGAAGTATCGGATGCTGAATGCCCAGAAGATCGCAGAGGACTGTGTGGATGGATTTCATGATTGCTGTGATTCAGTAAGCCGCGATTTAAGTCTGATATCTCCTGAAAAGTTGTCAAGAGAGCGATAACGGAGCAATTGGAGTAGTTCCGGGAGTCAGATTGACTTAAAGAAAACAAAGGAGCCGGGAAGAAGATTCTCCGGCTCATTTCTCATCTGGGAACTTCGTGGGTATCTTGACTGCAGTCGCAACGAGTTCCGCTGCAGCCTTTGTGTAGCGCATGACCTTACCCATGTCGCCCTTCAACGTGAATTTGCGGGCCATCAGTCCCTTGATAGGATCTATCTGGCCTGCAAGAAGAAGCTTCCAGTTCTTCAGCGGTCCGGAGTACTCGAACGCCGCCTTCTGACCGGGAGCCGCAAGGGCAACCTTTCTGCAATCGCCGTGCCACAAGTCAATGTACGCGCGGGCGGGCTCCTTGACAGTTGATCCGTCTGCGTCAATCTGGAAGATGAAATCGCCCTCCCAATCTTTGGCTGCATCTTTGTATGCCGCATTCTTGTTGAGGATTTCTTGATACTTCTTCAGCCACTGTTCAGAGAAGAAGTCCACCTTCTTTTCGCTCATGGGAATCATCGTCTCTTTGCGTTACTTCAGATGGGAGTAGCCGTGAGAGAAAAGTGTTCTGGCTGATGAGTTTGGTCTACGCGACTCAGCAATCCGACCTTCTCGCATAACCTTTTATCGTGAATGGGCTCGGACGCGCGAAACTCCCTTCTCAGGAGATTGGCGGAATTGACACACGGGAGCAACAGTGACAAGATCCGTGATTTTGAGTTGACCTTGGAAGATTCAGCTCGGCTGGCAGAATGCTTCAACTCGTTCGATGATTCAGACAGCTGGCCGGGCGGCTTCACCGGAGGAATTCCCTTTACAGCTGAACGGGTCCTAGAGGACAAGACAAAGAGGAACGACATCAGGACTCTCGTGGCTTACATAGGTGACAGGATAATAGGACACTGCAATGTTGCTCAAGCAGAGATGGATCCCGAAGCGGCATACGTAGGTACTCTTGGTGTCGACCCGAAGTATCAGGGTCAAGGATTCGGGAAAGCAATGTTGATCGAAGCTGCTGAAACGGCGGCCCGCCTAGGAAAACGAAGAATCGACCTTCACACATGGCCCGGCAACATCAAGGCCATGCCTCTCTACAAACGTGTCGGATACAACTGGGTGCCGAGAACCAGGGTTCTGATGGAATCGTATATCCCGGGGATTCTGAGTTTCCCGCTGTTTGCTGAGTTCTTCAAACGCTATACCTGGCATGAAGTCCTTACCAGAGAGATACATCAGGTTGTTGATGACATAGAGCAAGACGGGCTTGGTGTGTACAGATACTTCTTCAGAGGGCAGAATGATGATTCACTCGACGTCACTGTGGATCGCGAAGCCAAGGGAATCTGCAGCTTCAAGCTTGTCTTTGATCATCATGAGATAAGCGCTGGCTCGAGGCAAGCCTCACCCATAGGATACATTGGTTACGGGCAAGTGGCTGTGCATCTCATAATCTCCAGCAATGACCAACATGAATTGCCTGTAACAGTGAGCGTCGTTCCCACGCAGGATTTGTCGGTTGAGTTGACAGGCGACATGACGGGAATGGTTTCGGCGGGACGCCAGTTTGTTTTGGGGGGATTCTACGGAATTCCTGAAACAGCCGAGAAAGTTGACCGCGAGAAAGACCCAACGACCAAAGTCAGGGCGCAAGCCGCTTGGGAAATCACTTTGGGAGATACAACATTCAATCTGTACAGCGGGCTCATCCCGCATCAGGCAATCACGATTTCTTCCAATCCTGTCTACCCTTGCATTTCTCCGGGTAGCCAACCCAAGATGGAGATCGTTCTTCACAATAATCTCATCAGAGTCGTCAAGGGTGAGGTGGTAGTAAGCCCAGCTTCCGGGAAGACCATGTGGTCCCGGGTTACTGAATTCGAATTGGACCCGGATGAGACAAGGGGAGTTGCGCTACAAGTCGCGACGGCGGCAGAAGACGACAATAGTGTCCTTCCATTGCTTGTTTCCGTCTTTGTCTTGGAAGACTCCGAAAAGAGGGCGGTGAATCGAAAGACGTTCAACATCCCGGTCTTGGGAGTCTCAGGAGCAGTCGTGTACGAATCGCTCGACGATTACCTAGTCATCGAGTCCGAGACTTTCAGGTACACGATATCCAAAACACCACCGATGAGCTTTAGGTCGTTTGAAGACAAGACGCAACATAGGGTCGCTAGAGGCTTTTTCCTTCTTCCTTCTGTAGGATACCCATTCCCTTCGGGCGGCAGTGAGTGGTCTCGCAGAGCATTCGACGTGACTCTAGCGAACAACAAGGATTACGCCGAAATCCGGCTGGAAGGAGATTCAATTGAGAAGACCGGTGCAAGGCTTACAGCTATATACAGAGCCTACCCAAGCCGTCAGTATCTTGAGATTATCAACGGGATAACTAATGTAGGCTCTTCAACACTCACCAACTTGGGAGTGCAAACCCAAGGTTGGTTTGAGATGGCTGGGACTAGGATGTATGTCCCCATTAGAGGAAGCATATACGAGCTCGGCTCGATAGACTGGACTGGTGACAGGCAGGTTCCGGACGAGCCAAGCGCCTATCATGAATCGTGGGCTGCCGTGTGCAGTGCTGAAGGTGGATTGCTTGTAGGCTATGCTTGGGACGCTGACGGGCTAGTCAAGGTTGAGCCTCGTCGCTCGCGGAGGGTCACTAGGACCGAGTATAAGCTCCCCGACCTCGAACCCGGCGAGTCGAGCGAGAAAACGATCCTAAGGATTGTGACAGGCCTAGGGGGATGGAGGAAAGTGCGTTCACTCTGGGCTCAGCTAAATAACAGGCCCGAGCCCGATATTGATGTGCGGGGGCCGAGGTCTGATCTAGAGTTCAGTGTAGTTCCCAAGTCGTCGAGCTGGGCTGCTGGATCCGGGGCGCCAATCATGATTGACCGATTACAGCAAAATGAGATGGAGATTCGAGTCAGCGTCCTCCATGCTGACTCTATCTCGGGGCAGCTTAGTGTCACTTTGCCTTCAGGTCTTCTCATCAATAAGAAGAGCAGCGTCACTTTCGACATCAAGCGGCTCAACATAGATACACCCTTCACTGCACCGGTAACAATCACAGCGATCAAAGGGGGCGAGTGGATCAGGATTGGCGGCGAGGCCCTGTTCCGTTTCGAGAATAGAGTGGCACGAATTCCATTAGTTGCCATCCTGTACGATTCGACTGCGTCCGTTGAAAGGTCGACTGAAGTTGTAGAAGGAAACACTCTGTATCAGCTGAAGACCGCTGGGAACGGAATTTCGGTCTCGCCTGAGTATTGTGCCAGCCTGGTTCGACTCAAGCTGTCAGACAATGACAATGTCTTCCAGGACCTATTCCCTCATGCTGACCCGTTCTTGTGGACCGATCGACACTACTCTGGTCTGAATCCTATCATAGGAAGATGGGGAACTTGGGATTGGCAATCCGGCCTACTCTTGGAGAAATGGTCTGTATCTGAGGCTAGAGAAGGCCCTTGGGTAGGCTATGAGATCAAAGCTATCTTAGAACATTGCCCCGGTCTGAAAGGTATGCAGTTCAGCATAAAGCACATGATTCTCAAGGGCACGCCGATAGTGCGCTCGGACATCAATGCCCGCAACGGGACGAGCCAGTCGAAAAGGGTTACGATGGGACTCCAGGGCATCGTGAGACTGAAGAACCACCCACAGAGTGTCATATACGCAGTGATTAATAACCGGCGAGTCGCCTACGAACCCTCGATGTACAGAACTGATGTTATACCCGCACCCGAAGAAGGCTGGGCAGTTTTCAAAGAGCCGGAAACGGGTTCAGTTCTTGGGGTCGTAGCCGACTGCAAGACAGATGAAGTGCTCAGTCTGGAGAATGTGAACGAGAATGCTCAGTGGGTCCGGCTTATGGGTCTCAGAGAGTTGGGGCCCGGCGATAGTGCTTCAATAGGATGTTACTTCGTCACAGCCAAGAATGTGGACGATGTTGTGATGATGAAGAATCTAACTTCGATAACGTAGGCAGGGATGAATACGAAAGATTCGGCGTCAAGAGCAAGCGTCACGTTACGAAAAGGCTTCTCCTTTCAACCAATGAAGCGGCTAATGAGAACAGAGGACCTTATCCCAATCAAGTCTAAGCTCCTAGGTAACGGAATGTCCGTGAACTTCAGAGGAACAGACTATGGTATCATCTATCCTGACGAGGTTTGGAAGGCTACGCCCACCGACACGCGGCGTGCCCTCAAGGACAATCTTGCTATGGCAACGACGATGCATTTGCCAATGATATTCCCCGGTTCCGGGGTAGACTATGATTCGGGTCGTCCTTTGCTTGAGCCTTACTTCATGTTGAACTTCTGGAAGGACATACCATCCGTCACGGAAGCGGACAAGACTGACACGGCAGAAGCAATTCGCAAGTGGTACAGTATAGAATACAGATTTGAAGATCAAGCAGTCGTATACCCATCCCCGGACCCTGTCGAGTCGCCTTGGAGAGCAGTTGTCGGGCTGAGCTTTGGCAAAGACAGTCTGCTCACCTTCGCAGTTGCCAAAGAGATAGGTCTTGATCCTGAAGCAGCGTATGCAGTGGAGCAGAGTATGGCATACGAGGAGAAACACAAGGCCAATCTCGCAATCGGTTTCAAGAAGGAATTCGGAAAGCAGCTGCACATTCTAAAGCATGATACTGGCAAACTGAGAGATTACAGGTATCTAGGTCTCCGTGAGTCAGATTTTGGCTGGGGTCTTCAGTCGACAGAATATGCTCTGGATCTGATACCCTTTGCATACTTCTACAACGCCGAATACATGCTTTTCGGCAACGAGCAGAGTTGTGCCGCGACCTATATGGAACCTGATGGCAATTGGCTCGTGAATCCCTGCTATGATCAATCGCATCTGTGGACGATTCACATCGATCAAATAACACAGGCATTCTCTGGCCGCGTCGTGCGAACGGGTAGCCTAATCGAACCTCTGATGGACATGATGGTACAGCGTATTCTTGCTCATCGCTACCCCGAGATGGCGAAGTATCAAATGAGCTGTTTCACGAGAAATGAAGAAGGCCGGGACTACCATTGGTGCCACAACTGCGCCGTGTGTGCGAAAATGTACCTGCTGTGCGTTGGATCGGGTATCAATCCTGAAGCCATAGGGCTCAAGCAAAATATGCTGCGTGCTGAGAGCAAGCGGTTCTTCACCATGTTTGGCGGAAGATCGGACATGCCTTATGCAAACACGGACATTAGCATCGACGAGCAGATATTCGCATTCTACTGTGCAGCCAAGAAGGGTGCTCAGGGCGCGCTCGTCGACGAATTCAAACAGAGCAAGTTCTACCAAGAAGCGAAGGACAGGGAGGACGAGCTGTTCGAGAAGTTCTGCTCTCTTTACGAGCCCATATCTCTGCCAAAAGAACTGCGAGACAAGGTCCTATCGATCTACAAGGAGGAACTTTCTACATTCGAGATATGAGGACAAGTTCTGGTCGTGAGGCAGGCTAGCACAGTTATAAGTCGGGAAAAAAGACTCCGAGTTGGTCGAATTCATGCGAATAGCGTTGACTTTGAACACACGGCATGAGGATTCCGAATTCGAGGTGGAATACGATCCTCCTCACACGATAGAGCTGATCAAGCATGGCATTGAAGCCACTGGACATGAATACATGTTCATCGAAGCCGATGAGAATGTTGTAGAGAACCTCAAGCGTCAGAAGCCGGATTTGGTATTCAACAGAGCGGAAGGCCTTCGTGGTGATAGTCGCGAGTCTCACGTACCCGCAGTTCTCGAGATGCTTGGCATACCCTATGTTGGAGCCAATGTACTGTCCACCGCTGTGTGCCTCAACAAGGCTTGGACGAAAAAGTGCTTGGAGCACCACAATATCCGGACAGCCGAATTCCACGTTTGCTCAAGCCTCGAAGAAGCCAACAAGATATCTTTCCATTACCCAGTGATTCTGAAGCCCAACGAAGAGGGCTCTTCCATGGGCATAAACGAGGACAATGTGGTACAGGACGTAGCTCACTTTCGTCCCAAGCTAAAGCAGATGCTCAAGGATTACCGGCAGGGCATCCTTATCGAGCAATTCATCCAGGGCCGAGAATTCAGTGTGGGCGTGCTTGGCCGTGCGGGCAGAGAACCAGAAGTGTTGCCAATCCTCGAGATAGATTTCTCCAAGTTGCCGCAACAGGTTGGCAACGTATTTGGCCAGCGGGCCAAAACCATCTACGAAGGGCTCGATCATTACGTCTGTCCTGCAAAGATACCAGCGGCCCTGAAGAAGACACTCGAACAAACATCCGTTGACGTATGTCGTTACCTAGATACGCCCGACTTTGCGAGGATGGACTACAGGATGAACGAGAAGGGCGAGACGTACTTTCTGGAAATCAACCCTCTTCCAGGAATGGACTTCGATATGGACCACAAAGACTTCTCATTCTTCCCCTATATGGCGATGAAGGCAGGATACTCTTACGATGAACTCGTTCGTCGACTCCTAGAGTCTGCGTGCTACCGCTACGGATTGAAACTGTAGCCATCATGATATTTTTTTGATAACGAAGGAGTACTGCAAGGCAATCCTGATGGCCGAGAGAGGCGATTGAATGAAAGAAGCCGGTAAGGATGCCAATGAGTCAAGACTGGTGTGGACACGGCTCGAATCTAATCTCTCGAAGCTCCTTCACAGACGGGTGAGACTCATCTTTCCCTCAAAATGGGACAAAACATATCATAACTGGTATGAGACCCTGGAGCTAGAGGGGTTCAGGGAAGAGCTGCGATACACTCCTGAAGAAATCCTCGAACGCATAGAGAAGCCCGATCTCCTTCTGTTCTTTGTTGTAGCTGAACAGCGGCCGTTAGCAGTTCTACTCAGCTATACGATGGAGGGGGAATGGGAGAAGACACTCTATGTTGATACGATTGCAGTCAGAGAGCAAGGAAAGGGCATAGGCAGAGCAATCATGAATGCTATTATCGAATGGGGCCGTCTCAAGAACTACAGGGCAGTAGTGCTCGATACGGAGGAACAGAACGAGAAAGGACTACCACTCAGGAAGTTCTACGAGAGACTTGGATTTGTGCTAGACGACAGTGATGAGCGCGGAAACCTGACTATGAGGCTTCGACTTCGTTCAGAGACACATTCTTGAGTTTAGGCTGGACCGAGCTAATCTGGTTCAGCTATGTGAAGTCTCGTCCAGTCAGTATTGCGACGAATGTCCCCTTGATGGTTACTCTGGTGTCTGCCAAATCGTGAAGGACTGCAAGAGTACTAGCCGATGCGGGCAGTACGTTGAGGCCTTCTTCTTCACGAAGGAGCCTGGAGAACTCCTGCATACGGGTATCTGATGCATAATCGGCGAACCCGTTCGTCTCATATATTGCATCAAGAGCTTCCTGTCCATCGAACGAATGCCAGTTGGTAAGTGGCTCGTTGAATTTTGTCTCCTTTACCTCGGTCCGCTCGAGATCCAACATCGTTCTGCTCTTCATCAGGAACGATTTGACTATAGGGTTGCCACGTCGAGTGCTTGTTGCGACCATCCTTGGAAGCTCGTCGATCTTGTGGGCCTCGTAGAGCTTCTTGAATCCGTGATAGATACCAGCCAGCGTCGTGCCATTGCCTACTGGACAGAAGACATAATCCGGTGCTCGCCTCATATCCCTGTATATTTCATAGGCAATCTCTGCATAAGCTTCCAGAGAAACCTCTCTAACACCATCAAGACCCGGGTTTGCGTCGAACCAACCCTTCTCTTTGCAGACTTTCGATGAAAGCACAACGACATCTTCGTATTGGCCTTCCTCGTAGTGTATCTCTGCGCCAGCATCCGTCATGCGTTTTACTCGGTCCTCAGGAAGATGGTATCCGGCTGGTATGTAGACGTGCGCAGGAACCTCGCATAGTTTCGCAGCCCAGGCAAGTGCCGTGCCGAAGTTGCCGCAGCTCGCGGCCGCAACAGCAGCTGCCCCTTGCGACTTCGCCAGAGATGCAAGTGCTAGGGCAATCCGATCCTTCTGTGTGCCGGTTGGGTTGTTGCCCTCGAACTTCAGAAAGAGACGTTCGACCCCTGAGTAGCGGGCGAGATTGCGAGACTCGACAAAGGTTGTAGAACCGACAAAATCCTTCCACTTAATCTTGACGCCGTTTCTCTTTGGAACGACGGCCTCAGACGCCCCATCATCGCGGGGCGTATGTTTGCCTTCCTCACCTGACTCCTTTGACATCTTCTTTCCTATGCCCAGCTTTTCCATTCGGATCTTGCTTAGCGAGCTCGCGTCACCACGAGCATTGTCAAAATTCACTCTGTCTCAGCCAGACAATTTATTGGTATCGCTATATATCTTATTCTATAACAACTTTCACTTTCCGAACGAAGATTTCCGTTTGCGAACTCATGAGAGCATGGCAACAACGATGCAGAGATACCTCTTCACATCGAGATGATATTCCATCACTTCCACTCCAACATGAGGGCCCGATGCAACTACATTCTAAGCGAGTCTCTTCATCCTTGCAGAGCACTCAGCTGCTCTTGCGCGGTCACCGTTCTGCTTGAAGAGAGACATCGCAATCTGCCATGTCCTTTTCGCTTCAGCAGTCCTGCGCAGCTTCTCAAGGATGAGTCCTCGCTGGTAGAGATGAACTGGGTTGTTTGGTTCGACAGAGAAGGCGATATCAAAATCGGTGAGTGCCTCTTCGAGCTTGCCCAGTGAGAGATTCAGAAGACCACGTTGATGAGCGATTGTTGGGTTCGTAGGCGCCAGAGTGACTGCGGTGTTGAAGTACTCAAGGGCGGCAGATGGTTCACTAAGCAGTAGAAGCACTTGGCCGCATCTGCTCCAAGCCTCGGCATTCTCGGGGTTGGCGTTGATTGCCCTTTCATATGCTGTCGCCGCTTCCGTGTACGACTTCAAAATCCTGTGGGCATCCCCCTTCCGTATCCATAGGCTCGTATCGTCGGGCTTGACCTCAGCAGCTTTGTCGTAGTAGTAGAGTGCTCTATCATACTCCCTTCGAGCATAAAATGCATCACCGAGAGAGGCTAGAGCGTACGGTTGTTCGCGATCGATGTCTGTGGCTTTCTGAAGAATCTCTATCGCGTTTTCATACTGCCCCACCGATAGGTACGCTTTCCCCAGTTCTGTCAATGCCTTTAGTGAATTCGGGTTGGCTTTGAGAGCATTGTTGAACCATGCTATCGCCCCTGCCCAATCACCCTTTCTTGCCAGGTACAATCCCTTACCGACCAGAGCTTTGTCAAATGCCGAGTCTTGTCTGAGCGCAAGCTCAATGTTCAGGATGCAGTTGTCATAGTCTCCCACTTCTAGCTGGGCCATTCCCAGCGTCACGAGTGCATCGATGTTGTTGGGTGATACTGCGAGTGCACTGCTCATGCAGCTGATGGCGTCCTTCGGTTCGCCGGCCACAAGATATGCGGTGCCCATGTTTATCCATGCATCAACCTGCTTGCTATCCATCCCGAGAGTCACTTCATAAAGGAGGATAGCCCTAGGAAGATCTGCTTCTTTGAAATGCAGATTTGCCAGCTTTGTTAGCAGATTAGGCAGTCTCGCATCGTTCTTGACTGATTCCATCACTCGTTGCAGTTCGTCTTCCAGTTCAGCTAAGGCTCTGCGTTCTCTTGAATCGATGGCTGGTTTTCTTACCTGGTCAGGATCTATGACGCCCGTTATGCCGATTGTCTCCAGCTTGGTGGTAATCGCGGCGAGGATATCTTCCGGATGCACGACCCTGTACCCATCTTTTCATGCCATTCGGCTCTTATCAACTCTGTGACCCGTGCTCCCATCGCGGAACGGTATCCAGAGACCGGCTGATGTTATCAAGAAAGATGGAGCCCCCGGCTAAGGAGCCTTACCGGAGGCCACCTCTATGCGACTATCTTCACGGGTTTCAGATTAACGACTCTGTGTTCGCCAGCCGCTGTATCGTACTCCATGAGCCCAACCAATTCCCCTTGAGCACCGGGCTCCAGTTCAAATTCGATCTCAGCGACACTCCCGAGACCTGACTCAACGCTACCTATGGTTTGACTCTTTATGGTCTCGGTGAGGTCTGGTATCGCCAGCACAACTTGGACGTTCTGCATTGCCGTCTTTGAATCATTCCTGATTACCACCCCGAAGATGACCTTTCCTTCACGTATCTTGTATTCCACAAGTACATCCATGCCTGCTTCGAGGCCCGGGCTTGTTGGCTCCGCTGCTGTCAGGGGAGCTGCTTGTCGATGCATCTTACGGTATCGTCTGGTGGCAACCCCTGCAACGAACAGCGCGACGCCAATGCCTATGGCGGGATATGCCCAATGCACATGAGGGTCGAAATCGAGGTTGTCGGGCAAACCGTCTCCGTCTGTATCTGGATTTAGAGGATTGGTCTTGTATACGAAGATCTCTGCATAGTCTGACAATGTGTCTCCGTCAGTGTCCCAGTTTAGAGGATCCGTGTAATAGATGAGAGCCTCCTGACCATCACTCAGGCGGTCCGTATCTGTGTCGTTGTTGAGCGGATTTGTCTGCCAAGTTATGACCTCCACATAGTCGGTCAACATATCTTCATCCGTGTCCTTTTCTCTGGGATCGGTATCGTATGTCATGACTTCTTGGAAGTCAGACAACCCATCACCATCGGTATCGTCTTTCAGTGGGTCGGTGTAGTCAACCATGACCTCGCTGTAATCACTTAGGTGGTCTCCATCGGTATCATTTGAGAGTGGGTTGGTGTGGAGAACTATGGCCTCTGTATAATCTGATAACGAATCGCTGTCGGTGTCATTGTTCAACGGATTGGTACTGAATACATAAACTTCGGCCCCGTCGAGCAATCCATCACCGTCTGTGTCAGGCTTTAGAGGATTGGTGTCATAGTCATCCACCTCAGGACCGTCGAGTAGATCATCGTTGTCCGTATCTGGGTTCATCGGGCTTGTGTAGTAAACACGGAGCTCTTCTAGATTCTCCAACCCGTCATTATCGGAGTCCCACAGGGAGTCCAATGAGCCAGGATGGGTCATGTTCGTCAATGGGTTCGTACTGGTGAGAAACAGTTCTTCCCAATCGCTCAACAGATCGCTGTCAGTATCGTTTGACAACGGATTCGTGTGGTAGTTGTTGACCTCGTCAGTGTCGCTCAGACGATCCGAATCAGTATCTTCGACCAAGGGGTTCGTCCCGTATTGCTTTACTTCGGCATAATCGGACAAACCGTCAGCGTCAGTGTCTTTCGCCAGTGGGTTCGTAGAATATGTGTGACACTCTTCCCCATTTGTCAACCCGTCACTGTCTTGGTCGTCATTGAGGTCTGAGATTCCATTGCCATTGGTATCCTTGTTTCTCGGGTCTGTCTTGGTCAGCCAGCATTCCTCGTAGTTCGTCAGTAGGTCACGGTCTTCATCGTCTGCACCGTCTGAGACACCGTTGTCGTTGCTGTCTTGGTCCCGTGGATCCGTCTTTGTCAGATGAATCTCCTGCCAATTGGTGAGTCCATCAAGGTCCATATCCCAGTCGGCATCGGAAGTCCCGTCACCCTTGCTGCTGTAACGGAGAGGGTCGGTGAGCGTGATATTTGCCTCTTCCAGGTCGCTGAGCCTGTCATTGTCTGTGTCATTGCTCATGGGGTCTGTATGCAGGACTATCTCTTGCCCGTCGAAAAGCCCGTCAGAATCACTGTCTTCTTTCAATGGGTCCGTGTTGTAAATGTAAAGCTCCTGTCCATCAGTCAACCCGTCACCGTCAGAGTCTGGATTCAATGGCTCCGTTCCAAAGACCTTGAGCTCGTCATAGTCCGTCACACCATCTCCGTCAGTGTCAGCCATCGTGGGGTTCGTGTGGAAGGTTAGTATCTCCTCTCCGTCTGTCAGGTCGTCTCCGTCTGTGTCAATCGCGTTTGGATTGGTTCCATATGAGAAGATTTCATCCCAGTCGCCCAAACTATCTCCATCAGAATCGGCTTTTAGCGGGTTGGTGTCGCTCGTAAGGACCTCATACCCGTCTGAGAGTCGATCGCCATCAGTGTCTAGCAGTGTGCAGTTTGTCTGGTATGCGTATATTTCGAGGAAGTTGCTCAACCCATCGGCGTCTTCATCGTCTTGATCGTCTGGAATTCCGTTTCCGTTTGTGTCAGGATTTGTTGGGTCCGTGTGGCTGTTGAATATCTCATCGTTGTCGGCAAGCTGGTCATGGTCCGTGTCTGGATCAAGGGGATTAGTATGATACTTGTGAATTTCCTCGCTATCTGTAAGGGCATCAAAATCAGTGTCTGCATTCTCGGGGTCTGTACCATATGTAATCTCGTCTCCGTCAATCAGACCGTCGCTGTCAGTGTCGTTACTTGTGGGGTTGGTATGATACACCTTCCATTCTTGCCAGTCCGTCAGGCCATCTGAATCGGTGTCATTCAGACTGGGGTCAGTCCCGAGGTCAATCTCTTCCTTGTCACTGATTCCGTCTTCGTCTGAGTCTGCTTTGTTCGGATTCGTGCCGTAGTTATTCACTTCATCTCCGTCGCTAATCCAGTCCCCATCACTATCCCAATTCGTTGCGTTTGTATGGGATGTGTACACCTCATAGTAATCCGTGAGACCATCAAAGTCAGTATCGTTCTGCCTAGGATTCGTATGATGAGTCACAAATTCGGAATAGTCACTCAAGCCATCGTTGTCCGTGTCCTCGTCAGTAGGGCTTGAGCCCGCAATGTACACTTCCATGCCATCCGATAGCCCGTCAACATCGGTATCTGGATTGGTGGCGTTCGTCTGATATCCATATATCTCAAGACCGTTCGGAAGCCCATCACCATCATTGTCGAGAAGGAAGTCGGACGTTCCGTTCATGTATGTCGAGTATCGCGTAGCGTTGGTGAGGAGGTCGAAGATCTCAGCGTAGTCATCAATGCCATCACGGTCGGTGTCTTGTCTGTGCGGGTCTGTCCTGTAATCGTATTCATCTCCGTCCGTTAGATTGTCACCGTCTGTGTCGGCTTCGAGAGGGTCACAAATCACATTCATTGTCTCTAGCTGACCCGTGCTGTTGTAGAATGACACGATGAATCCAACCACTTCCAGCCCGTCGAAGAGGTTGTCATTATCGGTATCCATGTCACCAGGAGATGTCTTGTAGACATAGATTTCGAGTCCGTTCGATAGACCATCGCCGTCTGAGTCCCAGTCGTAGTCATCTACACCCGGGTTTGTCAGAGGATTAAGGGGGTCGGTCTGAGTGACGTGCACCTCTATACCGTCGCTTAATCTATCGTCGTCAGTATCGTTCGACAAGGGGTCTGTTCCATAAACATACACCTCCTCCCCGTCGGCTAGGCTGTCACTGTCTGTATCATTCGCCTTGGGCATGGTGTGCCATACCATGACCTCATCGTAGTCAATCAGGCCATCCGAGTCTGTATCTGCCTTGATGGGGTCTGTCTTCCATGTCAGTACTTCTGCCCCGTCCAGAAGGCCGTCGCCATCCGTGTCGGGATTAGTTGCGTTCGTGGAGTACACCTGAGTCTCATCGTAGTCGTTGAGATCGTCGCGATCAGTGTCAGAGTCGGTTGCATTTGTGGCGTAGGTCCTGATCTCTTGGACGTTGGTCAGGCCATCATGGTCCTCGTCATCGTTGTTATCCGGAATACCGTCGTCGTCCGAATCTGCCTTCAAGGGGTTTGTGTGCGACTGATAGACTTCCTCGTAGTCCGTCAAGCTGTCTTGATCTGTGTCAGCCACAAGTGGATCCGTTCCTGCTTGGGCCTCGTGAATGTTGTCCAAGCTGTCGTTGTCCGGGTCCTCTTGTCCATCAAGGACTCCATCGTCGTTTGTGTCATTATACAGGGGGTCGGTGCGGCTCATGACTACCTCGAACCAGTTGGAAAGCCCGTCGCTGTCACTATCGTAGTAGTCGTCGCGGGGTTGCCCTAGTCCATGGCTGAAGGCGATGCTGGAGTTCGTCTGCGTGACGTAGAGTTCAACACCGTTGGATAATCGGTCACCGTCGATATCCTCGTCATAGTCTGACACTCCGTTGTCATTTGTGTCCGACTTCAAGGGATTGGTGCCAAGGGTCTTGATTTCATCTCCGTCTTTCACCTTGTCACCGTCAGTATCCGGGTTTCTCGGGTTTGTTCTTACGACTAGCTCCTCGTTGTTTGTGAGGCCATCGAGATCCGAATCTTCCTGTCCGTCGTTGATCCCGTTACCATCGGTGTCAGCAAGTAGAGGATTCGTCCTAGTCATGTATATCTCATAGCCATTCGACAGACCGTCGCCATCGCAATCCCAGTTGTAGTCATTCACCGTGTTGTCGAATGTGTATGCATTGGTGGCATTGAATGCAGGATAGCGATCCACCTCATCCTTGTCCTTTATTCCGTCACTGTCAGTGTCGACAGATGTAGCATTGGTATGGTAAGTCAGGATTTCCAGTCCATCGTTGAGACCGTCGCCATCCGTGTCGGTTAATGTAGCATTGGTGTGCCATACCATTACTTCAGCGTAGTCTGTCAGGCCGTCAATGTCGGTATCATTACTGTTGGGGTCCGTCTTCCATGTATGAACCTCTACTCCGTCAGAAAGTCCATCGCCATCTGTGTCCGGGTTGGTCGCATTGGTTGAATACGTACGAATCTCTTCATAGTCAGTTAGAGTATCGTGATCTGTATCGGGATCGGAGCAGTTTGTGTGATAAGTGGCGTACTCTGCATAGTCATTGAGCCCATCTGCATCCGTGTCGGCAATTCTAGGGCTCGAATGGACTATCATTACTTCCTCGTAATCAGTCAGCCCGTCTCCGTCTGTATCCGATTGCAGAGGATTGGTCTTCCACGTCTTCACCTCTGCCCCATCAGTCAAACCATCGCCATCGGTATCCGGATTCAGAGGGTCTGTGCCAACTGAGACCTCTTTGCCGTTCGTAAGGTTGTCGGAATCCTGATCGTCGTAGTAGTCGCTAACCCCATTATGGTTGCTGTCGGCATCATTCGGGTCAGTAAGAGTCAATCTTACCTCCTGGATGTTGGTGAGACCGTCTCCATCATTATCATCTTGGCTATCAACGATGCCATTACCGTTCGTGTCGGCAACCTTTGGATCGGTATATGTGATGTTGTTCTCTTCGTAGTCAGTCAGTTGGTCACCATCTGTGTCCGCTTGGTTGGGGTTCGTTCCAAGGTAGATTTCCTGCCAATCGGTTAAGCCGTCACTATCCGAGTCGGCATTGTTGGGATTCGTTCCGTACGTGATGACTTCAGCAAAATCGGAGAGGCGATCGCTGTCAGAGTCCGCCTCCAAGGGGTTTGTTTGATACTGAAGGACCTCTTGGCCGTCTGTCAGGCCGTCTCCGTCTGTGTCGGGGTTGTTCCACTCAGTCTCGTCTATCAGGGTTTCCCTTGCATCCGCAAGACCGTCCTTGTCATAGTCTAGTCCATACACTATGACAGTTCCGCCATTTGTGCCTGCAGCATATTCCGCTTTTCCGTTTCCATCCAAGTCACCCGTGGCCACGATACCGAAAAGACCAGTGACAGTTGTCTGATTGACTAGGTATCCAGATGAATTGTAGAGCGATAAGGCACCACCATCAGATGCTGCAAGCACTTGATTGTTGGAGAGTCCGCCCACATCGGCCAGCTTGGCTGCCGAAACCTGCGCTCCTAATGACTTGTTCCACATCAATGACCCAGACGAGTTGCAGACCCTGAGTTGGTTTGCGGATGTCCCGAGTGCAAACTCGTTGTAGCCGCCAGCTATGACTTGGCCAATAATCAAAGATGTAATGCTGCCGCTGACGGATACTGAGTATGCGAGTGTGCCATTTCTCCAGTAGACTTCAAGCGTTCCTCCGCTGCTTCCAAGCACAGCTTCCTTGTCTGTGTTGCCGACCAGATTACCGGAACCCAGGGCAGTGATCGAGTATACACTTGTTCTTTCAAAGGAGACTGTACCACCACTCTCCAGGAGTGTCAGCCTTTTTCCGTCGGATGCTGCTAGGATTTCAGCGCTTCCATCGCCGTCGAAGTCGTCAGCCACCATATGGCGTACGCGGCCGTTACTAGTGTAATTCCATAGCTGAGTACCGCTTACCGCATATGCGTAGACTCTGTTGTCATCGCAGCCGACTACGAGTTCACCCCTAAGGTCGCCATTCAAATCTGCAGGCGCTACTGCTCTCACGGCGTTTGGAAGACTCACGTTGGTAATGATAGTCTGGCTGCCACGTATGACGACAAGACCCTTGGAGGTACCTACCAGCAATTCCGTCTTTCCATCAGTATCGACCTCAACGGACTCTATCGAGTATGGTGTGACCCCAAGACTGATTTCCCAGAGCTTGGTCCCATTATCCGCAAAAAGGAAGAGCGTGCCATTCTGAGTAATCGAGGCTACTTCATCTCGTCCGTCTCCGTCAACATCTGACAACGTAAGACCGACAACTTGGGAACCTGTGTCGTTTGACCACACTAATGCGGTCTGAAACGGCGGCAGCGCCGATACCACGTAGGATGAACGAGGCTCACCTGTACTGAAAATCTGCGGTTGCATATCTGAAGCCGAGGGTTGTACAGCAAGCGCAAGACATACAATCGCAACCAGCAGCAGCAATTGACCTGTTCTCAATGTGGCGTGCCTCCGTTTTCCCTTGCCTTCCACGGTTTCACTTGGAAGTAGTCGAAGAAATCTGCCTCGACAATTGAAATCTCGTCGAAGGGCAGTTTCATCTCGTTGAGCCTCTGAACAATGTATATCATCCTTTCTCTGGGATCATCAACAAAGAGCTTCACTGCATTTCTGCCAGCTCTGGCCCAGTATTTTATCCCTTCAAGGGCAGTTACTCTGTCAAGTATGACAGACGACATTCTTGGCAGGACGAGTCTGATGCTCTCGCCTTTTCCCGGTAGGGTGGATATCAGTTCCGCTGGTGTACCGAATTGGCTGACGTTGCCGCCTTCGAGCAGACAGACGCGTGTACAGTAGTCCACAATCTCGAGGTCGTGACTTATGATTACCATTGTCGTACCTAGTTGGAAGTTCAGCATTTTCAGGTAGTTCAGTGTCTCATGACGGAGATGTGCATCAAGCCCTGTTGTCGGCTCATCCAGAAGGAGCACAGGTGGGTTATGTATCATTCCGAGGCATATTGAGACCCTTTTCCTTTCTCCGCCAGAGAGTTTCTCGACCTTCTTGGTCATCAAGTCTTCATCGAACCCTAGGATTTTGAGTATGCTACGAGCGCGTTCTTCAATCTCCTTCGGTCTCATTCCAAAGCAACGACCAAAGAACTGAGCATTCTCGATGGCAGAGAAATCGTAGTAGAGGCTCAGGTGCTCCAGCTGAGGGACATAACCGACCAAGAGGCTGATGAGCCTTCTCTTCTTCGTCACATCATAGCCGCCAACAAATGCCTTCCCGCCGGTAGGTTGTATTTGTCCTGTCAGAATCCTGAGCACAGTTGTCTTGCCTGCGCCGCTTGCCCCGATGACCCCCAAGAAGTCCCTCTTGTTTGCGAAGAACGAGACGCCTCTGAGTGCGAAGAGTTTCTTGAATGCGACTTTCAGATCTATTATGTCTATTTCACGCTCAGGGGCCGCACTCATTCTACACTCCTCCAATCGTCCGGCTTACTTTGTCGAATCTCTTTCTGGCTTCTTCAAGACCTTTCATCAGTCCTCTCAGGGTCTCAATCTTTTGCACTCTATCCAAATCCGCTCTGTGAATCAGCTCCTCCATCTGGATGAATGCAGCCAGAAGATTATTGAGCGAGTTGTCTATCTCCCGTTCCAGCTCGGGGTCTAATTCGGGGATTCTCATCTTTCTTTTTCTTCGGACTCTGTTGACTGTCAGTACAAGGATGGTGGATCCAAAGACTCCAACGGATGTCAATACAGCAACCTGAAGCATTGTCAGCAGTGCTCCGAATCCCCCATTTGTTGTAGTTGTTGTGGGTACAAACAGGTCGAAGACAACGCCAGCGAACGTACTCGCGTATTCCTGAGTCTTCATGATTATGAAAATGCCGTAGACCCTTCCCGCAGAGCTGTAGTAGCTCGGCGTGAACTGCGAAGAATACAATCCCTCTTGCACGAAGCCGGCAATGAAGAACGCGAGACTGCCATTTGGCAGCTTGAACGCTATGAAAATCGTGAGATTGTTGACAGGATTCCCCTCGTAGTCAGACACGCGAAGGTTGATGTAGACGCTTCTGCCCACAGGGTAGCTCGTAGTATTCTCTGCCAAGCTGGTCGTACACGTGAGAGTGTTCGCTAGAAGATACTCATTCAGGTTGTCCAGAAGAAGAGTATTGTTGCATTTTGGCAGGTTCTTGTTCATGAATATGCGCGAGGAGCCAAACAGTACAAGGTCTGGAGGACTTTGGTCGACCAGCACTACTGGCATGCTATGCAGAGTTACTGCGGAATTGGATTGATTGTTGAGTACGTATGTACCTCCGCCAAGCCACACATACTCTAGGCCATGTCCAAGCGGAGAGCTCTGGACTATCTCACTGGTGTTCTCTTCGGTGTGCTTGCCCGACATGACGTAGCCATAAGGTGATAGAAGAAGATTAAGCGCAGTCAGGTTGGCTCTTCCCTCGTAATCGCCGAATATAACGAGTCTTCCACCATCTGCAGTGAAGTTTCTCATCAGATCTATTTCCGTTGAATTGAACTCCTTCGAAGGGCTCACTATGAAGATAGTGGAGAATTGAGAAAGGAGCTCTGCTGTAGGAGAAACACCCGGTGTTTCTATGAGATCGAGTCCTCTTAGCGCCATCGACCGTTTCATCTCAGACAAACCTGAGAATGTTGTCAGTCTCATTTGCTCAAGTAGGTCCGAGATTGAGCTCAGGTCGCTCAAGCTGGCCAAGCCGAGAGAAAGTCCTACAGAATCCCCGCTAGTCTGAGTGCTGGACAATTCGGACTGCCCAGTCAGCCCGAAGCTTAGGCCTCCTCCATGAGACGTGTCCATGAGCATCATTGCTCTCGGGTATTGGAGTCTTCGTTCCAGCGTGATGTTGGCTGTCCATCCATCATCCGTGTATATTTGGTAATCACACCTATGATAACCGTCCGGAGTTATGCTAGGTACAAATAGGAAGAGAGAGAAGTTGTAGTATCCTTCTACAGAATCCTCCGCTGGCAAAGTAATGTTTCCCCAGTCACTCGCGTTGCCGTATTTTGCGACGCTGACATTTCCCAGAGGCACGTTTGTTGACAGCGAGAATGTATACAGTCCAAAATCAGAGGGAAACTGTATATCAAATGGTGCAAACGGGAGAAGCCTAGGAAACACGGACGTCGATGGGATTGGTGTAACAACGAATAGGTCCCTTAGAAGGAAGTCGTCTAGGAGGCCGACACCGCTCGTTGCCAGCATCGCTGCAGGATTGGCGAAGAGAGCCACAGCGAATTCAATCCCGGCCGCGACAACCCATGCAGCTGAGTACAACCCGTTCGCCGCCGGGCTCCATTCCGTAGTCAGTATTTCCGCATGAAACGGCTTCACTTCAGAATATGTGTAGAATCTGCTGAAGATGGTTCCGCCGCCTGTTCCTCCCTGCCCCACGATCATGGCTCCGACCGCTTGTGATGTGTTTGCTCCGACATTCATTATGATGGCTCGAGACTGATATGTCTGCCCTGCGATTGCGACTCTCGGTATATCTGCCTCAATAACTATGAGGTCACCCCGACCAGCAAACTGCGTTGACGGACTGAGACGCCACATTGTACTGATACACGTATCAAGCATCGTTCTATTCTCAGCATAACCCATTGCGACTGTGAGATTCACTGGAGTGTCAGGATAGACGACTCCAAAGTCCCATTTCGCCGCGAGCCCCACAGTCCCGTCGAAGCTTGTCGAACTCGATAAGTTGTCATTGGAGACGTGAGATGATATCGTGGATGAGTTGCCAACCTCAAAGCTATTGAGCGAACGACTTGAGTTAAGGCCGAAGTAGAAGGACTTGTAGTCACTTGAAATGCTGTATGCAAACAACTCTTTGTTCTGAAGCGCGAACTTCCCGTGATCAATCTCGCCATCAAGGAAGAGGTCTAGCGAGAATGACAAGAACAGACTCACGTTGGAAATCTGCCTATCGCCTAGGTTAAGTATGAAGGGCGTCACCTTGAATCCTGTGATTGGATTTGGGTCAGTCAAGGTGAGGTTATACGACTCGACCAACAGGATGACGTACAAGGAATCATAGGAGAGGACTCCAATCCATCTGTTGTAGCCGTTGATGCCAGAGCTCATCACCACCTGATGGAGTTCTCTTTTCACGTTGAATTCCATCAGGTTCGTCGGGCTCCTGTTCTCCCATCGAAGCGAGAACATTCCCATGAGGAGGTGGACGCTTGCGTTTTGCGCTGCTCTCTGATCAAGTGCTACGACGGAGGTTCCGAAGCTGCTCATCAATATGGTCGTGGAGGCGCCCCGTCCTTGTGTTGAAAGCAGACCGTATGCGACGAGCGGAATTCCTGTGGTCCTGTTGTGCGGTTCGATAGGGGACTGAATGCTCGCTAAGTAGTCGAATGCCCTTGTAATGTTCAAGAGGCCGGCACCAGCGTCGTTGGCTCCTGCATTGAGTGGGGTAGCAGTGTCTCTCAGAATGTTGGTCAGCACGATAGGTGTGGCACGGTCAAATGCTTCCATGAGTAGGGCTGCGGCGCCTGCTGTCACTGCAGCTGCGGCCGTTGTCGAATCTGCCCTAATGTAATAATCATTCACTGTTTGGCCAAAGGAGCCACCGAGAAGACTGGATAGGCCACCCAGATCCTCAAGATTGAATGTTCCAAACCCTGCGCTGGATAGTGCTTGACCTGCCTTGGCTCCCACAATACCTACTCCTGGGGCTACAATATCGGGTTTGGTCAGCATGGTGAGGGATGGTCCTCTTCCTGAGAATGATGGGACTTGAGCCTTGGCTGTGTCGTATGCACCAACTGTTAGTACCCCGTCATTTCCGCCGGGCGACATTATTGTCAGGTAATCGGGGCCGTCATCACCGGCCGCGGCCACGATGAACACGCCCTTTCCCGCAGCATTCTTGACAGCAGCTGTTACTGCGTCACCAGGAGAACCAAATGTGTTGAAAGGCATGAGAATGATATCTGCACCCCGGCTGCAAGCCCACTCGATCCCTGAAACAATCCAGCTTGGAGCTGCATAAAGACCCCCGAGGGTGACCTTAGCTGAGAGCAATGTTGCCCCGGGTGCAATTCCTTTGTACAGACCCTGCGACATGTTGCCTGTGCCAGCCGCTATCGAGGCAGAGTACGTGCCATGTCCGATTATGTCGACTGGGAGGGTATCGCCTTCCACAAAGGAGGCATATGCTGTGACTTTCGAGTCCGTTGTATTTGGATTGTCGTCAAAGTCGTCGAGGTCACCGTGATAGAAATCGACACCTGTGTCGAGTACAGCAATGACCACTCCTGTGCCATTGTATCCCTTATCCCACAAGCTCCGTGCACCGGTCGTATCGACGGGTGATTCATACATACTTCCCGAAGATGCCCCAGCGAAGGCTCTCGCATCCGAAGAGACTTTCATCATTTCGTTCGACCAGATTCCGGTGATGATGCTACTTGCCGCCAGACTCTTGATAGCGCTGCCGAGAAGTTTGACTCTCATCATATTCATTTGATTGAAAACCTCAGCAATCTTGGCGCACCTGTCGACAGTCTCAATCGCGTTGCGGGCCTCGGACTCCCCCCTGTTCTGGTCGTAACTCACAAGAACATCCACTTGTTCGTTTGAATCTGCCTCGTCCAATAGCGTGAGGTCTATCTTCGTCTCACTGGAGGCTCCCTGCGTTTGCTGTTGTGACATGTTTGAAAGACCTGCGAAGGAGCCGAGAACAACGGATACTATCAGCAGCAAAGCTGCAGCTTCCGAGAGGTATTTGCTTGTCACCCTGCGGGTCACTTTCAATCACTTCTCTATCGAACCGGTGACGAGTCCTCGTGTGACAGCGATGTAGTAGTCCACCATGTCGGCGAGTGCTCTCACCTTCACAATCTTGACACGTACTCCTTGCTCCTTGAGTGCCGCCATGCATCTTTCAGCAATCACCTCAAGAGGCTCATCTGTGAACACTTTGAGCAACTCTCCTCTCTGGAGGACAAACTTGGCACCTTCTACGCTTTCGAGCACTGTCTTTGCGCGCGGATCTATGTCCTCCAAAACAACGCCCACCGCAAAGCCTCTGGAAGGTAGAGATTCCTTGAGCTTCGCAGGAGAACCAAATGAGACAAGGCTCTTTCCTCGTACGAAGACTGCGACCTTGTCACAGTATTCCGCTTCTGCCGGGTAGTGTGTAACCACGACTATTGAGGTGCCGTACTCTTTGTTGACGGTGTCGAGAAAATGCCACAGCTCGTTTCTGTTGTCTGGGTCGAGGCCACTTGTTGGTTCATCCATCAGCAGAACCTTTGGTCTGTGAACAAGTGCGATTGCCACCGAGACACGCCTCTGCTCTCCGCCGCTCAACTTTGCAGTAGGTTCATTCCCTTTCTCCAGAATGCCGAAGTCTCTAAGAAGCGTTTTCCCCTCTTGGATGAGTTGCCACTCGGGCAGATCGTACTGCTTGCCGAAGGCGACTATGTTCTCAAGAGGAGTGAAGGTTTCGTACATGTAACTCAGATCTTGCGGGCAGTAACCAAAGAAGTAGCGTACTTTCTGTGCATTTCTAGAGTCAACGCCTGCGATTCGCGCAACGCCCGTACTGGGAATGTCTCCGATCAGCGCCTTGATGGCTGTCGATTTTCCGGCTCCAGATTCACCGATGATTGCCAGCATTTCGCCCTCCCTGATGGCAAAAGACACGTTCTCGATTAGCTTCTTGCCCGACTTGATTGCTACTGTCAGATTCCTTGCCACGAGAACGTCTCTGTATGCTGGTGCCTCTTTCCAGGCGAATGGTTGGATAAGGACCTTCTCGGCAATGACTGTCATTACTGGATTCGAGAACGGTCCTATGAGCAACTGCGGCTGAGCGATGAGATAGATTTTCGGTGATCCCACCTTATCCTCAGGTTCTACACGAACTTCGAGGAAGCCCTCAGGCAATATCGGTGCAGGCTTGCTTGCGGAAGAAACCAGATCTCCTTTGACCGTCATGCGAAGCTTGTCCGAAGCTCTGTGTCCCCATACAGTGCATAGTATTTCCCTGCCTCTCATTTTTGTCAGGTCTTTCGCTGCCTGCTGCAAATCCTTGCCATCATAGTATACGTCGGCTGACATGTTGCGTTTGAGATAGTTCTGAAGCGTGATCTGGGAGGCCGCAATATCCTCCTGGCTTGTAGAATCGCTCCCGACAGTAAGGACTGAATCGAGCTCTCCGGCTCTCTTTCGACGCAAGTCCTCCTCAAGCCTGAGTACGATACGCCGGGTGACCACTCCTTTCTTGGACGCCAAAACCCGTCCCTTGATTCTGACTTCGCTCTTTGAGTCTGTGAGAATTCCTTGAACGTCGCAATGTATCTCTCTGTCCTGTCTTACGATGCACCAATCTATTGCATCACCTATTCGTCCACCGGAGAAGTAAGCTTCCTCAACAAACGAGGGAACTTCCTTCATAGGAGCTAATTCAGGACGTGTTTCCTCTTCCAATTCAATCTACACCTCTTCCAATCTCAGTCTAGGGTTGGTTTCTTGGAGAAGACAAATGTGGCCACTAGAATCGCACCCACCGAGAAGGCTAACAGCTTCGATATGGGCAAAGCCAACTGCACGAGTCCAAGGCCCTTGAATGCAGTGTCAATCAAGAGCTTCATGCCCTGATTGAATGGCATGTACTGGTCCAGCACACCGACATCAACAAAGAATCCTGACAGTATGAGGGTTGCAAACATGACAAAGAGGAACATCTGATTTGCCTGCAGTCTTGAAGAAGCTATAGCTGAGACCAGAATGCCCGTTGCTGAACCGCTGAGCGAAACCAGGGTCATGACGAAGACAAGGACCTCAAAGCCTGTGTTAAGGCTCAGGTTGAAGGCAATCACCCAGAGAGATACAAGAAGCAAGGACTGAAAGAACCCAACTATGACATACGCCGCGACCTTGGCCACTACCACCTCAAGCCTGTTGGTCGGTGTGAGCAGCATACGACGTAGCGGGATATCCCCTACTATCGATTGGGCTCCTGTCATTGCAATCCCAAGATAGCTTGAGAATATCACGATGAACCCGCCAAATATAGTCGCGACATACCCGCCTTTGGGAGTAAACTCGATAATCATAGATGGGAATACCTCTGACCGAATCCACATTTTCGAGGCTCTGAACAATATGGTTGCTCCCTGCACAGTGGCCATCACTGTGCTCTGCTCGATCATCTTGGTGGCGTCCACATGGAGCTCGATGTAAGTGGGTTCGTTTATCGTCAGATTTGCTTCGAAACCATCAGGTATCACTATGTAGCCGTCTATTGTCTTGTTGTACAGGTCTTGGTACGCCTCGTGAGTGTTGTTGTAGACAACGAGCTCGGTCACCAGAAGTCCAACGTACGCTGTGAAATTCTCTGATAGATCTCCTCCGCTGTAAGTTCTTGTGGTGTCGAGGTCTATGACACCCAGGTCGATGTCCGCAGTAGCGGTGGTGTTTCCGCTGCTACTCTGACCCTGTTGACTTCCTATCGTGAGAGTCCCCAAATCACTGACGCCTATGACATACCACAACACTCCGATGAGCACTGCTGGGAGGAGAAAAATCAGGAACAGGGCGAACCTATCCTTCACTATCAGGCGCAGTTCCTTCGCGACCATGTTTGTTATACGGCGTCGTGGTTTGGTCAGAGTCTCTGCCATCATATGTCCTCACTCACAGGGACATCTCTGGGTATTCATCCAAGCACTGTGGCTGCAGGGCATAAGCTAGCGACCCCCACCAGTAGAGCACACTTAAGCGTTGCGTGGAATCTGCACTCAACCTGGACAGTCTCTGGAGAACGGATATGTTCCATTTTGTTTTGACACAGCGGAATCCCATCGCGCTATTGCGTGTACCCTCGGAAGGCCATTTCGGCGGGGAGAAATGACAACCGCCTGACTCCCGACGAATGACGTTCAACTTAAAGATAAATAGAACAGACTCACACAACCTGTTGTTCGGTAAAGGATAGCTTCACTCGCATCAAGAACAACAGGGAGAAAGATGATGTCACTCGCGACGCCACAGTCAATACTGGAACGATTCAGAAGAGTCGCGAGAAACCATGGGATACCCGACCCTCAGAGGCATCTAGACGCAACGGGCGAGATTGAATGGCTTAG
Source organism: Candidatus Thorarchaeota archaeon (assembly GCA_003345555.1). Classification (GTDB taxonomy): domain Archaea; phylum Asgardarchaeota; class Thorarchaeia; order Thorarchaeales; family Thorarchaeaceae; genus OWC5. Next base: position 101,703 of record PRDJ01000001.1, read on the forward strand.
GGCCTGTTTGAACGGACGAGTCTATCGGGCCGCCGAGAACTGGATGCTTCCAAACTGGGCACTTAGAGATTCTCGCAGGTCTTCGAAAGTCCCTTCAGAATGCGACTCTCTAGACAATGACCAAAGAAGGAACTGGACCACCATAGGTGGGGTTGGTTCGCGCGGATATGCAATCAGTGACTCAAAGGGACTCCTGACGGTGAATCCAGAGTGTGGATCCATCGAATTCTGGTTGCTTGCACCGACGGGGATCATCTTCCCTTCTACAATTGCTGACGAGGGACCGCGGCTCACGCTCCTTTCTCCTGAAGATCAAGTCTACGAATGGAGAATGGACCTAGGACCATTGGAATACTCCCGGCTTGTCTACCATAGCTCAGAAGGTGGTAGCGAGGCGATATATAACGAGGTCCAAGTTAGGAACCGTTCCTTGGAGCGAGCAAAGTTCACGTTCTATGCAGTCATCAGACCAATATCAGTCAACGGCGTAGAGCCCATCGAGACAGCAGAGTTCAGCGCGCCAAAGAGAGCCGTGTACACAAACGGCATCTTGGCAATGATTATGAATCGGGATCCCAAGTTTGTCTATGTCACGACTGCAAACAACAAGAATCTTCCCAGTACAATAGCGGATCTTGCCCCAAGATCGGACTCGGCAATCAATGCGCCTGACGGTCTTGCCACTGTTGTTCTCCGTTTCGATATTATCTTGAAGCCCGCCGGGACTGAACGCTTCTTCTTTGTGTCCCCGCTCGTTCCATTGACCAAGAAGGATCCGCTACCGGCTTTGCCTATGGATCAGCGCGCCAGAGACTCAACAGTGCAGACGTGGTTCGAGTTCATGGGCTCGACACTGAGCGGGGAATTCCCAGATAGAAACCTGAGTCAATTGCTTTCTCAATCAAAGGCACTACTGGCCATGCAAGTCCGCAGTTCTGTGCTTCCACAGCAAATGCGCATCCCCGATTCGTCGTGGAATGATAAGGCTCATCTTCTTTCGGCTCTCTGCAGAGGTAATTGCCTGTCCCTCGCACGAGAGGTTTCCCTTGATTTGGTTCGCGGGATACAGGCTGACACGCTGACGGATGTGTCGGCTGCCGCCCCAGCAGTATGGACGATTCTTCACGTCTTTGAGCACTTACAAGATATGTCTTATCTGAGGACAGTCCGACCAGTCCTCGATGAGCTATTGCCCGCTATTTCGGAAAAAGCCAGGTCATATCTCAGTTCTGCCCCGATTGAAGTGCCTAAGGAAGAACAACAAGTAGTTCAACAGAAAGAAGGGGTAACCGAATGGACCGGCCAGCAACCCAACGAAGAAGAATCCACACCAAGAGTACCTATTGCGCACGCGAATGAAATATCCGCGTCTTATCTAGGCCCTCGCTTGCCAAGCGAAGATAGGACGCCCCAATTTCGTAGGCTCACTGATTTTGCAGTGGCTTCATGGGTTGTGGAAGCACTTCGCTCAGCAGCCAATGCATATGACCGACTTGGACAAACTGAGGATGCCAAATCCCTCGCCGCGCTCGTCGCCGAATGCACTGCAGCAGTGCAGAAATCGTCAAAGGATTTTACCGAGATGGCTAGCAGGCGGGACACCAAGAACGTACTGCCTGACGACGAAGTTCTTGATGGCATTATCTTGTTGGGTACTTTGGCATTATTGAGGTCCAAGTCGATAGACACGGGAATGCTTGAATGCGTTCAGCAGGAGATAGCTCAGAAGTGGACTACTATTCTCCGGATGGTCAAGTTGCCTGGCGTGACCCGAGAACACTCTGTTCATCTCACACTTCTCATGGCACACTACTATGCATTCAAC
>PRDJ01000002.1 GCA_003345555.1 Candidatus Thorarchaeota archaeon
TGGCAGCATCTGGTTGCACCTAGACTGGCACGTTTCACACTACGCAAGAGTCCTCATGGACGAAATCCTCGGGTACGACAACTTCGTCAATGAAATAGTATGGCGGCGCACGAACAGCCCCAAGGCACAGAGTAAGGGCTTCGGCAGCCAACATGACACAATCCTAGTGTATGCCAAGGATTCTTCGCTGTTTCGGGCTCGGCCCGTCTACCGAGAGCATGATTCAAAATCCGTCACGCCGTACAGGTACAAGGATGAGAAAGGCAGGTTCAGGCTGATTGAGATAGAGGCGCAGGGCATCCAGAGGTCTGAAGACAGGAAGCAGTTTGAATGGAGGGGACGCACCGCACCGTACCTGTACAAGAGAGAAACACTGGATGAGTGGTGGAATCAAGACCTCATATACAGAAGCAGGAACGGACGCTACTCAAAGAAGCGATACCTCGATGATGTGCCTGGAGTCGTGGTATCAGATTTGTGGCTCGACATTCCACCCATCCAAGGAAGTTCGTCGGAGTATACTGGGTTTCTCACTCAGAAACCTGAGTTGCTGTTGCAGAGAATCATCGAGTGTGCCACAGGTACAGGCGATCTTGTTGGAGATTTCTTCGCAGGGACAGGAACCACTGCCGTCGTAGCAGAGAAGACAGGCCGTAGATGGGCAATCTGTGACTTGTCTGAAGCAGCCATAGAGGTTGCGAGTAGAAGGTTGTCTAATATGGGCTGCCACTTCCGTGTCACTCGGTCAGAAGTCTTGGTTGACACCTATTGACCTGTACTCTTGATTTCTCTGATGGCGCCTCCCGGAGCTACGTCCTTAGGACAGGCCTTCACACAGTTCATAACCAGCTCACACATTGGCGCGCCTTCGCGGCGCTTGGCAACCTCGAGATATCTCCCTCGATTCATCACTCGACTGTCCTGATAGAACCGCCAAGCCTTTGCCAAAGCGGCAGGCCCCATGAATTCAGTATGACTGTCGCACACGGGGCACGCAGCCAAGCATATCGCGCAGCTTATGCAATTGGCATACCTGTCAAATCTCGAGAGCTCTGCTGGAATCTGCGTTCTCGGTTCTTGTCCGTCTTCAGGGTCCGTCCAGAGCTTCATCTCCTCGAATCTCTGATAGAACGAGGACATGTCGACTACAAGGTCCTTCAGTACCGGCAGAACCGGCAAAGGCTCGATAATAACCACTGAATCGCCCAATTCCCTCAACTGCGCGGTCTCAATAGCTGGGAATTCTCTGAGCCTGAGAGTTGCCTGCTTGATAGTCTCAACAGGTGTTCTGCAAGCAAGCCGTGGCACCCTGTCAATGAGCATCGCACAGCTGCCGCACACAGCTCCTCTGCACGAATACCGAAAAGACAGCGATGGATCAATGTCGTCCTGAATTCGAAACAGCACATCCAGGACCGTCATCCCCTTGGTCACTGACAGATTGTAGTCATCGTAACGAGTTATCCTTCGGCCTTCTGGACTCCTAGCTATTCTGAAGATCATCAGTACTCGCGCTCCTTGACTTGAAACATGCCCAGATTCACGGGTTTGTAACCGACAACGAGGCGACCTTTCGTCTTGGTGACGACAGTGTGCTTGAGAAACCGTTGGTCGTCTCTCTTCGGAAAGTCTGTCCTCGAGTGAGCTCCCCTGCTCTCCTCTCTAGCTAGCGCCGACACGGCCGTCACTTCTGCCAGCTGCAGCATGTTCTGAAGCTCAAGCGCTCTTATGAGAGCGTAATTGAACCGCGAGTCCGTGCAACCGGCAGTCATCTTCCTGCTTCTTTCCTGCAATGACTTGATCATATTCAATGCGATGCTTAGGCCCTGAGAGTCCCGGAATATCCCCACATACTGATTCATCATACTGCACAATTCACTTCTAATCACACTTGGGGACTGGCCCGTTCCCTTTGATAGTAATGCCTGCATCCTTTCTGTGGTACGCCGCAACCCGCCACCAAGATTACTCTTCTCAACCCTGCCGGTCGTCTTCAAGTAGTCCTTGACTGCCACGCCAACTATTCTTCCGAATACCAGGGTCTCAAGCAATGAATTGCCGCCGAGACGATTTGCACCGTGGACACTCATGCAGGCTGCCTCTCCCAATGAATAGAGCCCTTTCAGAACCGTGGTCCCATTCTTGTCACAATCAACTCCCCCCATCGAGTAGTGCTGACCGGGTTGAATGGGAATGGGCCGATCGACAGGATCCACATCTGCGAAGTGAATAGAGATTTCACGTATACCGGGTAGCCTTTCAGCGATTCGGTCCTTCCCCAAGTGACGAATGTCGAGATGGACATAGGCATTCTCGAATCCTCTGCCTTCATTGATTTCAGTCTGGATCGCCCGGGCAACCACATCGCGGGGAGCAAGCTCCATAGCAGAAGGCGCATAGTTCTTCATGAACCGTTCGTCCTTCGAATTGAACAGCAAACCGCCCTCTCCCCTAGCGGCTTCGCTGATGAGAATATTGGAGCCATAAAGAGTCGTCGGATGGAATTGTACAAACTCCATGTCCTTCAGGGGGACGCCAACGTCAAGTGCCAAGGCACACCCATCTCCAGTATTGATTAGAGCATTCGTCGATCGAGCATAGATTCGTCCATAGCCGCCTGTAGCAATGACAACCGCTTTCGCCGAGATGGGATGGACTTCGCCTGAAGGGATCTCGAGTGCCGTAAGACCACAGACACCGCTTCCGGACTTGACAAGGGATGTGGCGAACCATTCATTGTAGAACTTGACCCCTTTCCTGGTCGCCTGCTCGAAGGTTGTGTGCAAAAGGTTGTGACCCGTCCGGTCTGCCGCGTAGCACGTGCGAGGAAATCCGGCCCCACCGAATGGTCTCTGGGCAATTCTGCCGTCTTCCGTTCTTGAAAAAGCAGTACCCCACCGTTCGTTCTCGATCACAGCTCTTGGTCCATCCTTTGCCAAGAGCTCCACGACGTCCTGGTCTGCAAGGTAGTCTGAGCCCTTCACCGTGTCAAACGCATGAGCTTGCCACGTATCAGAAGGGCCAAAGGCGGCATTGATGCCTCCCTGAGCCGCGACCGAATGAGACCTAAGCGGGTGAACCTTCGTGACGACCGCAACATCGCAGGCGTCGACAAGCTCAATAGCGACTCTCAGGCCTGAAAGGCCCGCGCCAATGACTACGACATCGTGCATCAATGTCAACAAGCTTCACTCCAAACGCAAGTCCAAAACGAAGGACGCCTTGCTCTTCAGCCTCTGATTTTCTTTCCGGTAAAGTACGTGCTTCTTGTCGAGTTAGGTATACATCAACAGAACTCGCTAAGCCTAGACCATCTTTGACGGGTCCAACAGCTCATCTAGGTCACCATCAATGTGAACACCCATATCGGCCAGTGTCTCTCTGATTGTTCGTCCAGACTTGTATGCGGTTCTGGCAATCTCTGCAGCCTTATCATATCCCAGAATTGGCGTTAGGCGAGTCACAATCATGAGGCTTCTTTCAAGCTGGTCATGGAGCACGGACTCGTTTGCCTCGAGCCCCGTAAGACAGTGTTTTACGAACGAAGCAATTCCGCCAGAGAGTATCGCAATGCTGTCGAGCAAATTCACAATCATGATGGGCTTGGCCACATTCAGGTCAAGTACGCTGCCAAACCCCTCGGCCAATGATATGACCTGATCATTACCAACGACCTGAATGCACACTTGGATGAGAGCCTCTGACTGAGTTGGGTTAACCTTGCCCGGCATTATCGATGACCCGGGTTCATTTTCCGGCAGAAGAAGCTCGCCCAGACCTGCCCTAGGACCGCTTCCCATCCACCTGATATCATTCGCCATCTTCATGCAAGACAGTGCCAGAGACCGAAGTGCTGCGCTAGTTAGTACCAAAACAGAGTGGCTGGCAATACCCTCTGCTTTCACAGGGTTGATCTTGATCTCAGACTTGGTCATTGCGCCGAGCTGCTTCACAGCGGCTTCGGCAAATCCCTTGGGAGCATTGAGACCTGTCCCGACAGCGGTGCCCCCCAGCGGTATCACGAGAAGCTCCTCGCAGACATGCTCTGTTTGTTCAAGGCTTGCGGCGATTTGTCTCCGGTAGACTTCGAATTCCATCGACAACCGAATGGGTACGGCATCCTGAAGATGAGTGCGGCCCACTTTCACAATTCCTTCGAACTCTGCAATCTTCGAGTCGAGAGCGTCGATGAGACCATTGATAACAGGAATGAGACTGCTTTGAATTGCATCCAAAGCGGCTACGTGCATGGCGGCAGGAATCACATCATTTGATGATTGACTCATGTTTGCGTGGTCATTGGGGTGAACCGGCGATTGCCGTCCTTTGGGGTGACCAAGGATTTCGTTTGCCCGATTGGCCAAGACCTCATTCATGTTCATGTTAGTCTGAGTGCCTGAACCAGACTGATACACGTCAATCGGGAACTGATCCAGAAACCTGTGCTCAATGATGATTTCATCCGCAGCTTGAACAATCGCCCTTCCTAACTTCGAATCCAACACGCCAATCGACATGTTTGCAAGAGCACAGGCCTTCTTCACCTTTGCAAGAACAACAATGAACTCAGGGGGCATCCTTCTTCCGCTAATCTGGAAGCTCTCCAGTGCTCTCTGAGTACCGACTCCCCAATATGAGTCCGCGGGAACTTCCACTTCACCTAGGAAATCTTTCTCAATCCTTTTCTTGCCGGTCATTCAAACGTGCACCTCTGGCTGCTTATCGACGCAAGCATTTCAGACTCAATCACAGGTGTTCCTTGGACCCGGAATTGGTTCCACTGTCCACTTGGAACCTGAAGTCTTATCCCCTTTGGTCAGGTCCGGAGATAAATCCACACGTACTGAAACAGCCTACCTATTGGCTGGAGGAGTACCGAGAAGCCGCTCTTTCTTCATTGAACCAAGGTGATTCGCTGCCGGGAACTCTGTGTGATCTCACCACTAGAAGCCCGACGATTAGCTGAATAGGAACGGGCCCGTCGTATGCCAGATAATGTAAAGCAAGGTAGGTTGGGACTTTGAGGGCCAAGATGAACAACGGAACGGCGATGCTCGCCAAGGCTGCAACGCGCACCCATTTTCTTGAGCACTTGTCTTGACAATGGCGGACGACCAACACGCCGAATACTATTCCAAAGAATGTGACAGATAGATAGCCAATAATATGGAGAGGTTCGAACACGAACAACCCTGCCGTATAGAAGTTCTCCCCAGTCCCGAAAGACCATACTGGTGCTATCACCAAGATATCCACAGACATAACTGAACTGTCCAGTGATCTGTAGGTGAATGGACTACCCACTGCAATCGGTGCGAACAATGTCACAAGAGTCATCAAGAACACAATCTGACGGATTGTGAGGACACTGAACCATCTCATCGGCTCTTCATTCCCCGCTCGTTCCCTCGCAAGGAGGTCACGCAAGAGTCTGTATTAAGGCCATCGCCCGCACGACAGAACGCGAGCAGTGCAGTCTGTGCTGATGGAGCAGACAGGAGGGTACTTTGACCGCAAACCCTGATGGATTCAGCAGATGCCATCGCAGACATGAAAGCGATGCCGACGAGTGAACAGAAGAGAGCCAGACCATGAATGATCGCGCCTATCATGACCCAACACGCCGAAGAGCTTAATTGATTTGTCACCTAAGAGTGTACGGAGGAAAGGGAAGTGTCCTTTAACAAATCCGTGAAACCAATTGAATACATCGTGATTATTCTCGCGCTTGCCCTTACTGTGTGGGGTATCTCTGCATATATCGCAGGCGGAGAAATGACTCTCGCTCTGCTCTTCATCGGCTTCTTTGTATTCCTTGTTGCTTTGCTGATCTACGTTTACAGAAAGTAACCGATACAGGTCAATCGTACTCTGACTCGCACTCGCCGACTGATGTGACAGTCAGTACCAGACCCAAGTCAACTGTTCCCATAGAGCTCGTATCAAAAGGGCGCGAGGTTCGAAAGCAATCTTTAAATGCTAAACGCGAAGTCCATGTACAGTTTTGACTGGCAGCCTCAGCTTAGGCTGAGATGAGAACGCTTTCAGTCTGTTAGGAAACGATAAGGTGTATGTCATATGGCACAGTTAAGTGGCACACCCGTTTTGATTCTAAAAGAAGGCACTCAGCGGACACGTGGGAAATCTGCCCAGGCGAACAACATCATGGCAGGCATCGTGATTTCTGATGCTATCAAGTCCACACTAGGTCCACGCGGCATGGACAAGATGTTGGTTGACTCGCTGGGTGACGTAACAATCACAAACGACGGTGCATCAATCCTGAAGGAGATCGACGTACAGCATCCCGCCGCAAAGATGCTTGTGGAGGTCGCAAAGAGCCAAGACCAAGAAACCGGCGATGGTACAACATCATCAGTCATCATCGCTGGAGAACTCCTGAAGAGGGCTCAGGAACTCCTTGACAAGAAGATTCACCCGACGGTTATTGTCGGTGGATATCAGAGAGCTTCCGACGAAGCCACAAAGATACTCGACCAAATCTCGGTATCTATGACCGGTCTCGACAAGAAAGTTCTCATAAGCATTGCAAACACTTCGATGAACAGCAAGTCCATTGTAGGTGCAAGAGACCACTTCTCTGCTATCGCAGTTGATGCTATTCTGCAAATAGTCGAGAAGGTCGACGGCAAGAACAAGGCAGACATCGACATGATTGAGGTCACCAAGAAGCAAGGCAAGAGCCTCACCGAAACCGAACTCGTCAAGGGCATAGTTATCGACAAGGAAATAGTGCACACTGCCATGCCGAGAAAGGTCCCAAGCGCGAAAATCGCTTTGGTCGATGCCGCAGTAGAAGTCGAGAAGACCGAGTTCGATGCTGAGATTAAGATCGAGAAGCCCGACCAGATCAAGGCCTTCCTTGATGAAGAAGAGCACATGATTAAGGGCATGGTCGACAAGATCATTGCAAGCGGCGCTAACGTCCTTGTGTGTCAGAAAGGAATCGATGACGTTGCACAGCACTTTCTCGCGAAGGCTGGTATCATGGCTGTCCGTAGGGCAAAGAAGAGCACACTGGAGAAGCTCGCAAAGGCCACAGGCGGCAAAGTTGCAAGCAGCCTTGGGGAACTTGACTCAAGCTACCTCGGGACCGCAGGTCTCGTCGAGGAAGTCAAGATTGGCGATGACAAGCTCGTTTACGTCAGAGACTGCAAGGATCCGAAGGCCGTTTCAATAGTCATCAGAGGCGGTACTGAGCACGTGGTAGATGAAGCAGAGAGAGCTATGCATGATGCTCTTTCAGTCGTCAGAAACGTGGTTGAGGACGGCACATATGTCGCAGGCGGCGGCGCGGTAGAGGCCGAGATTGCCAAGCGCCTTGTAGTTTTTGCAGCCGAAGTCAAGGGTCGTGAGCAGCTTGCGATTGAGGCGTTTGCCGACTCTCTCAGAGTGATACCGAGGACTCTAGCAGAGAACGGCGGGCATGACCCAATCGATATCATGGCCGAGCTCAACAAGGAGCACACCAAGCCAACTGGTATGTGGTACGGCGTGGATGTCTTTGTCGGTCACGCCGCTGATATGATGAAGGCCGGAGTGATTGAACCCACCCGTGTCAAGAGACAGGCAGTCCGTTCTGCGTCCGAAGCAGCACAGATGCTTCTGAGGATTGATGATGTGATTGCCGCAAAGTCCAGCGCGCCTCCAGCAGGCGGCCCCGGTGGCCCTGGTGGTCCAGGCGGTCCTGGCGGCATGGGTGAAATGGGCGGAATGTATTAGGAAACGAAAAGAGATGGAACCCTCAGGCTCCATCTCATCTCTTCTTTTGTCTTTCAGTTCTTCTTTCGCTCTTGAATGGAGAGGGTCCAGTGAGCAACCGTGTCCTAGTTGTTGGACTGAATCCCTTCGACTCTGGAAAGACAGGAGTCTCGATTCAGCTCATTCAAAGAATGAAGGACAGCCGTGCTGTTGAGTTCTTCAAACCGATTAGTGGACATAACTACTGGTACAGGCATGAACACACTCAGTTCTGCTTGGAAAACAAGCAGCTAGTATCTTACGATGCCACTCGCGTAAGGCGAGTCTATCAGTCGAGACTCCATGATTTTGTGGCCAACCCTGTTCATGCGCTCTACGTGCCTGCGCGTCTCCAGACGCCGGGAAAGGCACCCCTCAGTACGCTCGCTCTCGCTGGATGGGATTCGGTCCTAGCAATGGAGAGAATGAGTCACCCTCAGGGCAACCGGGTGGAATCAACGATGATGATTGCCCGAGATCTAATTCAGAAAGAGCAGTTACTACTTACGCCTGAACAAGCAGATAGGCTGTCTTCGGGCATAAAGCTACGGCCCGTGACCCGTCTTGAGGAAGTTCAGAACAATGAGAACGATTGCTTTGAAAGATATGTCAGCGAGTCATTTAATGGGATTGAGAGATCATCCGATTCTGTTGTGATCGAATCGTTCAATGATTCTGCATGGCCTTGGGAGGGTCTTGATAGAGTGGAAACAGTACTCGCTGTTGGTCCGGGCCATGTCTTCACCTACGAACCAGAGAAGTTCAGACTGGCGGTGTTTCTCTCGAAGCATGAGAGCGGTCCTGTCAGGGAAGTGACGTTCGCACGAATTGCCGACATGTTGAAACCCCTCAAGAAGGTGGCCTTAGTGCCCGGAGAAGGTCTGACAGACGAAGCCTTTCGAGACTTGCATGTGGTCTGACCAGAAGAGAGATTAAGGGTGACTTTGGACCTGTGACACATCTCATTGCACTTCCTGCAATGGTGGGACCCTGATGACCGAGGACCTTAGCTGGGAACTTGCCATCGTAGGCGGGGGACCTGCGGGTATGACCGCGGCCATCTATGCCGCCCGTTATGGACTCAAGACACTCCTGCTAGAGTCTAAAGTCCTTGGGGGAGCGCAGGCCACAAGCCCGGGAATTGAGAATTACCCGGGGTTTACGTTCATAGTCGGAATCGACCTTGCGACCCGGATGAAAGAACAGGTCAAGAAAAGCGGTGCACAAATCAGGGAGATTACCGAGGTCAAGAGTGTACGCGGACCCGAGAAGAGCGGCGAATTCATCTTGGAAACGCGACGAGGAAACTACAGTGCGCATGCTGTGATTGTTGCGACCGGTGGGGGCTATATGAAGCTAAACATACCGGGCGAAGAGGAACTGACCGGTAGAGGGGTCTCATTCTGTGCTACATGCGATGGCCCTCTCTTTAGGGGAAAGACAGTCGCAGTAATAGGAGGAGGGAATACGGCTGTCACAGAAGCTTTGTACTTGCACGAGGTCGCGGCGAAGGTCTATCTGATTCACCGGCGAGATGCCCTCAAGGCTGTGAAAGCAGTGCAAGACCAGCTGTTCAAGACCGACGTTGAACTAATCTGGAACACTACAGCGAAAGAATTCAGAGGAGACCAGCAGATCCAGGAAGTACTCCTTGAGAATGTGCAGACAGGTGAAACACAATCGCTAGTGGTTGATGGCGTGTTTGTGGCACTAGGCTCGGAACCAGAGAGTACAATCATCAAAGCCGTTGGCGTAGCCACAAACAGACGCGGAGAGATCATCACAGACAATAACCAGATGACCAGCATACCGGGGATATTCGCTGCCGGAGATGTTGTGGCATCGATGAAGCAGATTGCAGTTGCCGTCGGTCAGGGTGCAATCGCCGCAGACTCGGCATATAGATACTTACGTTCCAAGAAGCTCGGTTCGATGTAACAATCGGTCGTTCATTGGCAAGCAGACTGCTACCTACAGCAATCAATCCCGTGCATTCTCTGTACGACGGTAACATTAATAACGGGACCCCGATTCGGCCCTCAACGCGTTGAGCACTGGTGCGTCTTGACATGAGCAAGGTCAGAACAGTCGGCTTGATTATCGCATTGGCCCTTGTCATCTTGCCATTTCTGGTCCAGCCAGCTTCTGCAAACCCAGCGACCAGAAAGGAATCTCTGATTTCGTACATTGGAGGGCGCTATGACGCAGTCGAAGGAGGATACTCTGTCGCCGGAGAGACCACATCACGCATAGAATCAACTGAAGCGGCGGCTCTGATCCTCGACAGCCTAGGATACCTTTCGTCCAGACCACCGATGATAGACCTCGTCAAGATGAAGAACTTCACCCAGAAGGTTCAGTGGAAGACAGGTGCGGAGACCTACAGTCGCTACGGAGGTTTCAGCTCATACATCGCAGGTCCAGTGGGCATAGCGACCACTTGGACAGCCCTGCAGCTCTGGAATCTGTTCGGGGAGTTCACTGATATCCCCCACATGGGAAGTATCAACTTCAACGTGACCGCCGCCTTAATCTATTTCAACAAGACGCAGACAACATCTGGTGGATTCGGCAATGCATCCGGTACCGCGCCAGACATTCTTTCAACTTATTTCGCATTGGATTCGCTTAATATGCTTCTTCAACTCAAACCGGAAGAGACACGTGACAAGTGGTTGCGCAACGAAACCAAGACAGTGGAATGGATACTCAGCTGCCGAGTTGGCAACAGCTTCAAGCTCAGTCCAAACTCATCAGTTGCTGGCGTTACTCCGACTGCCGCGGCAGTCCTCGCACTTGATTCTCTCAGCCAATTGTCATCATTGACCAGCAGTGGCGATGTCGCGCAGTGGATACTGAGCCGTCAGGTCAACAGCTCACTTCAGGGCATGGCTCTGGGGGGGTTTGAAGAGGGCCCCGGCACAAATGATACAAACCTCGTGACCACGTTTTACGCCGTGAAGGGACTCCAGACATTGAATGCCTTGAGCCAGTGCAACCTGCAATCTGCTGCAGAGTTCATAATACAGTGTCAGGCCGCCGACGGAAGCTGGGGAAATGTGCCAGGCCTTCCACTCGGCGCACTTCCGATTGCAGGTGCTGCAGTCGACTTACTCCAGATACTTGGTTTCACATCGCTCTTGGATCAAGAAGACCCGAACAGTCTCACGCCATCATTGCTTGACTGGAGACTTGTACTAGTCCTGAGCATTATCGTCGTGGCCGCCGTTGTAGCATGTGTCGCTCTAAGAATGGATTAGCTCTCAGTACGACACATTTGTGACTGAATGTATGGGCTACGGACTATCAGGTCATCATTGGCGCATCAGGAGGATTGGAGGAAGCGAGGGGCCTGCTCAAAGGAATATTGAAGTGGCTCAAGTGACGATCTGGGCCCTGACCAAGAACGAATACGGGACAGGCATGCTCGGAGTTTGACACGCTCAAGCTAGCGAAATAGCCTCTAAGCTCGCGGACCTCGCTTCAATGGCAACTCCCACAAGAGATATAATCGCATCAAGCGATTTCCTCCTTGGCTTAGTTCGGAGGCACAATCGTTGAGCAAGACGGACATGACTCAAGCAAGAGTGATGAGAATCGCGAAGGGCAATACAATTACACTGCCAGCCGACTTCGTGGATGGGATTGGACAGCCCTACGGGCTTGCCATACTCGTCATGAAGGACAAGAATGTCAAACTGTATCCAGTGGGCAGTGACAAGGTGATGTACCTGAAGCTGGACATCCAAAAACTGAGCAAGAGCTTTCTGGAGGAACTTACATCTGCCTTTGACAAAGCAGGGTTACAGGACATCCTCTTCACAAGTGGAATCTGTCAAGCTGCGAATCAATGCTACTATGAGTGCTATTTCACCCCGGGTCAGCTCAAGATGCCTGTTGCCACTCTCGAACGCACGCTCAAGTCGATTTCAGGAGTACAGAACGTAGTACTGCATGATGTTCCAGTATCCAAGTGAGTCTATGTCAAACCCAGTGTTCGAAAGTGGCCAGTAAAGCGAACGGAAGAGAACTGCTTCGCCCGCTCTGAAGAACATACTGAAAATGCAATCTGCTGATTCCAATGGTAGGCATCGTAGGCATCTATCGTACTCGGATTGCTGCTAGCCCCTACAGCTCGCTCCGGCGAATGTCCGACGCAATGGAGCACAGGGGCAAACAGAGACTCACACTATCAGGCACTGATCTCCACGAGCGATTCGCATTAGATATCCGGTCTCCCGTCACTCAGGACTTTTACGCAAAGCACAAGGGCAGGCAGACGCTCGTCGTGTGTGGATGGAATGTCCGACAAGACATCATTGACCGCTTGCTGGGAACTCAGGTCCCTTTGACAGATAATGACGGGGCATCCAGAACTCAAGGATTATCGGATGCCTTGATCCTCAGAACCAATGAGTCAGGTCTTCTTCTGTCGAGGTTCGGACACTCCACGAGTCCCATCTACTATCAATCGTGGGAAGAAGGTCTCGCATTCTCGACAGAGAGAAAGGCTCTCTGGAGAATAGGTCTTTCCAAACCTATAGAACTCGAACCCGGTCAGACGCTTCATGTCGATGCACATCAGCCCCAACCGACAATCAGAACTCAAGAGAGAACCTACCCTGGTGTGAACAAGAGTCGGTCCAAAGAGGAATTGTTGGCATCGCTTCGAAGCCGCCTACGGGATTGCTTCAATTGCCTGCATTCAGCTGAGAATGTAGGTGTGCTCTTCTCGGGCGGCGTCGACAGCTCGCTTGCCGCATTGCTTGCCAAGTATGTATGCAGGAACGTGACTCTCTTCACTGCGTGCGGCAAGGGTTCACATGATGAAGAATTCGTTTGTGAAGCTGCCCAGGCATTGGAGATGGAACTGAAGGTCGTGCCGTTCGACAAAGACAGAGTCTGGGGAGTTCTGCCAGAGCTGATCTACGCAATCGAAACCACCAGACAGATGGACGTCGAGATTGCACTTCCATTGTTTGTCGCAGCATGCGCAGCAAGAGCTTCAGGAGACAGGATTTTAATTTCGGGTCAAGGTCCGGATGAGCTATTTGCAGGATATGCAAGACATGCTCGGCTCTTTGCAGAGATGGGGGAGGACGCGCTTGACGAAGAGCTACGTTCAGAGATTCAAGAAACCCATAGAGTGAACATCGGAAGAGATGAGAGAGCGATAGGCTATAATGGTCTAAGCGCATTCTTTCCATATTTGAATAGTCAGTTCGTCTCCGAAGCCCTCGAAGTCCCTTCACGCTGGAAGATATCCCCAAGCGGCATACCAGAACGAAAAGTAATCTTCAGGGAACTAGCCATCAAGATGGGCCTCCCCGAAACACTTGCTTCAGGCCCGAAGAAAGCAACACAATACAGCTCGGGCTCTCAGAAGATTCTCTCGAAAGCAGTATCTGAAAAGGTCAAGATTCAGAGAGATATCGTGAGCCTCAAGCCGGATAGAATCGTACAACTCGTGCTAGACAAGATAGGTATAGAACTTGGCATGCCAATTCCGAGCATGCCCAATGCTGAGCTCAGTATTGACCTAGACACCGCTCACGAATTCGCTCAGAAGATTGGAGAGACTAGCCGCCGGCAATGAGAGGAAGCACAACGACCTTGTCGTGTTCATGCAAGATTGAATCGGTCGCCACCCTGCGTCCGTCAACCAGCACGATGTGGTCAAAAGAGAGATTGAGTTCCTTCAATAGCTGGGCCACTGTCTTCGTTTCACTGATCTCAACTTTGGTCAGTCTGACTGTCCTTAGGACCGTGGCCAAACAAGTCACCTTGTATGCAGACATTTCTGACGGCTTATATGCTTAATTCGAAGGCGGGATTCTGAAGAATCGAGTGTCCACTCAAATGAAAGGAGAGCCACTCGAAGCGGGAATTGTGTCCATGATTACGGTCGCTAGTCATAAATAGCCGAGAACCATGTAACGTGCCTCGCTATAGTGCACTCGTGATTGCACGCATTCGGCGAAAGTCGTTTGTTCACGGGAAGGGCGACAACAATCTTCTTAAAGGACGCTCGCGCCGCCCCGTGAATAGTCCAAGAAACATGACGAACTAGAATTCGACATTCTTCAAGCTTTGCCAATCGAGGAGACGAAACCCATTATGGTCGGCATTGTCGGGTATGGTGTATACATACCGAGGTATAGAATCAAGACAACGGACATCGCAGATGTCTGGGGAGAGAACGGAGAGGCAGTAGCACAGGGCCTCGGGGTTTTTGAGAAATCTCTGCCCGGTCCTGATGAAGATGTAGCAACCATCGCAACAGAGGCGGCAAGAAATGCCGTGAAGTTTGGCAAAG
The DNA here is from genome assembly GCA_003345555.1 of Candidatus Thorarchaeota archaeon. GTDB lineage: Archaea > Asgardarchaeota > Thorarchaeia > Thorarchaeales > Thorarchaeaceae > OWC5. The sequence continues at coordinate 14,078 of PRDJ01000002.1, forward strand.
TCGACGCCAAGCACATAGGAGCGGTCTATGTGGGTTCAGAGTCACACCCCTATGCAGTTAAGCCCACAGGAACGATCGTTGCCTCGGCAATAGGATGCTCAACCGAACTAACTTGCGCAGACCTTGAGTTCGCATGCAAGGCAGGAACTGCCGGAATTCAGACTTGCATGGGTCTCGTTCAATCCAAGATGGTCAAGATAGGTCTCGCCATAGGAGCCGATACCGCACAGGGAAGACCTGGAGATGCCTTGGAGTATTCAGCGGCCGCAGGAGGCGCAGCATACCTGATTGGCGAAGAGAATCCTGTGGCGACGATTGAGAGGACTGTCTCAGTCACATCAGACACGCCCGACTTCTGGCGCCGCGAGGGGGAAGACTTCCCGAGTCACGGAGCTCGCTTCACAGGTGAACCGGCCTATTTCCGACATGTCGAAGACTGTGCCAAACTGCTGTTTAGAACAACAGGTACCTCAGTGGACGACTTTGATTACTTCGTGTTCCACATGCCCAACGGCAAGTTCCCAGTTGCGGTTGGAAAACAGCTTGATGTTCCAGCAGAGAAGCTTGAAGATAGCCTAGTGGTTCGCCAGATTGGCAACACATACTCCGGGTCGGCCATGATCGGTCTTGCCAGAGTGCTGGATGTTTCAAAACCCGGGGACAGGATATTCGTAATATCGTACGGATCAGGAGCAGGTAGCGATGGGTTCACTATTCGTGTGGAAGATGAAATTCTAGGGCATCGCGGGGAAGTCCCAACTGTCGATGATTACATTCAGAGAAAGGTGTACGTAAGCTATGCTATCTATGCCAAGTACAAACATACCATAAACATGTAGGTCGGATGCAAGTGACTGTGAAGAAAAGAGTCGCCATCGTAGGTGTAGGGATTAGCAAGTTCGGCGAACTGTGGGACAAGAGCCTCAGAGACATTACTCTAGAGGCTGGAATGTATGCGATATTTGATTCCGGGGTGGCAGGAAAGGATATTGAAGCAATCTGCATAGGCAACATGAGTGCAGGCCGTTTCACAGGTCAAGAGCACTTGGGCGCCTTGGCAGCAGATATGGGCGGCTTGGGTCATATCCCGGCCTACAGTGTCGAAGCAGCATGCGCCAGCGGAGGGGCCGCTGTACGCCAAGCCTACATGGCAATTAGGTCCGGCGAGCACGACGTTATGCTGGTCCTTGGCTGTGAGAAGATGAGCGACGTGAATCAATCAGAGGCCATGAGAACGATGGGTGTAGCCAGCGATTGGGAATGGGAGGGAATATTCGGAGCTACCTTTCCGGCGCTCTATGCATTCATAGCGCGAAGACACATGCACGAATATGGGACGACAGAGACTCATCTCGCGCAAGTGACCGTCAAGAATCACAAGAACGCAGAACACAATCCGTGGGCTCAGTTCCAGAAAGCAGTGCCTCTCGACGTTGTCATGAAATCGGGATTGATCGCAGACCCCATCAGAATACTTCATTCTTCACCTATTAGCGACGGCGCCGCGGGTCTTCTCATGTGCAGCGAGGAAAAGGCCAAGCAATTCACCGATACCCCCATCTACATCGAGGCTTCAACCCAGTCCAGCGATACCTTGGCCCTGCATGACAGACGGGATATATGCACAATGGATGCAGCAGTCGTCTCAAGCAGGGAAGCTTTGAGAAAAGCGGGACTAACGATTGACAACATAGACGTATTCGAACTGCATGATAGCTTCACCATAGGAGAGATAGTGCTTACCGAAGATGTGGGTATCACTCAGAAGGGCAATGGCGGCAAGCTGCTCGATGAAGGTTTGACAGAGATTGGCGCAAAGTATCCTGTCAACCCGTCGGGAGGCCTCAAAGCTCGGGGACATCCCATTGGAGCAACTGGAGTCGCCCAAATCGTAGAACTCGTATTTCAGTTGAGAGGAGATGCAGAGAAACGCCAAGTGAGTGGCGCTGAGAAAGCAATGGCAGTGAATATCGGAGGAACTGGCGCTACCTCAATAGTACACATTCTTGGTAGGTGATGCTGGATGGCCGAACATGGTGTAGCTCAAATCTGGCGCAAGATACCGTCCATGTACAACGTAATAGGAAACCACTGCACGACGTGCGACACATTCTACTTCCCTCCCCGACCTGTTTGCCCAAAGTGCAGAAGAAAAGGTCACTTAGAGGACCACAAATTCAAGGGACTCGGAATTGTCCATACCTTCTCAATAGTGCGGCAAGCGCCCGACGATTTCAAGACTCAAGCGCCGTACGTCGTTGCTCAAGTGCAGCTCGATGAAGGTCCTAGGCTGACGACACAGATTGTGAATTGCGAAGTCACAGACGTTTACATAGGCATGAGAGTCCGAGTCTGCTTTAGGAAGATTACAGAGTTTGGTCATGCAGGTTTGATTCTCTACGGCTTCAAGTTCGAACCGACCATGAAGGTCACAGGGCACCCTGACAGGTGACACTACCGAGTTCGTTCAGACTTGCATATTTCCTAGGAATTCCGAGGCTTAACGACTGCTAACATATGCACCTGACAGTTGGTCTCCAAAGATTCAGCTCTGTCACCTTGCCGACGGCAGGCAGTGCAACGTTCATGACAACAGTGTCCCCGATTCGAGCCTGATGCATGATTGCATTATGTACGTGACCATGTATCACCAAATCGGGCTGCTCAGATAGAATGAGATTGTAGAATTTCCTGCTGCCCATCCAAGCGAACAATCGCGAATCTTCGCCTTCACACGTCTCAAGGCAAGGGCTGTAGTGCATAAGCAAGACTCGCTTGTCAACCCTGTGCCTCATTCTCTTCAGAAGCGATTTAGCTCGATGAGCCCTCCTTTCGAAGGCTCCTTTTATGCTGGGCAAGTGCTCCTTCTGCCAGTTCGTTGGCTTGTCGAGCGACCCCTGCGTGCCGACTATTCCAACCTTGAGATCCCCCACCTGAACCTCGGTAGAGGCCTCGTCCAAGAAGAGCACCTCATCGCTGACAATTGAGGATATCTCCTTCCTGACCTCCGCATACTCCTCATTGCCGTAACAGGCCACAACAGGAAAATCAGATCCTAGCCTTGCGTGAACTGCATCGATTAATGCCCGGAACTCGTATGCTTTCCCCCTGTTGACCATGTCCCCGGCCAGAAGAAAGAGGTCAGGACGCTCTAAGTGGTCCAATCCGCCCAGGAATGGCTCCAAGAAGCGGGGACTATGAACATCGCCTACCGCAAGCACTCTCATGAGCGCGTCACTTCCCAGTACAGGTACGCCTCTATATATAGGACAAAGAGTCTAAAGAGTCTTCTGAGTATGGAGGTATCGACTTTACGGCGTGGGCTTGGCTATGGCTGGAACATGGGCTCTGAATCTGTTTGATAGGTTTCACCGAGGCCATGAATTTCTGATTGAACGATTACGTAAGATGCCGAAACCTGTTGCCGCAGTGACCAACGGAGAGCTGGTTGCAAATGATCTAGAGCTGGCGGCAATAATCCAGCCTGTCAAGATGAGAGTGAAGAAACTCGAGCTATATCTGGCAGACAGAGAACTAAGTCGTTCAATCCAAGTGCAAGTCGTCGGTAGCTATGCTGAGCTACTGAAGATACCCGGTTCGACAGTATTCATGATGTTTGAAGGACCATGTTGCGACGAAACCCAGTCGAAAGCACTGAGTCTAAGAAAAGACCAGCTCGGTCTCAACGACCGGATGGAGTTTCTGAAACCATTCCTTGCCAAAGACGGAGGGAAGCTTTCGTCAGCGAGAATAAGGCGAGGCGAGATTGACAGGGAGGGGCATCGGCTGATGGGGACGAAGGAGCCCCCAAGACGACTGGAGTTCTCGACAAGGTCCGGGTTGAAGATACCGAAGGGGGATGTATACGACGCAAATGAGGTATGCCCTGAGAAGGAAGTGGTCCAGAGGATTAAGAAGGAACATCCGATCAAAGTCATATCGGTCGGAGATGTAACAACCGCATCCATCATTTCTCAGAATTATACGCCGGACGTATGCGTGGTAGATGGAACCACCAAGAGAGGCCGATTCCAAGGTTCATTCACGAGTGAGAAAGAATATGTGATCTATAACCCCTCAGCTGTAGTACTGCCTGAGGCATGGTCTGTGATAGACACTGCCCTTCATGATTCCGCAAAGTCATTGATCATGGTAGAGGGCGAGGAAGACCTCCTCGGTTTTCCAGCGATGCTCTTGGCACCTATTGGTTCGGTATTGCTCTATGGCCAACCTGACGTGGGGATTGTTTGGTCGCCAGTTGATGATGACAACAGAGCTCGTGCCAAGTCATATTTGGAGGATATGCCCGCTATCACCTAGATGTGGGCTTCATCACTTCAGGGATCTTGGCTATGCAGTCAGTTGCCTCGATGTGATCCCCTAGCTCCTGAAATGCCTTCTCTCCCGCTAGTCCTGAAATGAAGGCGGCAGCAGATGCAGCCTTAAAGGATCCGTGGCGCCTTGACAGTAACGTTGCGGCTATCCCAGTTAGCACATCACCGGTGCCCCCGACAGTCATTGCAGGTACTCCGGTGTAGTTCAGCTTGTAGTGGCCATCAGGGTGGGCAATGACATCAACATGACCCTTGAGAAGGACCGTAGTATTAAACTTCGAAGCGGCTTCGACTGCTCTTTCGATTCTGTTGTTCACCACATCAGGGTCACCGAGGTCTCTTGCCAAGAGTGTCGCGAGTTCACCCCAATGGGGGGTCACGATGGATGAGTCTGGATCGAGACTAATGCCTGACGATGAGAGAGCCTTCAAAGCATCAGCATCAATGACCATCATCTTGCCATCTGACATGAGAGCTTGAACAATGGAATTTGATGCCTTTATGGTCTGGGGGGCTTGTCCGAGGCCGGGCCCGATTGCGACGGCATCGCATTGCTGAGCAACTTCCCTGACGGAATCCAGAGACTCAGGGACCAAGATGGTGTTGTTCAGACTGTGAACAATGAGATTGGGACTGTAGCTCCGGGTAGTAGCAACAATCGGGTCAGGAACAACCATAGACACAAGGTCTGCGCCTGTTCTGAGTGCAGCCATAGCTGTCAGAGCAGGTGCCCCTGAAAAAACATCACTCCCTCCAATCACGAGTATTCTGCCAAAGTCCCCTTTGTGTGCCGTGGGTTTTCTCGGTCGCGTGTAGAGCCAAAGATCTCCGCCTCCACATACCAACCCTGCATCCTTTGGAATGCCAATGTCGACTACATGAACCCGTCCCACATACTCGGAGGATTTGAAGAGAGCGGGTTTCGGGGCATGTAGCGTGATAGTGTGAGTTGCCCTTACGGTAACGCCATAGACCTGACCTGTGTCGGAGTCCATTCCGGTAGGAATGTCTATCGAGTACTTTGTTGCCTTCGAGCTGTTGAAGGTCTTTATCGCAGTTAACATTGGCTCGCGCACTGCATTCGTTTGACCAATGCCGAGCATAGCATCAACAAGCAACTCCGCTTTGGAGATCGCTTTGCAGGATTTCACATCGGACTCTGTTCTCAAGATTGACTTGCTGATTCCCCTGATGTTCTTCAGTATCTTCCAGTTGGTGAATGTATGTGGGTTTGAGATGCTTCCCTCGTCACCCATTAAAAGAACATCCACACTTGCTCCGGCGGCGTATAGGTATCTTGAGGCAACCATTCCGTCACCACCATTGCCGCCGACACCGCATAGGACTGCAACCCGCTTCCCCTCAAGCGGCTCAATGGATTCCATTAGCCTGACTACTTCACGACCCGCATTCTCCATCAGCATTCCAAGCGTGATACCAAGATACTCAGCATTGAGCTCGAGAATCCGCATGTCGTTTGTGCTGATTGATGCTTGCTGCATTCAGTGACACCAGCTCTGTCCATTGCCGGGTCTCAGGACTCAGTAATGAATTCTTTGGGTTAGAGGATTACGAAAGAATGGAAGAGTAGACGTCAACGAAAGGCCTAACAACCATGATCGTGGGTGCCCTAGGCCAGTTCTAAAGAGCCTGTCTCATCACCAGACACGGGCGTGTATACCCGGGATTACAGTCTGTTGGCGAGATATTCATGTATGCCCCTAGCCGCTCGTTTTCCTGCACCCATTGCGCTGATTACGGTTGCAGACCCTGTGACTATGTCGCCCCCAGCAAAGACACCGGGAATCGATGTCATGCCAGTCTTCTCGTCTATGGTGATATAGCCCCACTGAGTCAATTCAAGACCGGGTGTTGAAGTTGGCACGATCGGGTTTGAGGCTGTTCCGATAGCTACTATCACCATGTCTACGTCCATAACGAATTTGGAATCAGGAATCACGACAGGTCTCCTCCGACCAGATTCGTCCGGCTCTCCCAATTCCATCTTCACACAGGCCATGCCAATGACGTTGCCCTTATCGTCGCCCAAGACCTCCACAGGATTGACAAGAAAATCAAACTGGACGCCTTCTTCTTCGGCGTGAACGACTTCCTCGTGTCTTGCGGGCATCTCATCGCGTGACCTTCGGTAGACAATATGCACCTCATTGGCTCCAAGCCTAAGTGACGTTCTAGCGGCATCCATCGCTACATTGCCACCGCCTATCACTGCAACTCTCTTTCCGATACGGACGGGCGTATCATATTCCGGAAACTTGTACGCCTTCATCAAGTTTACTCTGGTAAGAAACTCGTTGGCGGAGAAGACTGTAATCAGACTCTCCCCGGGTATCTTCATGAATACCGGGGCTCCTGCTCCAGTCCCGATGAACACCGCGTCATAACTATCTTTCTCCAAGAGGTCGCGGATCATCTTGATCTTGCCAATGACATAATCGAACTTGATTTCAACTCCAATCTTCTTGAGGAACTCGACTTCCGACTCGACGATTTTCTTCGGCAGCCTGAATTCAGGAATTCCGTATATGAGTACGCCGCCCGGTTTGTGGAACGCTTCGAATATGGTCACTGCATAGCCGAGCTTGATCAAATCTCCAGCACATGTCAAGCCCGCGGGACCTGACCCTACTATT
>PRDJ01000003.1 GCA_003345555.1 Candidatus Thorarchaeota archaeon
AGGCACACTAAACAAGGGCGGTCTTACTGGCCGTGTAATCGAGTCATGGGCTGTACTCGATGAGTTCATCCACGCAGTTAATCAGGTATTCACCAATCACTTAGGCTGACGGGTAGTTGGCCAGCGTGAGCCGCCGCCTTCAAGAATGACCTAAAATCCACGTCTCGACGTTCTTCCGAACCTCATCGAAATAATGTTCCCCATCTTGGCCTGTTCTATTGCCCGGTGAGGCCACCGCACTTGCTGTCCTCAAAGATATCGCCAAAGGCCCTGTAGAAGTACTGACAGGCCTCCAATAGACCTTCTCTACCGGCGGTTGTCAATCTGTAGATGACCTGTCTTCCCTCCGATGTCTTCTCAATCAGATTACGAGAGAATAGGTCCTTGAGCGCGGGATAGATAGTGCCGGGCGTTGGTTTACTGCCTCTTCTTACAGCGATTCTCTTCGCCAGTTCCTGTCCGTTCATTGGTTTCTTACTCAATTCCCAAAGTATTTGGAATGAAAGCAGACCACGCATGTCACAGCAGGCTGGCGGACAGCATTCATCGTATACTGGCTTGTGCGTCACGGTCTATATTGGATGACCAATAGGTTTATATCTGCTTGTATCGGGCGTCCAATAGGACCATATTAGATGAGGAATAGAAGGACGAATCTGCAATGAGAAAGGAGAGCAAGTCCATCAAGAAGCACGTGAAGCAACACTACGCTGAGGTCGCACAAAGAGCCCAGGCACCTGCCTCTTGCTCATGCTCCAGCTCGTGCTGCGGTTCGGTCTCGAAGGCAGAGTATGCAGAAGCAATAGGTTACATCAAGGAGCAAATCGTCACGCTGCCCGACGGGGCCATTGCGGCCAGCGCAGGATGTGGTAATCCCACAGCTCTTGCAGAACTGCAAGATGGAGAAACAGTCCTCGATCTCGGATCTGGAGGCGGCATTGACGTATTCTTGGCTGCGAAACGGGTCGGACCGCACGGAAGGGTAATCGGTGTGGATATGACCCCTGATATGATAGAATTGGCCGAGAAGGGCGCGAAGGAAATGGGCCTTGAGAATGTCGAGTTCAGACTGGGAGACATCGAGGAATTGCCTGTGGAGAATCAATCCGTTGATGTCATCATAAGCAACTGTGTCATTAATCTTGCACCTGACAAGGACAAGGTGTTCAGGGAAGCCTACAGAGTACTCAAGCCCGGCGGGCGGTTGATGGTATCTGACATAGTCACCGATGGTGAGCTGCCCAAAGCAGTAAGGGACAATCCAGATGCATGGGCGGGATGCGTGGCTGGTGCCCTTGACGAGCGGGACTATCTGGCCAAGATTCATGATGCGGGATTTCAGGACGTGGAGACTGTCTCTAAGAAGCGATTCGTGGAACAAGTGTACAGTGCAGAGGTAAAGGCATTCAAACCAATCTAAGAGGCCGAAAGAGTTCGAGCATACTCTTCACCGCCTAGACGGCTCTTGCCAGCTCACCTCTAGAGTTGGCCTAGAGAATCGGCACCCGTTACATGATCTTCCGAGCGTATCTGAAAGGTTAAATGGTTCATCAAGCCAGCCGACCAACATCTTTCCGAAGGGTCGATGGAATGCCTCCGAAGGACATGAACGTCATCGTGTTTGGCTGTACTCAGTGCATGTATAATGCAGCCGATCTTGCAGGCACAATGAAGATACAATATGACGTGAGTGCCCGCATCATTCGCATGCCTTGCACGGCAAGGTTAGACATCAACTTCATCCTGAAGGCCCTTCAAGAGGGCGCAGATGGCGTTCTTGTAGTTGGCTGTCACCCCGGCGACTGCGCTTACAAGACCGGAAACTTGGGTGCGGAAAGAAGGGTCCGCTTCGCGAAGAAGCTCATCGGTCAGCTGGGAATGAATGAGGGCCGCGTGAAGATGGTCTTTGTCAGCGCTGCAGAAGGCGACAAGTTCGCGGCTGAGGTCAACAAATTCGCTGACGAAATTCGGAAGATTGGGCCGAATCCGATACGTCTGTAGGTTTGGGCTCATCTATATCTATTGAAGACTATACAGGGCAAGACGGTTGGCTTCTCAAGAGGGAACCAGCGACTGTTGGATTCTTGGTTGTTATCTTCCTGTTTGGTTTGCTGATCGGTTTTCTTGGCTTTCGGTTTCTGTTTCGGATGTTGAATCCGGGGGATTTGTTCGTTACGGGGGTGGTATAGAGAACAGGGTTTATATCCAAAACACTCCATTCCTTAACTATAGTGAATATGGGGCGGGCAAAGAATGTCGTTAGTAGCACCTCTGGTTGTATCGTTGAGAGAAGGCATTGAGATAGCTCTGATAATCGCAGTAATGGCATCATACTTGCGTAAGTCGGGTCAAATGCCTCTAGCTCGGTATGTGATGGCCGGCACGCTAATGGCTGTGGTGGGCAGCATAGGAATAGCCCTCTTAATGGCCGCGATCTGGGGGGAATTTGAGGGGCCCGGCCTTGATGTGTTTGAAGGGGTTGTGGTCATTAGTGCTGCAGTATTATTGACGACAATGATCCTTTGGATGTGGAAGATGGGGCCCAGCGTCGGGCCGGACATAGAAGCATCAATGAAGCAAAGGGCAAGAGCAGGCAGCAGCATCGGACTGGTCTTATTGAGCTTCGCGCTCATCCTCAGAGAGGGCGTAGAGCTTGTTCTCTTCTCGATGGCTCTGGCAATAGAGGATGCGACCCAGACATATCTAGGGGTCAGTTTGGGGTTGTTACTTGCCTTCGCCGCAGGGGTTGGCATTTACCAAGGATCGCTGAGAATCAGCCTGAGAACTTTCTTCAGGTGGACTTCCATATTCCTAGTGCTCTTCGCAGCAGGGATGGTATCCTATGGAATACAGGAGCTACAAGACGGAGGCCTGCTTCTGATCGGGTCACTTCAGGTATGGGATATCAATCCGCTGTTGGATGAGAACGGGCTAATTGGAGGTCTTGCCAAGGCTTTGTTCGGATATGATGGCAACCCTTCGGCTTTGATGGTCGTGGGATATGTGTCGTATCTGTTTATAGTTGCTGTCTACTACGGACTCAACAAGAGACATGTCAACCACGTGGTCCATCCCTCCACGCTCGAAGCCGCAGTAATTGCCGCCAAGGAGTGAACAACTGAACAGACCTCATCTTGCGCTCGACAGCAAAGGCTTTCACGGGATGCAGGAAGACCCTATTATCCATTTGCAGCAACCAAAACGACTTTGGCTGTCATCGCAAACCCATCTAAGGGGGAATACAGATACACTCAGATAGACGTCGAACTGGAGACAAGGCGGAGCAAGCGTCGATGGTTCGGAGAGAGAAGGGCGAGAAAGTGCCCAATTCACAGAAACAGAAGAGCCCTCTGAAAGACAGAGTGCGCGAGCTATTTGCCAGCAACAAGATGTGCGAGTTGGCATTTGATGAACTTGAGAATGACGATGAAGTAGATACCATGCTTGAGGACTGCAACAGGATGGCAATAGACAGACTCGGATTCTCTGATCACGGACACACGCACTCTCTGATTGTGACCATGAATGGGATTCACTTGCTGCGCGTCCTGAGCTCGGGAGTTCAGCCATCGATTGTGCAGGAGCAGACTGGGACGTTAGAGGATTCAGAGCTCGTAGTTATGCTTGCCTGTTATCTGCACGACATAGGAATGAGCGTACATCGTGAGCGGCACAACATATTCTCAGTGACCCTTGCAACACCGATTGTCAACCGGATTCTCGAGAAGGTGTACCCGAAAGACAGGCATAAGCAGGCCCATATCAGAGGGCACGTGCTTCATGCCATTTTCTGCCATGACAAGCAAATCACCCCGAGCACGATTGAGGCCGGCATTGTCGGTGTGGCCGACGCACTCGACATGACCAAAGGCAGGGCGAGGATTCCGTTCGAGGCCGGGAGAGTCAACATCCATTCAGCCTCGGCGATGGCAATCAACAAGGTCGATATTAAGAAGGGTGAAGAGAAGACCGTGAGAATAGAAATCTCGATGAGCAATGCTTCAGGTATTTTCCAAATCCAAGAGCTTTTGGAAAAGAAGATACGCAACGCGGCCCAGCTGCTTGACCACATCGAGCTTTATGCAATCATGGCTGGAGAAGAGGATCGGATACTGGGCGAGAAGCTGAGAGTACTCTGATCGGAAACGACCTCTGAATGGAGATCGGTCCCATGCTGGATGGCATGCGAATTTCGAAAGGTGACTTGGACAGACTAATCTGCCATGCAGAGAGTAGCCTACCCCTTGAATCGGCCGCCTTGCTCTTCGGGCGAATCGAAAGCAATGTAATCTTGGTCACAAGGGTTGAGCCTGTTGACAATGTCTTGAAGTCAAGCGTCGCATTCGAAGTTGACCCTATGGTCGAATATCGACTGCTTCTGGATGCTGAGGCACGAGGCGAGGAGATGATTGGGATATTCCACTCACATCCTGCGCCGCCGATGCCATCGAAACAGGATCTCCGCAACATGGATCTAAACCCTGTCGTGTGGCTGATAGCATCGAAGACGACCGGCCGTTGGAAGAGTCGTGCCTTCTTGCTAGACAACATGAAATTGGCAGAAGTCTCGCTTATCGTTGTGTGAGCCTAACGTTGCAGCCCTTTCAATGTTCCTGAGGCTCGCTTGGGCTCAAACGATACCTGCGTGTTGCCAATGGCCGTTATCAGCGCAGCAGAAGCAAGAAGCTTATCGAGAGATTCGGCATTGCACTGCAATATTCCTGTATCTTCATCATCATTGTACATGCCTATGAACAACCTAGAGTCTGCGACGGAGACTTCTCCGAACAGCGAAAGGAAGTTCTTTCGAATGGCTGCTGAGAGCTGGTGCACATCGATTGCGGGCCCCTCCCTGTGCAGGCGGAAGAGCACATACCTTCTTCTCAGTTTGCGCATTCTCACGAATCCTCCCGTACGACTTCAATCCCGGGTGTAAATGACTGAGACTTCACTTTGCGCTCAGAGCGGCTCAGGATTTGATCAGGTACCTGATACACGCATTCCTTCGACTTGCGCTTATCCATTCCAAGCAGTATGCCGATGTGCCACATGGCGGATGGCGCTCTCATAAGGATGGGTTCGGATGCGAAGCTCGACAGGACGACTGCCATCCCTGAATCTATCGCCGTTGCTACTGATTCTCTATAGACCTTCAAAATCCTCGACCTATCAAGCCCGGATGTCCTGAGGAGTGGAGCAATAGGGACCTCCAAAGCGATTCCGTTCTGTCCGGCCAGCTTGGCAGTGCTCTCTCGAATAGTATACTCCTTTGATGGCTCTGCAATCGTAAGGAGGTCGACTCTGGAATCCTCCGCTGCCCAGTTGGAAGCTTCGATGTCGCTTAGGGGCACTGCAATTACTGAGGTTCTCTGTCTGATGCGTGGCAGCTGTCTCTTTATTGACTCTGCACCTCTTCCAGCCAAGTCTATCCTAGTCATCAGCACGATGCCGTCGTTCGTCTTTGTTATGGGGTTGCTCATAGGAAGAGGAACAGCAAAACCAGTCAGCCCTATCCTGGCCGCCATTCGTGTGAAATCTGTGAGCTTATCGAACTTGGGTACTCTTACGTTCAGGTCCAGAGGCACGGTTCACCCCTCCGCAGCTGCTAGACGCTCTTGAATGAATGTTATGGCTTTTTCCTGAATACATCGAGGATACTGACGAATATGCAGTTGAATGCTAATGACATCTGATTCCGTTGCAAGCTGCAAGCGGCCAAGATATGCAGCCTGCTTATCAAGTCTAATGAAAAGAACACAGCGGTCGTCTAAACGCTGCCTTATCGTGCTGAGAAGGGTCTCTCTGTCGGTTGATGATAATGTTCTCAGGAGGTAGTCTGCTGTAGTCTCGCTTGAGGGCTTATCTTCTGTTGTCGCAGCGATTACGACGATAGGTATCTGATTGTACCCTTCTGTCCTTGTGCTGGTCATCTGCACCTTGCTGCGAAGCTCTTCGGGGAAAACATTCAGGACTGCAGCATTCACCCTTTCGACGATCTCTGTCGCGCGTGAGTAGGCCCGGGCCTCAACCCTGGCGAAGTACGACATATTCGTCTCCCTGAGCGGAGCAGTCAAGCCTACTTCCCAATATTGCCCTTGGCCCCAAGAGACGGTCTGATCTTTTCTGCACCAGTACCCTTTCTCCGTAGACCCCTGCTCTTCTTGCCGGCTGAAGTGAGTCCACGGTGCGTTCTTCCTTTCTGTGTAGGGTCACAAATCCAGTTGATGACCGGGTCATTATAGACTTCTGGGCGACTGGGATCCACCAAGATGCATTCGTACCATATCCACTTGCTATCCTGCCCTAGCCAGTAGGAGTTCAGCAAGCGAAGATTGGGAAACTTGCGAGCAACTCTCTCTTCAGCAATCCAGCGACGATTCTTCTGGGGCGTGTATCTGGTGACACCCATGCTTCTTGGCTTCCGTCCAGCTTTGGGTCGAATCTTCTCACGAGGACCACGACCCGTTCTCACTCTTACAACAACGTAGCCTAGCTTGGCTTTGTAGCCTAGTGACCGTGCTCGTCCGAGTCTTGTTGGGTGCTCTAGCCTTACGATACTATCCTGTCTTCTCCAGACGATATATCTACCCCGGATGGTTTCAGTACGCTCGTCTTGCTCTTCCATCCATGCTTCATTCATGTGTTTGTAGGCTGACATGTTACTACTTCCTTTGCCGTGAATCAAGTCTCTTTGTTTGAGGTTCAGCCCTCAAAGGGCCACATCCCGCGCGGACGTATCCGCCAACACAAAGGAATGACGTGGTCGAGATTCTTCAGCTGTCCTTCTGACTCGACCACGTTTTTCCGGTAGGCTTGACTTAAAGATGTAACGATTGAACTAGACGGCCGGGTCAGGTGCAGTATCCTACTTCTTGGCGAACTCTGCAATGACCTTATCGACCGTGAGTTCTCCTATTCTGCTCTGGGCTTCGAGCGTGGACGATGCGATATGTGGTGTCGCCACTACCTTCGGATGCTTCACAAGTTTCCAGTCCTTAGGCGGCTCATCGACGTAGACGTCCAGACCCGCACCAGCGATTGTTCCCGCATCGAGTGCCTTGAGAAGAGCCGCTTCATCAACAATTCCACCACGTGATGTGTTGATTATGTAAGCTGTTTTCTTCATACGACCGAATTCTTTCTCGCCAATCATGCCTTTTGTCGCGGGTACCATAGGGACATGTAGAGTTATGAAATCGGATCTCTCTATGATATCCTTGAGCTCAACCCGCTTTATGCCGAGGTCCTTGCATGCCTTACTGATGTCTACTACATCATAGGCTAGCACATCCATATCGAAAGCCTTTGCCCTCTTCGCCACTTCTGCTCCGATTCTTCCAAGGCCTACGATTCCTAATGTCTTCTTGTACAGCTCCGTGCCCTCCAGCTTCTTCTTCTCCCACTTCTCTTCTTTCATCGTGCGGTCTGCCGTTGGGAAGAACCTGATGAGCGAGAGCATGAGGCCAAAGACCAACTCAGCGACAGAGACAGAGGGGCCCTCGGGAGTATTCAGGACCTTGATGCCCTTCGCCTTTGCAGCCTCTGCATCGACGTTATCGAGACCTACTCCTGCTCTTACTATGAGCTTGAGCTTGTCTGCAGAAGCGATGACCTCTTTGGTCACCTTCGTTGCGCTTCTGACAACTATGCATTCGAAGCCCTTGATTTGCTTTTCCAGAGGCCCGTCGGTCTCTGGTTTCCTAACTACAACTGTAAGTCCCGCCTTCTCCAGTCTCTTCTGGGCGGATTCTGCGACGGGATCAGCAATCAGCACACGTACCATGACTTTCACCTACTGATTCGGGTGAAGGGAAACCCATCTCAATCTGGCTTAAACTTGGCGACCGAACAGTTTCTTAAGGCCGAATCCACGATTCTTGGCTCATGAAACGGCAGCTCGAGCCCTCTAATTCCATCACACCATGCCCTGCCATCCTCTTGAGCGTGAAGGGGCCTACTCGGCCAAACATCATCACGCTTGCTTGGGTGGCCAACGTATGCAGCGAGCCTCCTACGGTGGTAGTTGGTATCAGACCAAAGCGATACAGTCACGCTCTTGTGAAGGATGCGGGCGACTTTGTCATCAACATTCCATCTGCTGACCTGATTGACGCAACAAGACTGTGTGGCACAAAGTCGGGCAAAGACATCGACAAGTTTGCAGAGGCGCATCTCACTGCGGAGCCGTCAACGAAGATCACGTCTCCGATGATTAAGGAATGCATCATCAACATTGAATGCAAGACGAAGCAAGTAATCACGTTAGGGAGTCATGACCTTTTCATCGCCGAAGTTGTGGCGGTCCACATGGATGAATCTGTTATGGACAAGAAGGGTGAATTCGACGCCGCCAAAGCCAAGCTATTCACCTTTCTCCCGCAAACAGGGGATTACTGGGAGCTTGGAGGGCAGATTCTGGAATCGGCCCCAGTCCGCAAGACCAAAACCAAGACCCGCGGCCGCTGATGGATTTCGGAGACGGTTCTTCTCCTGACCTCGTCATTCAGGTACAACGAAGTGCTCAGGCTACTGAGGCCAGAGACTGCCTGCTTACTTGGTTCCTTTGGCACTCACAATCTTGATGACATCGCCGTTCTTCAGGACAGTCTTGTCGGAAATTCTCATCTTGGTACGGGCATCGATTGCGTGTATGAAGCTCTCCATGAGGTCGGTGTGAATCACACCCGCGAATTCCTTTGCCGTTGTACCCTCTGGCACTAGGTAAACATCCGGTAGGACATTGCCATCTCCATCCGAAAGCGAGTTCGGATCATGAACCGGATAGACGGCTATCATGTGCAGGTACTCAAACACTGCCCGATTGAGGATACCCTGTACCCCCGTGCCGCCATACTTCTTGAGAAGGTCCTTCTTGAGCTTGTCCAGCTGCGTTCGTTCGTTTTCCTTTAATCTCTCGGGCTGCAGGATCTCGAAGTCGTCGTTCCCGGGTATGTACTTGATAATCCCTTTCTTATCCATGTCACGAAGCGCTTTCTCAGCCAGAGCGCTCACTGGCACAACGAGGGTGTCAGGATATGCCTTCTCAAGTCTCTTGAGGTTCTGTTCTGCGGTAGGACGATCGATTTTGTTGGCTGCGATTATTATGGGTTTGGCCACCTTCCGAAGTATGGTAACGAACTTCTTCACATCATCGTCTGTCCACTTGTCTGCCGCTTCAGCCTTGAGACCTGCGTCTCTGATTGCCTTCAGAATATGGGCCCTGCTGATATTCAGACCTGTAAGCTTCTCAAGAAGAAGTTCGTCAACCTTTGCAGACTCCGCTTTGACTCGTCCGGATATTCTCCTCCAGTCTTTCTGGACTACTGAAAACATCCACTCAGTGACCTCATCCTCGAGGAACTTTACATCCTCCAAAGGATCATGACTCCCTGCGGCAACCTCCTGCCCTTCGGAGTTCGTGGAGCCGCTGGTATCCACGATATGGATCAGCACATCCGCCTGTCTCAAGTCATCAAGGAATTGGTTACCCAATCCCTTTCCTTCGTGGGCGCCTGGGACAAGGCCTGCAACGTCAATCATCTTGACTGGTATCATTCTGATGCCATCGATGCAAGCGGAGTTCTTCGGATTGTCCTTCACGCCAAAGACCCTACATGCACATGGCGTGCGTACGTAGGTTACTGCAACATTCGCCTGTATCGTTGTGAACGGGTAATTGCCGACTTTGAAATCGGTCATACACGCCGCGTTTGTGAAAGAGGTCTTGCCAGACGATGGTTTTCCAACAACACCGACGCTAAAGCCCATTACAACCAACTCTCATACTGTGGAGTATTTCCTCACCGGCGAGAGATAAAGCTCTCCAATCATTCCATCAGAAGTGAAGGTGGGCAAATCATATTGCGAAGAGAATCCACACAACCAAAACCTGCGCGGTCTCCGATAGGATTGCGAGGGAGCAATCCAAATGAGCTCCCATGCGTATAACAGGGCTTGGCCGTTTGTTAAGTCCAAAGATGTGACCAATACCACGTTTTGACTCCATTAGTAATGGAGGTGTGTTTGGCCGCTGCTCGTATGTGCTGGACTGGTCGAGAATGGATTCCGGGGAGCCTTTCAAGAAGGCGGCGAATCCAACACCCCCTTATATGCCTAGCAAGCGGAGGCTTCTCACATGGAATGGATGGCGTTCCAATCGGGTGCGTCAAAAAGCATGACGGAGCTTGTATGCGACTACATTCTTGTAAGGAGACCATCCTTGCCGCGCTGGTGGGATCCTGTCGCAAGACCTCATGTGGCTGTCATAGTCGAAGACGCCATCGATGACTCCGCCGTCCGGTATTATCTGTCTCGGACTGGTTGTCCTGACCGGAATGGTCGTGTTCCTCTAGAAATCTCCGATATTGAGAGTCTTCCGGAAGGCTCACTTCTTGAGGTCCGATACAATACCACCAAGGCGAACTTGTATAGACTTGAACTGATAGACAATGTTCCTTGCTGGAGATGGGTAGGCCGTTGCAGGGGGCTATCAAGTTTCGAGTCTGAGATGGTTGATTGGACTCACCTGCTTGATGATGTGGAGTCCTACCGGATTACGGGATTGGTTCCCAACTAGCGGATTACCGCTGCGTCACTATCTGCTGGACAACGGGGCCAGTCATGGCTTCTTGCTTCCTTCTCATTAGTGGTAACAAAGGACCTTTGTTGATGGGATTAAGACTTCGTGTAAAGAAGATGGGCAATCTCTCGTCAGCTATGTTCAGATGGCAAGCCTTATCAGAGTACATTTGAACGTTCTTTCAACTGTTCGAATGAAGGTGACCTTGCTGCCAACCAAACTCAATCAAGACCACCGCCCGATCCTGTTCGACGATACGGAAGCAGAGGCGGCCGTCAGAATCTTCAAGGCTCTGTCTGACGAAACGAGGGTAAGGACGTTGTCGATACTTACGATGAACAAGGATTACTGTGTTTCAGACATCGCATCAATGCTGAAGATGGACATTAGCAGGATAAGTCACCAACTTACGAAGCTTGAGGACTTGGGTTTCATCAGGCGACGTAAGTCTGGCAAGAATGCGTACTATCGAATCAGCGACGATTGCATCCGAAGTATACTTGGGAGGGCGAAGGAGCATGTCGCAGGAATCTAGAAGTGCCTGTGAGTACTGCGAGGCAGAACGGGCAAGACGCGAAGCAGT
>PRDJ01000004.1 GCA_003345555.1 Candidatus Thorarchaeota archaeon
ATCTTCTGACCAGTCACGCATAGGTCACAGAATGAAGACTCACTGCGATTGTGGGAACTTCAGCTGGATTATCTTCATGACTCCCAGCGAATCGCTAAGCTTCATCAATAAACGGGTCTTTCTCTTCCATTTTGGATTATGGGGCAGGCGAGAAAACAGAGGAAACTTGTCAACAATCTGGAGCCTAGGGTCCCATTCGGCCACTTGCCTCGCAGCATCGTTAATGTAAAAAGAGAACGAAACGCCCGTAGCGTCACTCTTTCTCAAGCGACGATTCCATACTCTTTTCCCAAGCTTGGAAGGCACATCAAAGATCAGTTCTCCGCCGGGAAAACGCGATGCCATTGTCCGTATGAGCGTTGCTACCTCTTCTTCTTTGAAATAATAGAGCAACCCTCCAACGAGGAAGAGGATTCCTATATCCTTAGAGAAATCCACGGATTCAAGCCAGCCAAGATCAAGCACAGATTTTGTGATGGCGGTACATCGCGGAGCATCAGGGATATACTTCCTTCGCTTGGCTATCGCATCGGGAAGGTCCAGGTCGTACCAATGGATTTGACCATTATCGACTCGTGAAAAAGTCGTGTCCATGCCGCATCCTACATCGACAATGGTTGCGCTTGGATGTGTTTCGATGTATCTCCTAATCGCATCGTCGAAAGAACGCGCTCGAAACAGAACAAACAACGCAATGAATTCATCCACAAGTTTCAACACTAGGGCAAGGTCAGCCGGCGAGTATCTGCTTTCAATAGTATTCCAGATTCGGATCGCATCTGTGTCGTTCAGCAACTCGGGATACATCTGACTGTAAGTTGCCCGCGCCCAGAACGGCCCGCCCATCGTTTGTTCGAGTGAAAGTTCGGGAGAAATCTTTTCCACCTATCCCTTCAGTCGCATAGACATGCGGTCCATGTCGAGTACTCTTTTCAACAGATAATCGTGCATCTTGCACCTCTTCGCTTAAAGGATTGCTGTACCGAATCGGGCTATCGCGGCGTTCAAGGAAGGCCTGCCATTCCTTCGAGCTTTATCCTGGCGTATGGTCCCCCGAGTCAGTTCCTAAAGATTGAAGAATGGGTTTCTCGACAATCAGTTTCCTAGGACATCCGGCTTAGGGGATGACATTGCGATGGTAGATGGAATCGTGATTATTGGATGTGGTGCAGCAGGAGCGACAGCTGCTATGCAGGCAAGGAAGTTCAACCGGAAAGTATCTATCACGATATTCAATTCAGAGCAGTATTCCCAGTACTCAAGGTGCGGCCTACCATATACGATATCGGGGAAGGTCAGAGATACCGAAGACTTGGTCCTGACTCCACCAGAGAGCTGGAAGGGATTGGGCATAGATGCTCGCCTAGGTACAACAATCACTGGTATCGATGCCAAGGTGCATCGGCTGGAATACAGAGGAGCTGCCGGTGGAGGCACGATAGAGTATGATGCTTTGATATTCGCAACCGGTGCTCGGAATGCTGACCCTCCGATAAAGGGAATTGACAAGAAGCGTGTCTATGGTATCAGGACCATACCCGACGCCAAGGCTCTCTCTGGTGAGGCAACGAAAGCGAAGAATGTCGTTGTCATCGGAGGTGGAGTAGCCGGCATGGAAACAGCCGAGGCGCTCCATGAACGAGGCGTCCATGTTACCGTTGTCGAATTCCTGCCTAACGTCCTACTAGCCATGGTGGACCCGGATATGGCGGAGATTGTCGAAGAGCACTGCAGAAATCAAGGGCTGGAGATACTCACCAATGCTGCTGCACAGGAGATCCTTGGCGAGTCATCGCCAAGGGCTGTGAAAGTCGTCAGGAGAGACTCACAGGAGGTACTTGAGATAAAGGCAGACGCTGTTGTTGTATCCACAGGCGTTAGACCGGTCACTGATTTGGCGCAGAAGATCGGCGTGGAAATTGGGACAACTAAGGGGATAAAGACTGACGAGAGGATGTCAACTAATATCAAAGATGTCTACGCTTGCGGAGATTGCTCGGAGAATGTTGATTTCGTAACTCGAAAGCCCATGACGATGGGCTTGGGCACCCTTGCCGTTAGGCAGGGCCGCGTTGCAGGAATCAATGCCGCAGGTGGGGACGAGAAGTTCCCGGGGATTGTTGGTGCAAAGGTGACCAAGATCTTCGGACTTGAAATCGCGAGCACGGGCTTATCCGAGGAGCTGGCCAAGCGCTTCGAGATTGATGTCGTCAAAGGCTCAGTCAAAGGAAGCACAAAGCCTCCGTACTACATTGGGGGGAAAGATATCAAAATCAAGACGTTCTTCGATAAGCAAACTGGTAAGCTCGTTGGTGGCCAAATTGTAGGGACAGAGGATGCCGCCATGAGACTTAACGTCATAACGATGGGCATTCAGAACTCGATTGACGCCGCAGGTCTGTTTGACTTCGAGAATTGCTATGCCCCGCCAGTTTGCGAGACATGGGATCCCCTTGTCACTTCGGCAGATGCTGCGAAACGCAGGTTGAAAGGTTGAATGCGGCTCAATCATGGGTGAGCAGCACTCGATTATTCAAAGCATACTGAAACGAACTGACTTGGATAGGAGAACCTGCAACAAGCACGGCCGTGCTGATGGTCCCTTTGTTAACTGAGTACTCATGGACGGCCTTGACAATCTCCTCAGCGACCTCCCAGCTCGGTACTCCCGCCACTTCGAGCCCGACCGTAAAGAAGCCCACCTCCACTGCCTTCAGACCGTTAGCATCATCGAGGGCTTTCTTGGTCGCTTCATAGATCATTGTCCGTCTCCCGAAGTCCTTAAGGGAAACCTCTGGCCAGTAGGCGACTTTCTTTGCGAGCGTCATTTCTTGTACTTGGATGGCAGGGCCGACCTTGCCCGGAAACGTCCCGACTGCTTGCAGTGGCATGTATCCGATCCTCTTTGACTTCACAACATAGTCCATTCCCACATCATCATGAGGACCGTTCTCAAGCTTGACGAGCAGACCATTCATTGACCACTCGTTCAAGGGAGTCACCTCTAGATGTTCTTCAGAGCATCATCGAAGTTCTGGGCAATCGATGCGTTGAATGCAACAAGCACTACTCGGCGGACTGAGCCCGGATGCTTCGAATGCATTTTGATGGCCTCTACGATGGCACTCGCAGATTCCTCACCCGGCAAACCACCGACTCCAGCCCCAATTGCAGGAAGTGCAACCGAGCGAACGCCCTTTGACGACGCAAGCTTGAGACCTGCTATCACTGAGGTTTTGACCCTTGAGTAAGTAGCCTGACCTCCTGGGGGCATTCCTGCACAGTGAATGACATAGCGTGCCGCTAGCTTGCCTCCTGAAGTGATGATAGCCTCCCCGGCCTTGATTGGTCCTTGGGCCACTGCCTCTTTCTCAATCACGTCTCCTCCAGCATGTTTGATAGCACCAGCGACGCCTGAACCCATCAAGAGGTCGGAATTGGCGGCATTGGCAATCGCTTCAACTGAAACCCTGGTTATGTCCCCGACGGTGCTTTCGACCTCAATATCCCCTACCTTGATCTTCAATTCGAATAACCTCGTTTCAGTCCAGTAAACGAATTGACGCGCAATCGTAAAAGGCTGTTGAATTACGGTCATCAAGGCAAGAGCCGCGCGTGCTTGTCCGGCAGGTCTTTTTGGTTGATGTTTTCCTCCGGAATAGCGTGATTACCCCTTCCGATATCAGTGCCGGCGAGGTGGATGCCCTCGTAAAGAAATACGGGCGACCGAGAAGGCTCAAGTTTGAGGCCGACTTCCTTGAGCCTGAATGTGAGTTGATCAGAGAAAGTACATCAAAAGGCCGCAATCATGACATCACCTGTTTCATCAAGAGCGGCGGAGGATATGTCGTAATCCAGAAGCCCGCCTACTCAGATACCGGCATCTTCAGAGCTCCTTCGGGCGGAGCACACCCGGGCGAGACCATAGAAGACGGAGCGAGTCGCGAGATGCATGAGGAGACGGGTCTAGAGATACGTCTCATCAGGTTCGTGCTGGATTTGTCTCTCACGGTCAACTGCGGGAAAGAGACGATTCCATGGCGGTCACTGGTCTTCCTCGCAGACATAGCGGGCGGCGAGATGAAGCCCATCGACTCTCACGAGATTTCGGGCATAACTGTCATGACGAAGGAGCAACTCCTCGGTCCAGTGACCAAACTCATGAAGAAATCGGGAATGGGCGGCTTCAAGTACAGGGCGTTCCTGACGAAGTCTTTCTTCGAGGAACTCGAGAAGCTGAGGCGGTGAAGTCAGTCACTCGTGAGTTCTGGATTAAGCAGCACGGACATCATTCATCTACATTAGAGGTCTAGACTTGAGATGGTGGATACATTCGGCAATGTTCTGGACAGGTGCGTTGATCCATCTTCTGGACAATATCGAGAGTATCACTTTGATGGATGTTCCTGCGGCTCAAACCTGTTTTGGTGGGAGTCTCACTCATTCCGGTAGTTGCGAGTTACATTTGCCAGGATGCTTCTCCGAATCGTGCTACTCCTTCTTGTCGATATGAATCACTATGTTTCCTCCTTGCAGGAAACCGTATGGGCCAAAGCCCGCCTCATGCCAAAGGACACCGTTCTTGTCGTAGACACGTATCTGGAAGACATCTCCCAATCCTTCTTCGGCGTTATCCCAGACATCAATCCGGAGGTTGTAGTTACCTT
The DNA here is from genome assembly GCA_003345555.1 of Candidatus Thorarchaeota archaeon. Lineage (GTDB taxonomy): Archaea > Asgardarchaeota > Thorarchaeia > Thorarchaeales > Thorarchaeaceae > OWC5. Next base: position 4,668 of record PRDJ01000004.1, read on the forward strand.
CAGACCATAGCAGCTCACCAGTCACCGAGTTGTATTGCTGTACGACGCACTTTGCCTCAAAGAAGGAGTGGTTATCCACGATGGCCATGCCAATCCAGGCAGTGCTCTTGACTATGAATTGCCAATCGCCGACTCGGTAGACATAGATTGCCTGTCCCTTCGGAAGACCGTTACTCTTGTATTTCACGTTGAAGCCGAAGTTGGCCTTCTGCCCGCTTGAGTCCCAGATCCATCCCCCGCCAGTCGCGAAGTCACCCGTGGGTTCATAGACAACTATGTTGACGAAATCCGAGCTCGGACCCTGATAGTAGCTGTTAGCCTCACAGTCGAAGCTGACTCGGATCAGGTAACCGTTTTCGGGCAGGTTCGGTACCTCAATTATGAAGACGCCCACTCCGTCAACCTCTGTCCCCGAAATTGCGTAAGGGCCATAGGTTACGAATGGATTAAGTGGATCAAGTGGCACGGTGTAGATTCTGAAGGTCACCCATATCTTGGTAGGGTCACCCCAATAACCGTCATCATCATCAAAGACCGTCGCTCGTAGAGTTATCGTATCAGCTGACAATGGTATGACTGTAGAACCAGTATAGTTTACAAGGGCGTATTCCTTCTCGATTATGAAATCATGGGCATCGGATGACGCAAGGTATTCCCCGTCCTCCACAAACCAAGCAGAAACCACGTATGACCCAGCTGGCTGATTCAGTATGACAGTGACGTTGGCAATGCCATCTGAATTCGTGGTCGTCGAAGCAGTCTGGCTGCCTACAGAGAAGAATATCGTTTTGCCTTCTATCGGTAGTTGTGTAGCAACGTCAATCAGTCTGGCTGCCAGGTATGAAGGGTCAGAGTAGTTACCTGTAAATTCGTCAATATAGACGAGCTCGGAGGCGTTCACAACAATGTCAAAGGAGTGTTCAGACTCTACGTTTCCTGCCATGTCAGTACTCTTGTAGTAGACAGTATGCTCGCCTATCTCCAGCACATTGAACGGTCCCGCGTAAGTAATCCATTTTCCGGAATCTAAACGATACTCTGTTTCATGGACCCCAGCGAGATTATCTGTGGGGTAGAGAACGAAATCGGTTGTAGTAGAAACATAGGTGTACGTATCACCTGACTCAGAGAATGGAGGTAGAATTTCATGTGTCGTTTCAGGCGCAGTCTGGTCAATCTGGAAGTACATTGGGCTTTCCGTCTCGACTTTTCCGGCGTTGTCAATGGACCAGTACTCCACTGTGTATGTGCCGTCGATATAGAACAGGACTGAACCAGTGTAGAGTACACTCGGTCCGCTATTCACCCTGTAGTAAGTCTCGAGGACGCCAGATGTGACATCAATAGGTGTCAGACCAAGCTCGACTGGCGATACATACCAGTCGTTGTTTCCATCAGGAATCGCTGGTTCCAAGGAGGGTGTGGTGACCGGGTCTTCTGTGTCAATCTTGAATGAAGCGGTGTTGTGAGGCAGCTCAATGTTGCCGAGGTTGTCAACTGACCAGAACTCAATACTGTGGTACCCATTCCCCGATTCTTCGAACATGCCCGTGTACAGCGTGACAGCACCTGAGTCGAGTATGTAATAGACCGATGCGACTCCGGTTCCAGCTCCATCGTCGAACGTCATGGTCACAAATACGCTGGAAACGTACCAATTATCATTTCCAAGGCTACCAGACAGTTCTTTGTGCGATACTGGCGCCGTGTTGTCGAGTTCATAGGCCGCTTCGTAGATGTCCTCAGTATTACCGAGCATGTCCACGGAGTAGTATTCGACACAATAGGTTCCGTCGATCCCAACTAGCATGAACTCGCCGCTATAGAGGATCCATTGATCGTAGTTGATTCGGTAGTAAGTTGCATACACATCCGAGCCAGTGTCTATTGCGTCCAGTCCGAGATGAGTGTCGCTGGTGACATACGAGTTGTGTTCCGGCGTGCCTATATGGATAGTAGTTGTAGGCGGCGAGTTGTCTAGAATGAGTGTAGTAGAGAGTTCTGTTTCGGTATTACCGAAGGAATCCACAGCATAGTAGTAGACAGTGTATTCGCCGTCAGCGCCCTCCAAAAAGAACGAGCCCATACGGGTCTGCCATTGACCATCGTTGACCTTGTAGTGAATACTCGCAATACCAACACCGGTGCCATCATCAGCTGAAAGATCTAGAGGAGTATTTGATGTGACGCAGTCGCCCGCTACTGGTGTTCCCACATGAAGCGTGGTCACAGGTGGCGAGTTGTCTAGAGTGAAGGTCATGGATTTCTCAAGTTCTGTGTTTCCATAGAGATCCACAGCGAAGTAGTAGATGGTATAATCGCCGTCTTCTCCTATCAGGAAGAACGGACCTTCATACGTCAGCCATGGTCCATCGTTGACCCTGTAGCGCGTATAGTCAACGCCGATTCCAAGACCATCGTCTGGACTCAACTCTAGACTGGTAGCTGAAGTGATGTATGAATCTACAAATGGAGTGCCTACGAGAAGGGTTGTCGTCGGAGCAACCACGTCAGTGACCGTAGCAGTAGAAGATGCAGTACTCCACTCCTGATCCAAGAGTCCTCTGTCCAAGTCAGCATTGTAAGCAGTCACACTAATAGTGTGTGTGCCCACTGCACTAGGAACGGGATAATCGCCAGCTGAAGATCCTGCAAAAACTCCGTCAATCTCCACCACGATGGAGTCGACTCCGCTCTCAGGATCTTCTGCAGAAACCGTCCAGTGACCCGGATTTTCATACGTTGCTATGCCAGTGAAGTAAAGCTTGACGGTCACCCAAGAACTGGGGGCTCCATCTTCCTGTGAACTCACCCATGCTTCAAGGGTGTGAACACCAGGACTGAGAAATCCCAGAGTGTCCCACAGACTCACGGGAATAAAGCTCACATAGCGGTATCCTGTTGGAGAGTCGGCGAACATCACATGACTCATATCATAGATGAAGGTCAATGTCTGTCCGGGAGATATTACGTTTCCCCTAACCTCATTAGGCGCGATAGTATAAGTCCCAATCCAGCCTCCAATACCATCCAGTCTGAACATGATCGCGCGTATCCCTGCCCAGTCCCTCGATGAACAATGGGCTGTGATCTCCATTGTGCACGAGGAGTAGGGCATGTTTGGTATTGTGAAGGTCTGAGTCGTAGGATTGGGCCAGTTTCCATAGACCTCTTCGAACGGAACCAATGGATCAAATGGGACGGCTGTGGTTATGGTGACAACTGGTGGACTAGTATCATCGTCCACGATTGTCACTGTGTCTTCTGCTGTGGAGCTATCTTGATCCAGCGGCCCCCAGTCCAAATCGGCATTAGTTGCGGTCACGTTGATTTCATGCGCCCCCAAGGAGTTAGGTACCGCGTATTCACCTGCTAAGGTGCCTACCAGATTTCCATCAACTTTCACGATAATAGTGCCAATTCCACTCTCAGGATCAACTAGTGAGACTGTCCAGATGCCTGGACTCCCATCGGTAGCATCACCTGTATAGATTATCGTTATCGTCGGTCCTGTGATATCGTCATCGATCTTGACAACCTCGAATAGAGTTTGCACATTGCCTGCATGGTCAGTAGAGGAATAGTAGACTTTATTCTCACCCTGAGTTGAGATAGTGAAAGGTCCTGAATAGCGAATCCAATTCGCACCATCCAGACTATACAAGGTCTCTGCAACACCCGAGATATCATCGCACGGTAGCAGAGTCATAATGACAGGAGAAACGTACCAATCACCTACGTCGGGTGGTCTGTCAGCGGCGCTTTCGATTCTCGGCGCCATCTTGTCTATCTTCATGGCACCGTCTTCACGACGCTCATGTGCAACATCAAAGGCAAAAACTGCTACCCGAATCTCGCTACTGTCCACCGGAACAGTGACCGTGAAGGTAATTTCGTTGCCAGCACCATCAACCCTGTCGAAGTAGTGCCAGGAAGAATACGAGTCCCACATGTAGAACCATGCCATGGTGATTCCTGACAGGGAGTCGGTCACCGTGATCGTCGCCACGACCTCTGTGACGTACCAACCATTGTCACCCATCGTTCCATCAAGACTGATGACTATCGCAGGCGCCGTCTTGTCTATCCTGAAGGACTGTGATTCTGCTGCCTCCAGATTGCCGGCCTGGTCTGTGGAGTAGTAGCTGACTGTGTGTTCACCATCTCCCGATACAGTGAATGGGCCTTGATATCTTGTCCATGTCCCGCTATCAAGGCTGTAGTATGTCGTAGCCACTCCAGAGAGAACATCAGTGGCACTCAGGGTCACCGGGACATCCGTGTAGTACCAGCCACTCTCCGCGCTCCCTCCCAGCGCAATCGAGGTGTCAGGTGCCATCTTGTCTATCTTCATGGCACCGTCTTCACGACGCTCATGTGCAACATCAAAGGCAAAAACTGCTACCCGAATCTCCCAACTGTCCACCGGAACAGTGACCGTGAAGATAGCTTCGTTGCCAGTATCATAAACCCTCTCGAGGTAGTGCCAGGAAGAATACGAGTCCCACATGTAGAACCATGCCATGGTGATTCCTGACAGGGAGTCGGTCACCGTGATCGTCGCCACGACCTCTGTGA
>PRDJ01000005.1 GCA_003345555.1 Candidatus Thorarchaeota archaeon
CGAACGAGGGATATGTAGGGGAACTGATTCTTCAGAACCCAGAGGATGGGGTTTTCTGCAACGTGAACGACAGGCAGCCCTGTAGTGTAGAAGACATTCGCGTCGGTCGATGCAACCAGGATATCTATTCCTGACTGTTCGAGAATCTGGGACGCTCTTTTCTTGTCATAACCTATTGGCTCCATAGGCACTATCTCCCTCTCAAAGGACAGTCACTCGGCGGGTTTCTACTGCTCGAACAGATCCATGAATACTTCCATCTTCTGCAAATCGGCCATATTGCCCTTGGGCTTGAGCTGGCCGCCCATGAAAGCCTCCATCGGGTCCATTTCGCCGTTGGATATCTTCAGGAAGAGGCCGGAATCTACTGCCAAGCTCATGTCCGGGTTCGCGACGGCGCCGTCCACTAGTTTCGCTTTGCCTGAGCCGTCAAATACCATCTGAACAGGATATTTGAGATCCGTAAACGTCAGCAGGAATATCTTCTTGTACCCCACGAACTGCCCCGACACATCGGGGTTCTTGTCAAGCAGCTGAATCCACTTTTGCAGTGCGTCCCTAACATCCTTTTTTGTAGCCAATTGAAAGAACCTTCTTTGTCACGTTGAGCGTCCGAATCCCGCAGGCGAGTATTTAGACTTAACCTGAGGCGGATAATTCCCTGGTCTGCATGTTCTCAGTCCTTGGTTTCATTGTGCGACTCCTGCCTCACAGATTCCACCATGACTTGCCGTCTCCCGAGAAGGAATGAGCTCGCAACAACTGCGGCTATTCCTGCGAGTAGAAGCGCGAAAGAAAACTGATCCGGAGGAGCACGAGCAAACACGAAGAGATAGACGAGGGCAGGGACCACCTGAATAGGTACCTGCTGAATCGGAACCAAGATACTGGCCTGGCCTGACCTGAATGCAGTCTGAAGGGTGCTTATCCCAAATACGTTCGTCAGGACCAAGGTCAGTGCTGCAAATGAGAAGAGCACGAGCTCTGGCAAGACGAAGGTCCCAGTGAGCACGTGATCTATCGTTCCCATCAAAGGACTGATCCAATAGTTCGAGAGTGCAAACATCACACCTGATGCCAATGCTAATGAAATGGCTTTGAGTCTGACTGAGTGACGTTCGGTTGCTATGAGCATAACCATGATTGCGAAGAGAACCGTCGTGAAGATCGATATTCGCAATAGGAACCCCGACTCAAGAAAATCGTATTCTGAAGCTGGAATGACTAAGGAACTGGCTCCAATTAGGACAATGGCCACGATCATGAGTGCTATGCCGGCTGCTTCTGCCGCTCTAATCGATTCATGTATTAGCTTTATTGACCCGACGGCCAGAACGACGAGACCTGCGGCCATCAAGCCAGGCACGAGCGCAGGGCCAATGAGGTTTGTCGCTAGCATAAAGAACACGGTACCCAGCGCGAGCTGAAGAACAAGGCCAAAAATCCACATAGGATTCTTTACCAGGGTCCTCATGAATCTCTGATCCCTTGCTTCTGGAGGAACTCCGTTTACGACTTTCTTCTGTACTAGTGTGCCGACATTGTTTGCGATTCCGGATGACACGGCAAGCGTGACTCCAAGCAGGTAAGACATTGGTCCGCGCCTTCGATGGGTTCAGACAGAACCTATATGGGCGGGATTTAAACATGCCTTGGTCGCAAGACAATGAAACGGTACATATTCTTCCAAGCGCACCCCGATGATTTGGAGCTGAACTGTTCTCAACTCTTGCACTATCTTGGCATCATCAGCGCAAAAGAGCACGACATCCGGATAGCCTCCGTGACAAAGGGAGAGTTCGGGCTGCCGGGCTTCAAGTATGACAGATTCAAAGGCGACATCTTGGCGGGGGTCAGGACTAGGGAGCTCTATGCAGCCGCGCGAATACATGCGATCCAACCTGATCATGTTGACTTCTTGGGCTATGTGGACGGTCTAGTTCCATTCAGCAGTGGATTCGTTGGGAGAATCGCAAAGTACCTGAATCAGCACAGACCTGATGTAATCGTCGCCCCTGAAGGGCTTTACACTTGGTACTATCACAAGGACCATGTCAATACTGGGCGCGCCGTTTTCTACGTTATTCACCATGGGCTGATTGACTTTAGTCCCGCGCTGTATTTCTATAACACACTTGCTCCCAATGTCTTCTTTCCTTTCCCAGCTGAAGGGTTTCGTATCACGGAGCGACTAATCGAATGTCACAGAACCCAATTATGGCTATTGAAGCGAATGAAGCACTTAGTCCGACCCTTTGCTATTCTTTCAGGGTTCAAGGTTAGGGGCACGAGGTACGCAGAGGCGTATCGCAGGGTCTATTTCGGAGATGACAGCAGAGAGAAAAACAAGGCTGGTCCCCTGGCCTCAACGTTCACTCACTTCTATTCGGGTCTCCCGTTCTTCCAAGCGAAGTATCCGCAAGCTATCCTTGAACAGACGCGAAAGGCCAGTCGCGGTTCCCGAGTGTAACGTGATGGAGTGACAACCTTTATTCTGGAGTCTGCATCGAAGTCTCCTCATGGCCCAAGTCAAGTTCGGTCTCATTGGCTGCGGAGACGCGGGCGGCTTCCATGTCATGTCCTCCAAGGACAATCCTGACTCATCTGTCAGATACGTGGCCGCTCATGACATCAATGACAAAGTCTTGGCCCGGTTCTCAAGACTGCACAAACTGACTCCCTACGCTGAGCTTGGCAAGTTCCTTGCGAGCGATATTGATGCTGTCTTGTTGGCTGTTCCTCACTACCTGCACGCAAGCTTGGCAAAGAGAATTGCTGAGGCAGGAAAGCACATCCTCTGTGAAAAACCAATGGCGACAACCTTGGAAGAATGTGATGAAATGATTGCCGCGGCAAAGAAGGCATCAGTAAAGTTCATGATTGCAGAGAATCACCGTTTCCTTCCTGCACATAAGCTTGTAAAGCAGGTCATCGAAGAAGGACTAATCGGAGACATCTTCCTGGGGCGGGCATATGAGGGTGCCTTCGTACCATCTCGCGTTTTTCTCGACGCTGACAATTGGCAGTTTACATTCGACAAGGGTGGCGGAGGCGTCGTTGCCGATCAGGGCTGCCATAAGTTTGCCACTCTTAACTGGATGCTCGGTGAGGTCGATAAGGCTCAGTGTTGGTTGGGAAAAGCACTCAATTCTCCTCCGAACAAGGCCGAGGACTCTGCCATAGTATTGCTTCGATACAAGAGCGGTGCGATGATCACTGTTGATGTCTCATCGGTTACGGTTCATCCATTGACCAACAGGATGGAACTGCATGGAACGAAGGGGACGATTCTGGAGGATCATGCCTGGGAGAATCCAGTAAGCATATTCTCGTCGCATGACAAGGCGCAAGTGAAGGGAGAATTCTACTCACCGAAAGTCGAACATGGTGTTTATCCCAAGTATTACCTCATATCAGCAAGGGAAGAAGATGCCCATTTTGCAGACTGCATACTGAAGGACCAGCACCCGGAGTTCACTCCTGAGCAAGCCAAGCAAGCTATTGCAGTAACGCTGCTATCGTATTTGTCCGCAAAGAAAGGAGCTCCCGCGTCAATGAGCGAACTAGCAACAATCGCAAAGACCAAGGGCACGAAGAGCATTCTTGATGGTCTAGACAGAGCCATTCAAAGAAACTACGATGCGATGCATTGGACATAGTGAGCAAGGAGGTCTTCTCTGATAATGACTTCACGTCTTACAGTATCGAACGGTTGGTTCGTGGATGAGAAAGGACGCAGAGTGCTCCTTCGAGGAGTAAACGTTGGAGGAAGCTCGAAAGTACCTGCAAGACCGAATGGTGCGACCCACATCAAAACAGATTTTCGTGACCACAGAGACGTGTCCTACATCGGCCGGCCTTTCCCACTCTCCGAGGCCGAGAGTCATCTTAGGAGAATCAAGCATTGGGGTTTCAACTGCCTTCGTTTTCTCGTGACTTGGGAGGCAATCGAGCACAGGGGCCCTGGGGATTATGATAAGGAGTACCTCGAGTATTTGCAGGAAATCTTGAAGATTGCAGAAGAGTTCAAGCTGCATGCCTTCATTGATCCTCATCAAGACGTATGGAGTCGAATGTGTGGCGGAGACGGGGCTCCCGGTTGGACTCTCGAGAAGGTTGGTCTTGACCTCACGAAGTTCGATGCCTCCGAGGCGGCATTCTTGATGCAGCGCCGCTACAATCCCAACGACCCCAAGGCATACCCACCGATGAGCTGGCCGCAGAACAAGACCCGTTTTGCCGCTGCAAATATGTGGACGCTTTTCTTCGGAGGTAAGGACTTTGCACCCTCCTGCTTGGTTGAGGGGCAAAACGTACAGGACTATCTGCAAGAACACTACTTCAACGCTCTGAAGCAGGTAGCTGCATTTGCCAAGGACATGGATTATGTCTTGGGCTTTGATACGCTGAATGAACCGGACCAAGGTTGGATTGGGGCCAAGGTTGACGGGTCGAACGTTGACTTGAGTACCGTGATTGGCTACGGTTTCACACCAATGGATGCGATGGCAACCGCATCCGGGTTCCCACGGACAGTAGGCTATAGAGAGATCAAGCGCTTCGGAGTGAAGGAAACCCGCAAGGACATCATGAATGCGGCGAGAGTCTCCGTATGGCTCAAAGGATGCCCGGACATCTGGCGGACTGAGCGCATTTGGGACCTTGAGAGAGACCAGCCACGGATCCTTAACAACGACCACTTCATGAAGAGGCGGGGTGTGGAGGTCGACTTTGTAAGAGACTACCTTTCACCCTTCGTCAATCGTGTAGCAAAGGAGATCAGGACCGTGATGCCTCATGCTATTGTTTTCTACGAAGGCTCTACGGAGAAGACCATCATGGGCCAACCTCTTCGGATAGACGTGCCTCCGAACTCCGTTCATGCCGCCCACTGGTATGATGTAGGTACAATCGGGACAAAGAGATTCATGGAAAAGGCAAGCTATGATATCGCGAAAGGAACCACTGTAATCGGACCTGGCAACGTTGCACAGATGTTCGTGAGGCAGCTGAAGGGGATTGGCGAGGGTACCGCTCAGGTGTCCAGAGGCGTTCCGACTCTCATAGGTGAGTTTGGTCTCTGCTACGACCTTGACCAGAAGAGTGCATATGGGAAACTGAAGACAGATCCCCTTGAAGCTTGGAAGACTCACGAGAGAGCTCTTTCGAAGTACTATAACGCTCTCGATGCAAGTCTGCTGAATAGTACGCAATGGGACTACACTTCCGACAATACAAACGAGTGGGGCGATCAATGGAACCTTGAGGACTTCTCGATATTCAGTGTGGACCAACTGAAAGAGCCCGATGATATCAACAGCGGAGGAAGGGCGATTCGCGGATTCTGTCGTCCTCACTTCATCACCGTTGCGGGCACCCCCACACGGATGAAATTCGACATGAGGACTGGGTCGTTCGTGTTTGATTTCGATGCTGATCCGAGCGTTTCCGACGGCACCACCATCTATCTGCCGGATGTGCAGTACCCGGAGGGTTTCACCATCAGGCTCTCCGAAGGAAGGCACGAGTACGACAAGAAGGCCCAGGTATTGCATGTATATACTGGGCAGAAGGGTATTCACTCGGTTAGCGTGTCGCGTGAACACGCGATCGAATTCGGGTGGGAAGAGGACGAAGAGGAAGCGAAGACGTGACGTACTCAAAGGTTCGTCCCACTTCGTGAACTCTTGGGTCTCTACCCTGCCGTCTCTACACCCGATTTGAGCGAGAAGGCAGTGATGAAGTACCGCATTGCGAAGGCTAGCATTCCTAACCCAAGGGCGAGTCCGAAGAGGTCTACTGCGACCGCGTATATTGATGCGGGTAATACGAAAAGCCCCACGAGTAGCACGGCAAGGCCGATACCTCCGCCTACAACGAGCTGGACAACACCGTTCATGATGAGACTTGCCCTGTATGCGAGTTTCATCGGAAACCGAGAGAAGATTACGCGCCCGGAAGCCGCGTCGACTAGCGCCTCGTAACTCTTGAAAGAGTAGCTGTACCTCAGGTGCCATACCGGAACATGGACCAGAAAGACCGCTGATACGTTGACATCGTAATCTATCCTGTTGACTACTCCTACATCCTTCAGAGCTTCTTTGAGAAGAGCTTCTTTCACTTCACCTTTCGCGAGTTCGACTGCCTTGTCCCGGTCGACGTGTACTGCTTCTTGGAATCCGCCGGAATCAAGCACGAGTTCCCGTTTGAAAAACTCCTTTCTTCTAGTCGGAATGACAAATCTACGCAAGTGCTTGGGTATGCCTGGATGAGCCGGTACGAATACATCCCTGTGAGTGTCGATGTGGCCTGATTTTAAGAAGATCTTCGTTCTGGACGTTTTTTCAGAATGACTTCCCGAGAAGTCCGGTTTCCACTGATTGCCGGCGTAATCCGACGACGCCTTGATTCCCACGACCCAGAAGGGCCAGTAGACCAGTCTGTGATCCCTAATGTTGGCTTTCTGGTCAAGGCCCTTAGGAGCACCCAACTGCTTTACCACCCAGCTGAACAGCCTGTCTCTTGACTGTTGCAATGTGAACTGGGTGCGCATGATATAATGCTCCTTCGAAATCTCTCCTGTAGGGATTTGTATTGTCGTGCTGCAATATGGGCAAACGACCGTATTGCTGAGCTCAGGCACCTCGACCTTGCCTTTGCAGTGAGGGCAGATTACTTGTTTCATGAGGATACCTCCGCGATTATCTTGAGACTCTCCTTCAGAGAGTCTCCCTTCTCACGGCTCTTACCATCCGCCGTCATGGTAATCTGGTACCTTAGCACTCTGCCTAGGGTCTTTACTGACTCTGCCCACAGGACCGCTGCGCCGAACAGAATGATCAGGGGCAAGAGAATCGCTTCTCCTGAGCTTCCTGACGCAAACTGCAAAATGAAGAAAGTGGCGATAGGAAGCGATAGGAAGAGAAGTGCAGACGAGATCAGCAGACCGAGGCTCTTCAACCATTGGCTGGCCTTGTAACGTTTTGTGACTGGCACCTCGGCACAAAGCACCTGGCCCGTCACACCCGATAGCGCTACTCGGAATGTTCCATTGTGATAAGTGTACGGAACCAACCAATAAGGCGCATGAATGTAGCTACAGGACTTGAAATTCATCTCAAGCTGATAGTCGAAAAGACTGGTCATTGTCCTAAGAAGCGTGTTGCGGTCCTTCAGAACCTTGTTGACCCGAGCTCTTGGTTGAGCATCGGTCTCTTCGAGTTCAGAGTTCAGTAACAGCGCTGACTGAATGGCTTTGATGTCGAAGGTAACGGACTCAGCATCTCCGATGGAGTCGACGAACTCTTCAACGCCGAAGTCGGATGCGTGGCGTCGTGCGAGCACCCAAATCGGTTCGTGACTGGTCGTCTCATTCTCGATCTTGGTCCAATAGGCTGAGGCTACTCCAGTCTGGGTCTTCTTGCCGCCCGAGTAGTGTGTCCTGCAGTCAGCGTCAACCCGTATCATCGGTAGCCATTGCAGCATGGGAGTCTCAATGTCCACCGCCTTGGCAACATGTGACCCAACAGACCTGGCCGCGACGGATGCAATCCAATTGCGAACAACTTCGCTAGCTTCTTGGACGGCGAGTCTGTTCGGAATCATAGAATGCTTCAGTGTCTTTCCAGTATCAACCTCAAACGTGTATCCGCAGTACGGACATGTAGCGATAACATCGTCGGCACCCAACGGATACGCCGCATTGCAGCTTTGACATCGGTATTCAATCAGGCTGATTTCTTCCGACTCAATGGGCGTAGCGCTGCTTTTGGGTCTTGGCTGTGCTTCATCTGCTTTCCCTGAGGTAGGCAAGGTCGAATCAGACTCCTATGGACTTCGTAACATTAGCCAGCATCGCGCGCGGTGTAAGACAGCTGGCTGGCGTCCGTCCATGGGTACGAACGAGTTCACCCTTTTCACGTTCTCCCCACTACGATACAATTACAGATTCACCCTTACTACTTATAAAAGGCAATGCTGTTTGGCTCCCTATTCGATTTGGGAGAATGGAGCAAGAGAACAGACAGCCAGGTGACGAACAATGAAAGACTATGATATTATAGTCGTCGGTGCCGGCCCGGGCGGTTCGATTGCCGCCATGGAAGCTGCCAGTCGCGGCTTGAAGACGGTGTTTTTTGAGAGAGGACGAAAGCCCGGAGAGAAGAACTCATCCGGTTGTGGACTTGGGCCAAGGATGTGGCAGGATTTTCGATTCATGACTGAACTGACGCCAGACTCCTGCCCGTCAATGAGGGCTGGAGCCGCATCTAGGAGTTACTTCGTAAATAAGCAAGGTGTCGTGGCTGGCTATGTTATGGCCCGACCAACAGAATCGGTGTCCTACGAACCAGCAAAGAGCTTCATAACAATGAATGTCTACAGGAGCGACTTCGACCCGTGGCTGGCCACATATGCGACGAATGCCGGTGCAGAACTAAAGACCTCCACGCTGGTAACGGGACTCATGCGGGAAGACGGCCGAGTAACTGGTGTCATTGACGAACACGGTGAGAAGTATCGGGGTTTGGTTATAGGTGCTGATGGCGTTGTCTCCATGGTTGCCCGGGAATGCGGCCTTAGGAAGAGATGGGGACAAGACCACGTCACACTCATACCGCAGTACGACTATGCAGTTGATCCCCGGAAGATTGACGATATCATGGGCGACGAAACACTCGCTGTCTGGTGGTCTGCACTGTTTCCAGCTGCGTATCATGTGTTCTTCCATGACGGGTTTCATATTGGTCTCGGCAATTGGATGACATGGTGGGACAAGAACCCGCTTTCTTACCTCAACCAGGTTGTCAATCTTGAATACTTCAAGAGGCTTGTCAGGATTCTTGACGCTCGCCCCCGGGAGTATCATGTTCACCTGCTCCCATGGCAAGGTACCCCGACAGACACACATGCAGACAATGTCATTCTGGTGGGCGACGCTGCTGGCGTCCCATGTCCTCTTGAGGCTGAGGGTATCTATCCGGCTATGATGACCGGGAGAGCAGCAGCTGAAACCGCTGCAGAGGCTATATCGGCGGGCGACAGATCTAAGGAGTTCTTGGATCTTTACGATAGGAAATGGCAGCAGACAAGTGTCGGAGAAGAGTTCAAGACCGGTCCGGAACTGGCCCACATCTGGAGGGCCCTACCTTTCAGTCCCAAGGAGACAATGACATGGTTCGTTCCGATGATTATGGAGATTCTAGGCGGCATACTCGATTGGTCCCAGCCTCACGCCGTACGAGTCAGGCAGGTGATGAGACAGGTCAAGTCGTACCTGCCGCAGGCAGTCCCGTTTCTAGTGAAGGAGGTCATGCCGCTCTTGCAGGCTATATTGGGAGACAAGATGGAACTCCTCACGAGTCCTGAGAAACTGATGGCATCAATGCCTGAGCTTCAGGAAGCAGTGGCATCTGCATTTGAGGAGAAGGAGGGATCTTCTTGAAACCAGATATTGATGCGCTAGTGACGAGAATTCCAGGGTCCGTCGATTTCATTCAGCTTGACTCGGCAAAGTGCAATCAGTGTGGGCGATGCCTTGTTGTGTGCACTATGAATCTCTGGAGAAAGAGGGGCAACAAGGTATTTCTCGCCAATGATTACAAGTCGAGATGTCTGGAGTGCGGGGCGTGCTATCAAGTATGCGAAGCAGACGCCATCGACTTTCACTATCCTTCAGGTGGAAAAGGCGTCGTGTATGAGCGTGGATAGCCATGACAGGATTGTAGCGACACTTATCAGCTTTCGACTAGAGTATTCGTGAACACGGTTTCGCGGTTCACGATGAGTGAGATTGCTTGAATCTCCCTCGGTGTCAGTCTCATCCTCCAATCCTGATCATACCATTTTCGAGATTCATCTTTTGAAGGTTTATTAGAGGGAGTGATAGGGGTCGGAACATTGTCATGATTTTCAATACTTTGGCAACTCCTCTGAGTGATACCCATGATTAGGAAGAAGGGCTTTGACACTTCACGATATCTCTCTGCTCAGATAAAGCGGATCATGGACCGGGTGAACAGATTCGATAAGCTCTACCTTGAGTTTGGAGGAAAGCTTAGATATGATCACCATGCATCAAGAGTTCTCCCCGGCTATGCCCTCGATACAAAGGTCCAGATGCTCAAGAAGCTGGGCAACGATATCGAGATCATTCACTGCATCAGTGCAAAGGACATTGAACGACGAAAAATACGGCGCGATTTCGGTCTGACGTATGAAGACCAAATCCTCAAGGACATAAGCGATCTGAAGCAGTTGGAACTGGATGTGTCTGCTGTCATTATAAGCAGATACAGTGGAGAGCAGACATCTGATAAGTTCAGACAACGTCTTGCGAATAGAGGCATCAGGGTAATCACCAATTCTGAGATACCTGACTATCACACAGACCCTGACAAGGTGGTTAGTGACGAGGGTTACGGCAAACTGAACTATGTAGAAACTACTAAGAAGATCGTCATTATCACTGCACCGGGACCCGGAAGCGGAAAGATGAGCTTTGCTATGGGCCAGATCTATCACGACAGAAAGCTCGGCATAACGAGCAATCTTGCGAAGTTTGAGACTTTCCCAATATGGAACTTGTCTATGAACCATCCCGTGAACATTGCATACGAAGCCGCGACAGCTGATATCGGTGACTACAATTGCGTAGACCCCTTTCATAAGGCGGCCTATGGCATTGATGCGACAAACTACAATAGAGACGTAGAGAACTTCTCAATAATAAAAAAGATCATTGAGAAGATTACTCCTGTCGGAGATCCACTGGCAGATATCAAGAGTCCTACAGACCTAGGGGTCAACATGGCCAAGGAGGGAATAGTCGACGACAGTGTCGTGCGACAGGCAAGTATTGACGAGATTGTTCGAAGGTATTACCAATACCACAGAGACTTCGTTGAGGGCAACGTCACACATGACACGCTTGAGCGCATGGACAGAATAATGCACCTTGTGAAAGCCAAGCCAGACCATCGTGTTGTGGCAATTCAGGCAAACAAAGCCCTAGAAGAGAGCTCGAAGAAGCCGAAGATTAAAGCAACGGAGATGCATACAGGAGCCGCGATCGAGGTATATCCTACTGAAGACTCTCCTATCATTCTCACTGGAAAGCGGTCAAGGATTCTAACTTCAGAATCTGCTGCGCTGCTTAACTCGGTGAAATACTTGGCAGGTATTCCAGATGAGATTGATGTTCTTTCGCCAATCATCATAGAGAGCATAATGAAACTCAAGGAACAGATGGGGGTAGTAGAGTGCAGCCTTGATGTTAAGGAAGTGCTCGATGCTCTTGCTGTAAGCGGGGTCTTCAATCCAAACGCCGCAGAGTGTATCAGGGTCTTGCCAGACCTTCGCGGATGTGATATGCATAGCACTCACCTTGTCGGACAAGGATGTGAGAGAGCTCTAAAAGAACTGGGCTTGATATTTACCACAGACGCAAGAATCCCGATAATTGACAGTTCGTAGTTACCCTTCATTGGTCAAGACTCAAACAAAGAAACGGAGATGCTGACGTCGCCAATCTCTGGGCTTCAGGTAAGAGTGGCCCATACGTCCGAGAAGAAGGAGGAAAGAACGTAACCAAGACGTCGATGCCCTGGTGATGAGGGTTCCAAGGTCTGCTGATTTCATTAAGCCTTGTGCGAGGCCGATGCAATCGAGTTTCGCTATCCTTCCGGAGGAACAGGTATGGTCTGCGAATATGGGTAGTTGAGCCATACTGACAGCCGTTCTCGCCATCTGCTCAGAAAAGGCTATTCTTTCTTTCCTATGGACTCGAGATTTGCCATGGATAGGACCAGGAATAGCGCAAATGGGCCTGATGCCAGAAAGACAATACTGTGTTGCCTCCAGATGGCATGAGTTGAACGGAGGTTGATTCATATACTCCTGTGTAGTAATTATCAAGTGCCATCAGAGATGATATCAAAATGGGAAAATGCATTGCTCTCTTGGGACTGCTCCTGATAATCGTCGGGTTTATCCCGATCATACTGCCCTTGATTGGCTATCCAGCCTACGCCGCATACTTCTACCTTGGCTATTACACACTGCCACTTGCGGGTTACAACTTCTCGGAGCTCATGTTGGGCCTGATTGGACTGGGACTGATCCTTCTGATTGTGGGTGCAGTCAAGTAGAGTTCGTGTTAAGAGTCAATCCAAGATCTGTCATCGAGATGCTAGTACCAGACATCACATGTCTGGTTCATGTAATCGATGACAGGTCTCAACCAAGTGGTTCGGCTATTCCCTGAACCACTCGTTCCTAGATTGCACGTCAAAAGATGCCTCGCGTCAGGCCTGCAAATCGGCAGTTGATGTAAACCGCCGGAAAGAGGCGCTTTTCCCGCATATGACAACAGTGGGCATCGCCTTTGTGTTCATTGCTAGGCCGTATCGGCCGGCTGAGTCGGCGACCACGACTCCAGCTTGGCTACCAGTCTTGGACTTGAGAAGATCTATTCCTCTACTTGCCGCAGCCTGAGGGTCTAGACCGTCATCTACGTAGGACACGACCGTCTTGCACAGAAGTACACGGATTATGTGTTCACCCCACCCAGTGGCGGTTGCGCCACATGTATCATCCGCATATGCACCAGCTCCGAAGATTGGGGAATCACCCACACGTCCTGCCATCTTGTCTGGTATGCCTCCGGTGGATGATGTTGCTGCGATGTGGGCATGCACATCTACTGCAACGCAACCTACAGTGTCACCGCCCTGAGAATGAAACGGAGATGAGGTTACTCCGGGGCTCGTCTCTTTTCGATATCCCTCAGCGAGCATCCTTTCATACAGCTTCTTTACACCTTCACCGGCGAACTGCGAGTGGGGGGTCTTTTCCATTGCGAACCTGGCCAGCGAAATGGGATGTCGGACTCCCGTGACTGCCATTACAGATCCTGACTTCAGGTTGACACCGTCTACAATCATGGCATCCAGTTCCTGAACTCCGTCCAAATTCGATCGGGCACCGACACCGGCATTCAGCTTCCCGCATTCCTCCATGTGAAGAGTGCAGGCTTCGGCCGCGTCAAGGCAAGAGCCTCCATTCCTGAGGATCTGGAAACCGATGGTTGCCGCTTTTTCCACCTCTGGCAGAGCAGCGGCAAGTTTGTCTTGCTTCCAGTCACCAGCGCCCCCGTGCACAATAATCATAGGAAGGTCCAATTCGCCGAGTCCCTCTAGTGGTTCGAAGCAGCAACCAACTACAAAGACATTGCTGTCTGTTTCTCGTTCACCTAGGTCAAGTGATGTGACTCGATTTCGGTTTTGACAAAAGCCGTCCAGGTGGCTGCCCGACACTTCTGAGACTTGGATGCACAGGGCTCAGCGGCCCTTTTCTATGGTCTTAGAATCACAATTCCGGGCTAGACGAGACCCTCATTTGCTTCCTCTGAAATAAGTGCAAATGTGTTTTTATCGTAACTGATAGAAGAATGCAGGTTGGTGTTTGTGCCGATGAAGGGGACTGTTGTCTTTCTGGTAGTACTGCTGTTCGTTACTACTGCGGGTGCACCTGGCGTTCAATCAGCCCTGGGTACGCCAGATGATGGGAAACCGAGATACATTTTCACCTCCACAGAAATGGGCGTTTACAGGCTGATCACACCTGTTGTCAACGAATCTATCACTGGTTCTCGCGCCATGTCGATGTTCAGCCTACAAAATGTGGTTCACGAGTTTGCCGGAAAGTACGAGGTGATTGTGGCGAACAGGACGTTCGAAATGGACTCAAGAGACGGCTCTATGTGGTATGCGGACTACTCCAAGCTTTGGAATGTCTCGTCCGGAAATCAGCTGCCGTCGAAGGATTCCTGCAAGATTATCGCGGATAACTTTCTTGCTCAATTCGGTCTTCTGCCTTCATCCGGTCAGTTCTCGGGCTTCGGATCGACCAATGCTACAGGTCATAACCAAGACACCGGAGAGACACGCTCAAAGATACTCCATTATACTGTGAACTACGAGTTCAAGCTAAGTGGCTACCCTGTGACTGGACCCGGAGCAAAGATATCCATCTCGATCTGCGACGGAGGACAAATCGTCGGCCTTGACTGGAATTGGAGAGAGGTGCAGCTGGAGAAGACTCTTCCTGTCATCAGTCTCGGTTCGCTCCTTGATGCATATGGTCTCTCGCAGGGCGATGTCAAGAACTACTCTTTAGGCTACTACGCGGGATGCGATGACCAGTACGACGAATTCTTGTTCCCGGCGTATAGCATCGAGCTGAATGGAAAATCGGGCGATAACGAGTTTGAGACCCCCCTGACTCTTTCTGCCACAACATTCTCACCTCTTGTTTCAATTCTAACTCCTGCTGACAGCTCATCGTTTGTGCCTGGCCAAGCGGTAAACTTCAGCTGCTCTGTCTCAGGCGGACAGACTCCTTACACCTACAACTGGACATCCAATATTGATGGCGTTCTTAGCACCTCTCAGTCATTCTCGATTTCGGATCTATCAGCCGCAAAGAGAAACAACTCCGTCGTGCCGCATACGGTTACAGTAGTAGTGAGGGACGATAATGGTCTCGTATCTAGCGACTCTATTACTATCACCGTCGCCGCACCGACGCCCGCTTCACCTCTAGCTATTGCAGGAGTAGTTGGTCTCGTGGTTCTCCTCACAGCAGCGGTTCTGTTACGTAGGCGACGGGGTAAGGCCTTGGCGTTTCTGCCTCTTCTCATGCTTCTTCCTTTTCTGGCTCTTCTGCCGCTGACATATGCGAATCCTCTTGCAGCAAGCACGAATCCAGCCAACCCTGATTCCACTGTGAGATCCCTTGGAGACGATTCTGCCAATGAAGTTGGCATTGAATGGGTCGGACCTTCCGTGGGGCTGCCCAACTCTGGAATCAACAGCGGAGGATTCTACAACTGGCTGGGCGATTGGGGCGGCTTCACCTGTGTCTTCAATTGGGGTGACTATGACGCTTGGGAACAGGACTTCAGGTATGTGTCCATCGGAGGAGACGATGTAAACTGGGTTGACGCAGTGGACTTCGTATACTATCAAGACCACGGGTGTCCTTGGGGTGTCGAATTCAGTTCCATGCATACGGACACATGGCTGTATCCTACTGAATGCATGTGGGGCGACGGCGACCTCGAATGGATTGTCCTCGACGCTTGCAGCCCGTTAGCCTTGGATGACGGTGGCGGTTATGATGTGTTCGAGAGATGGGGTGGGACTCTCCAAGGTGTGCACATGATATGTTCGTTTGCGACCGGAAGCCTCAATGTTGAAACAAGAGGAGTGGATTTCGGTATGCACCTGACTGGGTTCCCGTATATATTTCCTATGGGAATTACAATGATAGGAGCCCACAGAATAATAGATGTGTGGTTCGCGGCATGTGCTGACACAGAAGGCGATGCATGTTGGGCCGCAGTTCTTTACTCTACAAAATCAGCCGACCCGTGGAACCCGCAGCTAGACGACCCAATCAATGACTACCTAACTGGCTTTGGGCATGATTGCAACGATCCCGTACCGGCAAACTGGTGGGCATGGATCGCTAATCAGTGTTGAGGAGCGTCGATGTACGCGGTCCTCCGCGAGGGCTTGACAAAAGGCCGGCGTCGCCGGCGACCCATTAGGCCGCTTCGATGCTGACACGAGAATCCCTTGTCGGCCGCATCAACCATTCATTATTACAGCGCACTGCCATGCGCACAAGCTGTCGCCAGGATTATCCGCATCCAACTGCCGCATTCCGGCGGACCGGCTACGAGCGTGCGAAAACCGCTCTTTGGAGCCTAATGTAGATTGTCTTATATGCAGGTTAGTTAGTGTTGAGAGTTACACAACGAGTGTTGTGCGAGGTAAACAATATGGCTAGGCCTATTGGTATAACAATACTGGCAATCCTTCAGCTATTGGGAGCCATAGTTTGGATCTACATTGGTGCTTTGGCTCTCATGTTAGCCCTCGCGCTGCTTCCACTACTCGCATTCATGGCAGCGATCCCGCTGATTCTAGGGATCATAGGGCTCATTCTGTTTTATGGTCTCTGGACGCTGAAGGGCTGGGCTTGGATATGGACACTGATAATCAATATCATTCAAGTCATATGGGCATTGTACTCATGGGATTTGATTAGCTTAGTCCTTCCTCTGATTATCGTCATATATCTACTCGTGCCCGGCACAAGAGCCGCTTTCAAGCAGTAAAGTACATGGGGTTTTGTCCCCCAGGGAGTTCTAGGCAGTGCTGCCTAGGACCCTTCTATTTCTTTCATGCAACACGGACACAGTGCACTCCTGCTTCCGAGTTACTATCAGCATTATGGAGGATTGCCCTAATCAGGTCGGGTGAATCCAATCTGTTGCGGCCCGCTCACCTTTGTTTTTCTTTCGGGCTATTCCATTTGGGAAAGACACGAATACCGCTCATCTTTGCCAACGGAATTGTTTGGTCCTCCCAAAAACCAAAGTTGTCGGCAGCCAACTTGAGATAGGGTATCTCATCGGGGTCAGACTCGAGAAGGACTGATACGAAAGCATCGAGATCCAAAGTGCTCTCTGAGCCCCAGGCCAAACCCAAGTCTTCGTGTATTGTCTGATCGCGTGCGGTATTTCCAGGACTGACTGCAGTATACACGCCCTCGACAATCCCTTTCACGTGGAACAATGACCTGTAGACCTTGTTGATATCCACTATGCTCTGTGCGAGCAATGAGTCCTGCTTTCCGTGGTATTTCCATCTCCCCGGGCCGGGAACCATCCCGAAGAGGTTCTTGATTGACAGGCTTGGAGCTGGCGGGTCCAGCAGTAGTCTGAGCTTTGCAAGACTAAGCAGTGTTCCTCCGCGCAAGTCGTAGAGCCGTTTGGGCACCGCTGAGAGGAAGTCACTAGTGACTAGTGACTTGAACTTTCTCCCGACAAGAGTCTTGATTTCTTTCGGTTCGGCTATTCGCTTGCCCCATATTTCTTCTGTGATGTTGATGAACTCAACATTGTGCTTCTTGAGGACCTTCCCAATGCCTGAGTATTCAAGGAACCATCGATCACTTTCGCGGAGATCACCTTTGTTCTTGGAGCCCAGGCCCTTGCCGTCAAGCATCTCTTTGCTTCTTGACCAACCATAGCTCTCAGTTACTACGACCTTCCCTTCCACATAGTCAAGCACCCAGTCGAGTATCTGTGCCTCGGTGAAAACTGTGGACGTACCCCAGTTCGGTTTTACAACGACTGGCGGCTTCAAATTGAGGCCGGACAGAATCCGCTCGAATGCGGCTTCATCGACTCTCTCTTCGAAAAGAACCTTGCCATGTCTCGTCGCCAATCCCTTCAGACTAGTGGTGCCCTCCGAATGTCACAAG
The DNA here is from genome assembly GCA_003345555.1 of Candidatus Thorarchaeota archaeon. Classification (GTDB taxonomy): domain Archaea; phylum Asgardarchaeota; class Thorarchaeia; order Thorarchaeales; family Thorarchaeaceae; genus OWC5. Next base: position 17,335 of record PRDJ01000005.1, read on the forward strand.
GCAAACTCGAACACAAGATATGTCTTGTGGCTCACTTAGGTGGCACTGACTGACCGGGCGGTGCCAGAGACACAGCAGCAGATATGGTCCTGATTTGGAGGAGTGGTTCCTATCTCGATCTCCTTGGGGCAGCATTCAATGTAGTGATTTCGCGCAGTCGTCATAAATGGGGACGCCTTCTTGGAATGATAGCTTGTTTTCTGCAATGATGTGTTCGGAGGTCTCATAAGGCGGTTTGGCCGGGCACTACCCGTTGATTTGAATGACTCAGAAGGAAATGGTTTGGGACCTTACACAGCTTGTCAAAGATAGCAGTGCACCCGCAGTAATCAAGGAGATGGAAGTCGCGGTCACCGACGCTGACAAATACCGTCAGAGATACCAAGGGAAGATAGCCAAGCTTCAGACCAAGGATTTGCTTAGGATGATTGAGGAGAAGGACGAGCTTGCTCTAAAATCAGAGGGTGCCTTCTTGTATGCCCGAGAATCCTACGGAGCCGATTCAACTAGCTCAACCGCAAAGGCCCTTTATGATTCTTACCGCAGGAACTCATCCAAGAAAGGGCAAATGCTTGCCTTCATGGACGTCGAGTTCGGCAAGGTCTTGGCTGAGAAGTCTTCGCTGGTAAGTGATCCTCTCCTCGCAGAGTACAGGCACCAACTGGAGTGCCTGTTGACAAGACAACCATACCTGCTTTCTGAGGATCAAGAGAGTCTGGTCATAGTCAAAGACACAAATGGGATTCGTGCTTGGGAGCAGCTGCAGGGCGACTGGCTTTCCACCCGTTCGTTTGACATAGAGCTTGAAGGACGCGTGAAGTCCCTTCCTTATGGTGAGATTATCGGTCTTTACGAACATGGAGACCGTGATGTCAGGCGCCGCGCGAATCAGATCGTGTACGAAGAGCTGGGAAAGGACAATATCATTTGGGCTAGTGCACTTCGTTCTATTTGTGCGGACCATCTCGAGGTGTGCAAGCTCAGAAAGTACCCGTCCTACATGACTCAGAGCTTACTGGCCAACGATGTAGGCCAGAAGACGATCGACTCGTTGATGAAGACGGTCGAGAGCAACATTGTCCTCTATCGTAGGTACCTGGCCATGAAAGCGAAGATGATGGGGCTTCCCAAGCTCGGAAACTACGACATCATAGCTCCTCTTCCGAAGGTCCCCGGGAAGGAGTTCACATGGTCGGATGCCAGAGAAGAGATCATTGCCGCCTACATGACTTTTGATGAGCAGATCGGCAACTGGGTTAGAGAGATGTTTGAGAAGTATCACGTCGATGCAGAGGTCAGGCAGGGGAAAAGGTCTGGTGCATGGGAAACAGACTACTACGGCGGCAAGACTGGCTTTATTCTGCTCAGCTTCAACAACAGACTAGGAGATGTGTTCACACTGGCGCATGAAAATGGCCATGCTGTCCATGCACATCTTTCAGCAAGGGCTCAGAAATACAGCAACTGCGAAGTTGGTTCTTGCGTAGCGGAATGTGGCTCCATATTTGGCGAGCTTCTTCTTGCGGAGCGCCTGTTGTCCCGGACGAAGAACAAACTTGAGAAGCAAGCGATATTGGCGAAGATACTGGATGAATTTGGGATGACCGTCTTCCAAGTTTCAGCGCGAGTGTTCTTTGAAAAGAGCCTGTACGAAGCCATTGAACGTGGGACGTTCTTGGACGGTGAGACTGTCTCAAAGTACTGGGTGGCTGCAAGAGACAAAATCTATGGTGAGGCTGTTGATTGGCTGGAAGTAATGAAATGGGAGTGGACGATGAAGCCACACTACTACCTAGCAAACTACCGGTTCTACAATTATCCCTACGTGTTTGCCCAGCTTTTCGTTTTTGCCCTGTACCGGCTATATAAGGAGCAGGGGAAGGCATTTGTTCCGAAGCTCAAGGCTCTTCTCGCCGCAGGGTCCAGCAAATCACCACTTCAGCTTGGCAAAGAAATAGGCTTCGACATCACTGCCGATGATTTCTGGCAGAAGGGGATGGATCAGGCCGCGGAGTTTGTCAAGATGCTGGAACGCATACTGTGACCGGTCTGGGTTATGAGAAGAGGTGAAGCGATTGGCATCTGGGACGAGGGTTGAAGAATGAATAAACAAGAGCTATTCGAGTTCTCTAAGAAATGGCTGGCCACTTGGACGGGCAACAAGCCAGTCGAGTTGTCAGAATTCTACTCCGAGGATGCGATATACTCCGATCCCGCACACAAGGAAGGGCTTCGCGGGAAGAAGGCAATCCTGTCGTATTTCACAAACTTACTGGAGGTGTATCATGATTGGAGTTGGGAACCCATCGAGGTCTTTCCGACAGAAGGAGGAATGGCATTGAAGTGGAAGTGTGCTATCCCCGTCGGAGGCGAAGTCATTCATGAGACCGGGCTCGACATTGTCTTGATTAAAGACGGCAAGATTGCCCGTAATGAAGTCTACTTCGATCGTACGAAACTCGTTGCGGCTGTTCAGGCCAAAAAGCGGCGTCATGGGTTAATACGGTGAGACTTTCCAACTACAGTCTGAGCCAATCAAGAATCGCCTGATTGAACTCGAGAGGCTTCTCCAGCATTAGTGCATGTCCTGCTTGCGGTATGACCCGCAATTCGGATTCAACGATCTTCTCATGAAGGTAGTTCGCGTACTTTGCCGGTGTCATGATGTCGCTGTCGCCTACTAGAATCAAGCTGCGCAACGATATCTTTGCCACTTCCTCCATCATGTCGAAGGAGTTGCAGACCTCAAAATCCCGTCGTATAATGTGTGTTGGACACTTCCTGGCCTCGTCCTGCGAAGCATCAACGATTGTCTTCGGAGTGTTTTCATGGAACATGAACTTGGGTATCGCGTCGAAGTATGCATTTGGGTCATTGTCAAGGAAATCGAAGATCAGGGGCGCTACTCTTAATCGAGCGCCCGTTCCCACTAAGACCAGACCACTAATCTTTGCCGGGTTCCTGAGAGCGTACAACTGAGCTAGAGCTC
>PRDJ01000006.1 GCA_003345555.1 Candidatus Thorarchaeota archaeon
TGCACTTCAGTGGGTGAATTTGACTGACGAGACTCTCAAGGAGAAGAAGAAGATGCGAACAGCTAGAATGTCGATGTATCGCGACGTTACAAAGGAGGCTAAGTAGGAAATGTATGCGCATCAAGGTAAGATACTGCATGTGGACTTGAGCACAAGCAAAATCTGGAACCAAGACTTGCCTGAAGAATGGCGAAAGCTGTATGTAGGTTCCAGAGGAATCAATGCCAGAATTCTGTGGGATTATTGCAGGGACCCGACGATAACTTGGGACGATATAAAGAATGTAATCATATATGCGCCTGGTGCCATGACCGGAACGACTGCTCCTGCCTCAGGTAGAACATCGGTCACTACCGTTGGATGCACTACCGGGATGTATCTCAAGACCAATACCGGAGGGCATTGGGGTGCGGAACTGAAGTTCGCAGGCTATGATCATTTGGTAGTGCACGGTGCTGCTGTCAGACCTTCCTACATCTACATTGAGGACGATCATGTGGACATCCTTGATGCCAAAGACTTGTGGGGCAAGGACATGATTCAGACCGACCTCTGGCTCAAGAAGAAGCACGGTGAAGACTCAAGAGGTCTCTACATCGGACCGGCTGGTGAGAGGCTTGTGCGAGCTGGTTCGATCCAGTGCTCTGTTTACCACGCCGCTGGTCGAGGAGGCGCTGCCGCAGTAATGGCCAAGAAGAATCTGAAGGCCATTTCTGTTAAGGGTACCAAAGTAGTCAGGGTAAAGGATTCCAGGAAGTTCGCGGAAATCGCGAAAGAAATGAGAGATTCTCTACGCAAGGATAGTGGGTCAATCGGGCTTCACGATTTTGGGACCTCGGCTTCTGTCGCAGCGGTCAACGAGCTTCATGCTCTTCCTGGCAAGAATTGGCAAACAGGCTACACTCCGAGTGTATACCCAATCACTGGTCAGGCGCTTGTGGAGAAGGGTTACCTCAAGAGGAGAGTTGCGTGCTTTGGTTGCACGATAGGTTGCCACCGATATTCGGCCATTGACAAAGGTCCGCATGCCGGAATCGCAAGTGGCGGTCCAGAGTACGAGACTTTCGGAGCTCTGGGAAACGGCCCCTGCATTGTCGATACCGAGGGTGTGATACTCGCAAACGAGCTCTGCAACCGCTTGGGTCTCGACACGATTACGGCTGGGGGGGTATGCCAGTGGGCCATAGAATCATATGAGCGAGGGGTTCTTACAAAGGCGGATACCGACGGTCTTGAGCTAGGTTGGGGAAAACTGCCCGAGCTTCTGAAGATGCTTGAGGCTCTCGCATTCCGCAAGGGAAAGCTTGGAGAACTACTCGGTGATGGTCTCAAGATTGCGACCAAGAGGGTCGGCAAGGATTCATACAAGTGGGCCATCATGAATTCGAAGGGTCTTGAACAGTCCAATGTCGAGACACGTTCTGCCAAAGCATACGCCCTTGCGTTCGCTGTCAACCCGCGAGGCAATGATCACTTGATGACTGAGACCTTCGCTGAATTCGGATCAAGTCCTGAAGCTGTAGCATTAATCGAGAAGGTGACGGGTGACAAGAAGTGGGCATCTCCTCACTTCACCGATTATAGAGCAGAGATTGTCCGCTGGCATGAAGACTGCTATGAAATCACAGAAGCTCTCGGGTTCTGTGTATTCACATCGACGGCGGCATTCGGTGTGAACCCGGATAACATGGCCCGGCTGTATGAGGCAGCCACAGGAATACCCATGACTGAGAAAGACATCATGCTTACAGGTCGCAGGGTTGTTAACCTCGAAAAGGCGTTCAATACGACGAGGGGCGCGACCCGACAACACGATGATCTGCCTTGGCGTCTCATGAACGAGGGAGCAGCTTCGGGTCCTCTAAAGGGTGCGATGAACTCGCGCGCTGAGCTTGATGGCATGCTTGACAGATACTACACTCTGCATGAGTGGGACCTCAAGACAAGCTGGCCATATAGAGAGACGCTTGAGAAGCTCCAGCTTAAGGACGTGGCCGACTATCTGGGTAAGATGGGCAAGCTACCGAAAAAGTAGAGGGATTCTCTTCCCTCTTCTTTTCTATTGACAAGTCAAGCATTTGAGTGCGTCGTTCAGTAACTCATTTATCCACCCTTCAATTCGCGGTTGGTGTGTTGTTAGAATGAAAGGGTTCAAGGAATTCGGTGTGGCAATGACAGGAGTGTTCCCTGTCAAAGAAGCTGTCGTGTTGGCTAAAGGCGCTGAGAAGGCTGGACTCGGCTCTGTATGGTTCGCTGAGGACTACTTCTTCAGAGGCGGAATACCCTACATCGCAGCAGCTAGCATGGCAACAGAGCGTATCAGAATAGGACTAGGAGTGATCAATCCTTACTCTCGTCATCCTGCGCTAATTGCGATGGAATTTGGAGCGCTTGACGAGATGGCGAACAAGCGATTAGTATTCGGTCTGGGCGCTGGTGTTCCCTACTGGATGTCTCAGATGGGATATGCTGTTGACAAACCGTTGTCAAGAACCAAGGAATGCATCGAACTCGTTCGCAAGATAATGACTGGTCAGAATGTGACGCATGAAGGAGAGTTCTTCAAGACCAAGGATGTCAAGCTGATTTTCGATCCGGTACGCAAGTCCATTCCAATCTATCTGGCTTTCGAGGGTAAGATGGGCCTCGAGCTTGCAGGCGAAATCGGTGATGGTGCCATCTTATCGATATTCAACACCCCATCGTATATTAAATTCGCGTGGGATCGCGTGAAGGTGGGTGCCAAGAAAGCTGGCAAGAATCTCGATAGCTTCGAGATGGTTTCCTACATTCCCATGGCAATTGATGATGATGTTGACAAAGCGATAAGACTTGCCCGGAACCTAATGAAACTCTATCTGCCACACTCTCAACCTGGTGGACCCCTCATGGAGCATGCTGGTGTACCAGCAGATCTCACAAAAGCCATGACGAAAGCGGCCACCGAAGGAAGAGACGTGGAGGATATGATCACGGACAAGATGGTTCAGACCCTAGGAGTCGTCGGCGATACGGAATCTTGCATCAAGTATCTCCGACAGTTCATTGAGGCTGGGGCGAATACTCCTGTTCTCTTTCCAATGCCCGGGGTCGACTTGCAGCAGACCATGAAGGTCCTATCCAAGAACGTGATTCCTCACCTTCGGTAGACAACTTACGTCCCTTCACAGCAAAGAATCTGAAATAGGGCTGATTGCAGATGACAGCAGGAACACAGGCTCAAGGCCGGACACAGGCTGAATGTCTCTCAGAACCACAGAAGAGACGCGTCAGAATAATAGGATACTCAGCGACCTTCTTGTCAACGTTCTCACTTGGAATAACAGAGATCTTCGCTTCATGGTACGCTGGGATACTGGGGGCCACACCGTTTGAAATGGGGTGGGCGATGGGCTCCTTCGGGATTGTGTACATGTTCTCCCCTGCCATAGGCGGGAAGCTTTCGGATCGCATTGGACGAAGGAAGTCGCTGATGATTGCGACTGGCGCGTACATTTGCCTGCTGTTGCTCTACCCGCAGCCCTTCATTGCTCCACTACATTTGATACTGATTAGGGCGCTAGAGGGTCTGTTCTTTGGTCTGTTCAATCCAACAGTCGAGGCGATGGTAGCTGAATTGTGTCCCGGAAGTCAAGCGGCAGTGCTTGGCAACTTCTCCACTTCTTGGAGCGCCGGGATGATAATGAGTCCATTCGTTCTTGCCTATATGGCCACCAACTTTGGTAACGTTTCGAGCATATACATCGCCTTGGGAATCGAGATCATCACCTTGGGTTTGATAGGCTTCGCTGTGAAAGACTATCAGCTGGCCAAGACTGCCGATGTAGCAACTACCGAGTCCAAGTCCAGTTCATATCCCGAGCCGAAACCCAGCATAGTGGGAGAGCACAAGAGTCTCAAAACGAGCACTCGTTTCGTTGCCAGCTATCTCTCGCTTGCCCTATTTGGATTCGTTTCCACGGTGATACTCTCGCTGTTTCCAACCTATGTCCAGGGACTCCCCGGATACGGAGCCCAGACCTTTGGCAACCTTCTCGTGGTATGGAACGTGACAAGGACTTTCGCTTTCCTAGCTTGTTCCAAGTTTCCGCACAAATGGATGGGCAGTGCAATCATGTCGGGAACTATCTTCATCACCGCATCGATGTTCCCGATATTTCTCTTGACCGACTTGCAGTCTCTTATGGTTGCGATGGTTCTCTGCGGCATAGGAGCAGGTTTCAGTTATCTCGGAGCTCTCTACATTATCGTCTCCGCGAGTGACGAGGAGAAAGGAGCGCATGCCGGGTTGGTCGAGAGCCTCGCAGGAGTTGGCTTCTTCGCAGGGCCTATAGCTGGAGGCTGGGTTGCTGGATTCGGTCTGAACCTGCCGTACCTGCTTACCCTGATCTATGGTGCTATCACCGTCATTCTGGTTGCTGTTACCCTTAGGGCTTCTAAGACACGATAGGCGTCATCGCCTTGGGCTCAGTCCTTGAGTACTTTGTCGAAAGACCCCTTGATGCTTGGATCTTCAACAATGGGCTTCTTAGGCGGGAATGGATAAGCCACCTTACTATGGCTGAGACCTGCATCGACTAGAAGGGCAGCAGTCTTCACGGCAATTACGAAAGGATCAATCACTGGCACGCCAACCTCGTCGATTATTGGTTTAAGGTCAATCTCGTGTGAGAGTCCCGTGCACCCCAGTACGATGACATCAGCGCCGTCTTGTTTGACAGCCTGCCGACATTCCTCCATGAGCTCTCTCTGGGCCTCTTCAGGCTTCTTCGCTATGTCGAGTACTGGCATCTTGAGGCATCTAACCCCGACGCAGAAGCCGTCCAAACCTTCCTTCCTGACTCCCCACTCCATGCATTTGACAAGCGATTGACCTTGGACCGTGATAACACTGAACTTGGTTCCGAGTGTCAGAGCTAGATGAAGAGCAGCCTTCCTCACACCGACAACAGGAATGTTGGAGATTTCTCTCGCCGCTTCCAAGATGGGGTCGCAGGCGCAATCAATGACAATGGCGTCCATCCCCTCCTTATTCGCCTTTACAATCTGCTCGAGGATGAAAGGCGCATTGTAAGCCTCATCAGAATGCGACTCAACGCTGTGAGTGCCGTATCTGGCATGAAGGTTCTCGATGACAAAACCTGGAGGGGTGACCGCTCGGACGAAACTCTTCTTCTTAGGGTCAACCCACCAGTCAACACCGGTAACACCAATGAGAGCAATTCGTTTCAAGGTTTATCACTCACCGGAGCTGCCGAATCAAAGCCGTTTCCGTCAGTTTCGGGCAGGCTCTCCTTAGTGAAGATTCTTGATTATCTCTTCCATTGGCTTATACTGCAACTCTGGATGCGCATATCTCTCTGGACCGAAGGCCTTGCGTCCAATTTCGGTTTTTCCAGCGATGCGAACTCTCTCAGGAGCAGGCAAAGCGGTCACAGTGACTCTAAGACCTTCCTTGAGGTCAGAGCTCATTATGCCATGACCGGTCTTCGGGTCATGCATGCACACTAGATCCGGAAACATGACTACTGGCTTGTCGTCACACATCGCCATCATGTACTCGTTCTTCACTACGATCTGGAATCTGCCCTTGGTATCCTCAGGCTTGATTGTTACAAGGACGTGCCAGTGCCCGGCACGATCTTCGCCTTTGACTTCCTTTATCGTACCTGTGGTTAATACGCGACCACCCATCACATCAAGAAACGCATCAATGGGATTCCTGCGACTTGCGTTGGCGTCACCTATGGCCTCTCCGAGCCGTATTGATCTGGAGATACTGTTTGCGACCACGCTTTTCTTGAGCTGAGCTCCCGTCTGGTAGTAGTGGTTGTTCGCACCTGCACCCCCGTCTTGCACGACAGCAAATCGGCCAATCTCATCTGCAAGAGCAGGTATGCTCGCTTCCTGAACTATCACAACGCTTCCGCCCTTCGTAACCACTGGCATCGGACAGAGAGAAATTCCATAACCAACGAATGAAATCATCTGCGTCTCGGGCGCGGACCTACCAAGTCCATCGCCATCGACGGACGTGATCTTGGCTCTAGCCGCCAGCGATAGCATCACCGTTGTGTTGAGGCCGCCGAGCTCGAATGGGACGACATGGTTAACCTTCTTGCCGGTCATTTTCTCAGTTATCTTCGTGACTTCGTAGAGTTCGAATCGCTTCTCCCACTTCTCTAGCATATCACCTACCGATGTGAAAGCCTTTACCGACCCCATGTATCCGCCGCAGACTATGAATGCATCATCTCTGACGTCCTTGGGATCCGTTATCTCGTAGACCCTGCCTTTGCCATAATCCCAGTCCACCAACGGCTTTCCGAATCCGACGGGATCACCCCCTCCGCCTGTCCCCAGTATGCCTACTCCAGTGAGCATGTCGTATGCATTCTGCTTTGTGAGTTTCATAGTAGTCCCTCTCAGTGGCCTTTCATCAATTCCTCTTCTGCGTCGAGTCTGCCACTCAGGTCCTGCACCACTTTGTACCAGCGTTTGGAAGTGCCAACCGTTGCTCTTCTCTTCCAAGCTCCGGTCTTCGGAACATCTTCAATCATTTTCAGAAGTTTCTGAATGCGGGACACAATCACCTTCTTCTGCTCTTCAGACAGTAAGCCAACAGTAGGCACGAAGTCGAGCAGTTTCTTGAGGTTTGTTGTACAAGTATAGTAGAATCCCCAGTCATCGCCCATGATATGAGTGATATACGAACCGTTGATTTTCGTCTCATCGTCGGTCTCGCTGACATCATTCCCAAGGAACATGATTGTCAAGTCCTTGAGGTCCTTCGCGTTAATCTGAACTATCTGCGTCTTCTCCAAGAAGAGATCGCCGAGTGCTATGGTGGGATTGTCCTTGGACAAACGGTCAGATTTCTTGAACTCGATTCTGTGGTTGAAGTCAAGCGTGTCATAGAATACGTCTACATGGCCACCTGTCTTGGGATTGGTGAACAAGTCACGCATCATTGTGGCTCGAATAAAACCCGGCATCACGTACTGATATCCTAGGTCGTCGCGGAAGAGATTGATTATCTTGTGTTGCTGCTTGTAGTAGCCAATGAGATCAATGTCCGTGATCTCTCGACCCATCGCTTCATGCAATTCCACGTATTGCGGCGATTTGATTCGGTAGGCAATGGCTCCCATCACTCGAAGCGGCAGGCCATTCTGCTCAGCCGCGTCATGTATCCTTAGGGCTTCCTGGACGAAGTCATCGATGACCTCACCGTACTTTCCCGGCATTCGGTTTCCTCACGTATGTCAAACATCACAAAGGACTTTATTGCGGCGTGACGATTAGCTCTTTAATATCTTTAGGTCAATACTGAAACGCCATTGCTGAGTTGACTAGGGCAGTCTTCGCTCCTGCAATATCGGCTCTGTGTGCCGGCCCATCCAGGAGAATTAGTCCCGTAATTGTACGTTGGAGTCTCGATATGATACCTTAAGCTACACCGCCAAACTCTTAAACCGCGTCAGTCGCAAAAGCTTAACGCATTCGCGAATAGAAGGCGCATAACAAACAGGTGAAATATGAGTGAGAATCTTTCTAGCAGCAGACGCTCACGGAAGCCAGCAGACGTGGGAAAAAATGTGTGTAGCACCCAGTTACTTCAAGGCTGACGTTGCGATGATGTGTGGTGACTTGACAGGTAAGGCAATCTACCCCATTGTCAAGGAGAAGGAAGGCCAGTGGTACGCAAATCCTCATGGCAGCAAGAAGACCTTCAAGAAACAGAGCGACTTGGACAAGTTTGTCAAGTTTACGAAAGACGAAGGATTCTATCCGTATATCGTGTCTCCTGACGAGCTCGCAGAGATGAAAGAGAAGGAGAGCCTAGTAAAGGAGATCTTTGGGAAACTGATGAAGGAACGAGTTGCTGAGTGGCTTAACATGGCTGCAGACAAGATCCCGAAGAACGTTGATATCATAGTAAACCCCGGTAACGATGACGATTACGTTATCGATGACGTCATCAAGAATCATTCGAGAATCATATATCCATTGAAGAAGGTAGTGGACGTTCACGGTTACCCGCTTATCAGCTTGGAGTGGGTGAGCAGCACGCCTTGGAATACATACAGAGAATGCCCTGATGATCAATTGATGGTCAAGCTTGAGGAGGAATTCGCTCGGGTCAGTGACTATACGAACCTCTTGTGCAACTTCCATGATCCGCCATTTGATTCAGGGCTGGACACTGCGCCTACGCTAAAGAAGGATTTGTCCATCTCGAAAGCAGGAGCGATGGAACTTGCCGGGCCCGTCGGCAGCAAGTCTGTTCGAGCATGCATCGAGAAATATCAGCCTCTTGTTGGAATGTTCGGCCACATCCATGAATCTGTAGGTTTCAAGAATATAGGAAGGACCCTCTGCGTGAATCCTGGCTCCGAGTACAGAGAGGGAATTCTCAAGGGCATGATCATAAACATCGACGGTGGAAAGGCTTCAGCCGGCCGTGTTGAGCTTTAGGAGCGATGAAACTGGAAGGTGTATGCGCACCTTCCCTCATTTCTTTCGAGACTGATGCAGAAAGGCCAGTGAACGTCAGGCATGGCGGCGTAGCTACGCGTATGCGGCCCGTTCGTACGCTCCATCGAGAATAAATAGAGGACATTTGTTAAACGCCTTTCCAAGTAGCTTAAAGGTGTTTAATCATGGCACTGACGCTGAAAACGAGAACAGACGTTGAAGACCTCACTGCAGGGTGCTCATTCTTTGGCACTGGTGGTGGAGGCACGAGACAGATTGGTCTGGACATGCTCTATCCTCATGTCGATGCAGGAAAGAAGATCGAGATAGTCGACACGGCGAAGGTAAGGGACAATGATTGGGTTGCATGCGCATATTACTCAGGCACGATTGCACCACCCACTCCTGAGACTGAGAGAATCAGAAAGAGATTTCCTTGGGCGTCGTTTGAAAAGGAGCTTGCGCAAGGGCTCGACATTCTTGAGAAACACATGGGTGTGAAGTTTACTGCTGTGGCGCCCTTTGAACTGGGCGGAGTCAACACTCCCGCCCCTATTGATGCCGCAGTAAAGCACGGTGTGCCTTGTGTTGACGGAGACTACTCTGGCCGAGCAGTCCCAGAAATCTGTCAGAACACGGTCTGTGTGCTCGGTTATTCGATGGCCCCCTTAGCATTGATCGATTGGTACGGCAACACGAGTATAGTCACCAAGATCATCAACTACGAAATGGGTGAACGAATATCAAAAGCGTTGAGCGAGGTCGCTTGGGGGCGTGTGGGCAATGTCGCCTTCCCTGTGAAGGGATCCGATTTTCATCGTGCAATCATCCCAGGCACTCTCACCAAGAGCTACAAGGTTGGCAAAATCATTCGGGAAAGCCGGCAGTCAGGGGATGACGCCGCAGCGAAAATAGTAGAAAGCGTGGGCGGCTGGATTCTGTTCAAGGGCCAAGTGGTTGCCAAGAAGTGGGAGAACAGGGAAGGGTACATGTGGGGCGAAACGACAATAAAGGGCAGTGGGCTCAAGCCTGGCAGCAAGATGAGAATCTTCTTCAAGAATGAAAACCATGTATCCTGGATTGACGACAAACCTTGGGTCACGAGCCCGGACATAATCGAGGTCATTGATTCAAAGTCTGGTGAGCCGATTACCAATACCGACCTAGACAACGGACGGAACGTTACAGTGATCGGCATGAAGGGTGTTCCTGTTTTCAGGGAGGCCAGGGGTCTTGAGGTGCTTGGACCGAAGCACTTTGGCTTCGACATAGCATACAAGCCAATTGAGAGTCTTGTGTAATGCCATCTGGTGTGACGTTGACGATAAGCTCTGGATTTGGACTCTCTTCTGTACCGGGAGGCGGGGAAGAACCCCCCAGCGGACAGAGTGTGCCTCACTACGCCTTCAGCTTCACAACGTAGTGCTTCCTGAATTTGCTCGGACCTTTCATGACGACTATCCCGTCATAGTCATCGTTCCAGAACTTGACTAGGTTCTTTTCGGGCTTCAGATTGTCCTTACGCAACAATCTCGATGAGAAGTAAATGAGCGTCTGAACCCACTTCTTGATGTGTTTGCGCTCATATCCAAACATAGCCGCATTGTCTTCGACGTAATGGTAAATCAGCCATGCTATTTTCCGGTTGTAAAATGCCGAAGTGATGAATGTAATCATGAACAGCACGAGGGTCACTGTCGTAAATGGGTTCGTAAACCATGAGAGGTATTCCACACGCAATATCCAGACAATCACTATCAGAGGAAGTGCGATTGTTAGGAGAATGAGCGAGAGGAGTTGCACCGATTGCCTCCGCATCATGGATTGTTGGACTCCCGGAACATCCGGCCCTAGTGCGGCGAACTTGTGCAGGACAGAACGGATTGTTCCCCATTGCTTTATGAAAGTCTTCGTAACGTCGCCGCGTCCCACTGCTTTCTCAATGTAGGTAAGATCGTAGCACCTGTGAATACGATAACCATCCAGTGTGCTAATCAGGTTCTTGCACCACTTGATGTCTAGGCCGGTGGGATCAAACTCGAAGCTGTCAAGGTAGTTGGCACTCGGCTCCTTCTTGCCCTTGGAATTCTGAGTCATTCTATGCAATCCTCTGGGAAATCCTCCCGTCCCGATTCACAGTTAACGTTTACGTTTCTTAAGGTATCGCATACCGTATCGTTTAAGAGTAGACCCAACTGGGGCAGTCTCTGGAGCAGCATCTTTTCCTCGGAGTGACATTGTCATGCTCCATGGGTGACCCAAGCACATTGTCCAGAGATTTGGGGCTAAGTGGTTTCGAGTACACGGGAGAGGACCAGTATAGCAAGACAATCGGTGAACTGATGATTGGTGCCGGTGGCGCAAGGTTTGTGCTGCCTCGGGAGAGAAAGACCCGTTCATACAAGGTAATGTTTGACCTTCAATGGCCTGAGGTAGTCTCATACGACTGCTGCAAAGTCAGTATCTGCAAGGATGAGAAATCCTGGCCGATTGACGAGGAACTCCCTGCGGGCTATGAGGTCATTGGCACGGCAGGAATGCTCTTTGTGTATTTGATCATTGAGCAATCAGCCAACTTTCAGATTTGGGCTTACTTTCCGTATGAGGACGTAGACCTTGTCAAGGAACTCGCAGAGAGGTACATCGGCAGACCATCAATTCCCGGCCTTGCTCATCACGGCACAGCCGCGGTTGTAAAGTATATCGTGGACCGCTGTCAGGTCCTGTCCAGTATCAAGAGTGACTGGCAGGACTGGCTGCACAAGTCACCCAGTTCGCCGATGAGCAAAGCACGTGAGAAGCTTAGGGAGATAGGGCCAACATACCATTTCTGTCTAGAAGGAATGGCGATTGATTTCTACGGCGCCAGTGCGCAGCTTGAACAGATGTCGACATTCTGGCCTTGGCGGGCTATCAACAACATCTACTTGGATGATGTTGAGATCCTTTACCAGTGGTTTGAAGACTCCTTTATCTACAGACAGCAGGTTTGGGCGGACGATTCTCGACAAGCCATTCTTGATGCGGCGCGAGACGCGCTGAACAGATACAGATCCTCACATGATGTGAAGCAGGTCTTGGCGATAAGGCCTTGGTCATTTCCGTCGTCGTTGCACAGAAGCTGGGACAATCTTGAGCCCTTTAGCTGTAAGGCTAGCCGAAACAGATTCCCGCCCATATATGATTTTGAAGAACCAGAGGAATAGGACTCTTTGGGTTTGAGTTTGTACTAGCCGGTCATCGAGTCTGGTCTACTCTTGTCAGAACAAGATGAAAAAAAAGGAGAGAAGAGAGCACGAGGCTCTCTTCATGAATATAGTTCTACTCTGGTGGGAGTTGTCCGAAGATTGCGGACATCTCAATGCCCTTGGCCTTGTTCTTGGCACCATAGTACATGTACATGAGCTGGCCCCACAGGTAAACGAAGACCGTGAATGCCACCTCATAGGGCAATGTCGGTACAAAGGCGATTATTGCCCAGAAGAATATGGCGCCCGAAATGATTCCACCGATCGAAATCAGTGGAATGCCAAAGAGCTTCCATGCACCACTGCGCTCCCAGAGCGTTGGGCGGTAGTACGGCAGTCCTACTGCAGCGAGGGCCATCTGCCACCGAATGAAGACGTAGGTGTATCCGACACCCACGAGTGCAGACAAGGCAGTGCCGAAGAATATCTGCAGAACGGTTGCGTATGTCAGTGTACCCAACGCAAGTATCAACCAGAAGTACAGGGAGATGTGTGGTACGTGGTACTTGGGATGAACGCTTGCGAACATCTCAGGACAGAACCGGTCCATAGCCATTGAGTGGAATGGCCTTGTCACCCACAGTGCGTTGCTTGGCGAGTCAAGGACGCTTGCATAGATTGGGCTTAGGATTATGAACCAACCAGCTGCACCACCCCTCAGAGCTACAGCAGCGAAGTTACCCCAGCCTGGGAAGACACCACCAGCCCCCGCCATGTTGGCGAGGTTGTTCTGGTAGAGGAATCCGCCCATGCTGCTTTCGACTGCATAGCCTGAGAGAATGAAGAATACAGCTATGCCCAGCCAGCCACCTAGGTTGCTAAGCGGGATGTTCCTGCTTGGCTGTGCAACCTCACCGGCAACTGGCATGATCAAGTAGGGCCACATCATTCCTACAGTGAGGATGAGGGCTGGTCCAACTGAACCCCAGTTGAAGGTCGTCCAATTAGCCAGAGTTGTTCCTGCAGGGAGGGGTACTGCTTGAATGGCCGCATAGTTTCCTGCCCCAAAGACAGCGTCCCAGTTTGCCTGGCCAGTTGCACCTACGCCTATATTCGTGCTCAGCAGGGCTGCATCAGCGACCACGATGGCCAAGATGTTGATTATACCGAGGATAATCACAAACCAACCTAGCCACTTAACACTCAGGTAACCGAAGATGAACCCCACGAAGATAGTTGCGGCTGCGAATACGAACAGAGGCACTGGCTGGGCCATAAAGGCTGCTAGACTGACAAGGCCAGCGTCGTTGCCCGCTTTGCCCATGACGTAGAGTCCTCCTGCGAATACCTGTACAGCTAGGAAGCTTCCAGTTCCTCTGAAGACAGGGTTTGTGATTACGCTTCGCCAACCTTCCATGACACCGAAGATTGGTGATAGGCCTCTTCCTGTAAAGTAGTAGGAAGCTCCTGACCTCGGCATTGAGAGCATCAGGCACATCAGCGCGATTGCCTCAAAGAATACAGCGAATGAACCCAAAGCGAACATCGCTGTCAGATGCGCACCCGCGAACCACGTGGAGATCTGTGGTCCACCATAGGCGAACCACGGACCCAACGTGAGTGCAATGGGAAGCAACAGGGCGAACCCTGTGTTTACTTCCTTGACTAGACCGGAGCTCTCTCGCACGAAGAGGAGTTTGCTTTCGCTCATCTTGCGCGTTTTCTCCATTTTTACTTTCACGAACTCATGGTTCGAGTACCGTGATAGAACCCGTCTGTGCAACTACTGGTACTTAAAGCTTAGGACCGACCGCGGATTAAAGCACTAAATGGGTCCTTCATCAGGCCATAACATCAAAGCCGCGCTCTCTACTCACCGGTTAGGCGCAAACACTCAAGCTGCCCCTCTGTTCTTGGATACAGAGTGCAGTATTGGAAAGGCTTTGTTTGTGTTATAGATTCTCGAAGAAATCAGTGTCTAGGACCAAGACTTCGACCCGCTTTGTTCTTACGCCTGTTCTGCTCTCAAGTAAAACGTTCAGCAGGATATCTATATCCATCAGATGAATCGGGTAAACTGACACTTTCTTGTCGTGATTCGAATAACCAAGTGCCGCCTTGCGGGCCTCTTCACTGACACGACCGTTTGTGATCAATACTCCTTGGTTCGCTTCGTAGATGGGGAGAGCTCCCCTAATCTGAAGAATGGTACTTGGCTCAATCTCCTCATCAAGTTCACACTTAATTGCGTATACCAATACTGGGGACCGTCCTCCATCATCTCGCCACGAGATTTTCATCATGACAGTGTTTCCGTCTCGTCCGACGATCTCCAACTCCTCGACCCTAGCGCGAATGTTGATCAGAGCTATTTTCGCCAGATTCTCGAATGCCTTGACATCCAGTGCGGCAATGGCTTCTCTCATGTCCCTTCGTGTTGCGGCGTTGAAATCCTCCGCCCTGTCTCTCACCTCTGCGATGAGGTCTTCATCTACTGCCCCCTCACAGATGTCGTTGTACCGGTACAAGCCGGGGGCAACTCTTAGGAAGTACGCAGGACGCTTATCTATCTGGGCCTGCTTCCCCTCGATTGAAAGAGAGGCAGACACAGAAGCAGGGTCTCTTCGAAGCGCCCCCGCTATATCCTTGTAATGGACTGGTTTCACTCGGGCATTCTCTGCTAGCCATTGCTTGAGGGTTCGTCTTTGCTCTCTTGCTTCCATTGGGCGACACCACAGATCTCTGTTTCTTCACCTTCGGCCAAAGGTGATACTGCTGATTCACTTCATGCTATTGCACTTGTCAGTGACCCCGAGGGTGATCTCCGTCAGTTCGTTCTCACCAAGCGACATGCACTTCTTGGCGAGTTGAGCCTCGTTCTCCGATCACTTAGTGATGATTTGGCGCATCACGGGGGTGTTAATTCTCACCAAATGCTTAATATAAACTTTAAGAACGCATTACACAACAGTGCGGGAGCGCCTAGAGATATGGCTCAGGTCTTTGTGAAACTCATGGCGAGGGGGCTAAAGTCCAGTGAGCATGACAAGTTTCCTCTTCAGACCAGACCAGACGCAACAGTCAGAGACCTGATTGACGAGCTTTGTGAAGAGCAACCGCAGAGGTTCAGGATTTACCTCAGTGACCCTGAAAAGAGGCAGCTGAGAAGAGATGCCATAGTGATTGTTAATGGCATGAATATGGTAGCACGTAAGGGCGAAAAGACGAGACTCTCTGACGGAGACCTCATTGTTTTCATGATTGCGGCTGTCGGCGGGTAACATTCTCTCTGCCGACATTCGCATCTCAAGCCGCCTAGACAGTCTGAGTGTTCAAGGCATGCTCGGGCACTCTGTGTGTGACACATCCGGGAATTCTCAGTCATCAGAGATATAGTCCGGCTCAAGGATTGCCTTGTCTGCCAGCCCTGCCGATACTGCTACAATCTCAGCAACGTCTGCTACTTTCAACGGAGCATCGGTCTTGTACGCCGCATGAGTTAGATTCAGTTCGCACGCTGGACACATGGTGGCAAGCACAGAGGCTGTTGTCTGGAGAGCGTCTCTTAGCCGTTCTTCGGAGACCTGCTGCGAGTAGTCGGGATACATAATCTTCAAGCCGCCCCCACCACCGCAACAGAATGCTTGTTCCCGGATACGAGACATCTCCTTTAGTTGAACACCTGGAATCGCTGTCAGTACTTTCCGACCTTGGTCGTACATTCCTCTGTAGCGACCGATCTCGCATGGGTCGTGATATGTCACGACTTTGGGTACACTCGTCTTCAACGGAAGTCGTTTCTGAGCTACAATCTCCTCAAGCACTTGACTGCTATGTCTCACCTTGAACGGAGGTTCTTTCAACCCAAGGAGCTGTGGGTACTCTTCATCGAACGCTCTGAAGCAGCTTGGGCATGGTGTGATTATCTCTTTGACTCCGCGTGCCTTCAGCTTCTTGACATAGTCTTGGGCCCATTGCTTGGCCGCCCTAACATCACCAGTGACCCACATCGGTGTGCCACAACATCTCTGGTCGTCCCCAAGGAAATCGAGCTTGTAACCTGCTGCCTGCAAGACTTGAACGAGTATGCGAGTCTTCTCCTTGAATCTGTGGCTGGCGAGACAACCAGGGAAGAACAAGGTGCCAGATCCTTTCTGGAACTTGATGCCCTGGGCCCATTTCGTATGTTCTGAGGTTGAATCGGCAAAGATGTTTCCTTTCTGGGCCATGGTGCTCGTCATCTTGCCCCCTTCTTCCGGTGCTCCCACCCCGCGGTCGACAAAATCGGCACGCATCGCTTTCGTTATCGCAACGATGTCTATCTTGGCGGCCTTCTTGCACTCCTCTCTGCACCGTCCACAGAGAAAACATCCGAAGACTCGCTCTCTGAGGTCTTTTGAATAATCGAGCTTACCCTCGAGAATGGCGCGAGCGATGGCCATTCGTCCTCGAGCTGTCGAAGACTCCCATCTCTGAGTGAAAATCTGTGGGCACCTATCACTGAACTCTGTGCCCCGGCAGAACTCACATCTTCCACAGGCGTAGATCATGTCACGATACTGCTCGATTTTC
Organism: Candidatus Thorarchaeota archaeon; assembly: GCA_003345555.1. GTDB lineage: Archaea > Asgardarchaeota > Thorarchaeia > Thorarchaeales > Thorarchaeaceae > OWC5. Next base: position 16,239 of record PRDJ01000006.1, read on the forward strand.
ATATCAAGTCCTCCTTTCGGACGAATATGCCGCGCTGAAGAATGTCCTTTGGATCAACCGCTTTCTTAATCGTCTTCAGAAGACGATAGTATCCCGTGTCTCTTTTTTCTAAGAATGGGCGAAGACCATCGCGGCCACCGATACCGTATGGAGCGACGGGCCCATTCAGGACAATCTCGTTAATCTCATCTGAGATCCTGATGATCTCTTCCCACTCTGCGGGCTCTCTGTAGTTGGTGACCATGAAGGCCAACCAATCTCTGGGTAACACTTGCCCACCGAATCCTGCTTTCTTATACCCCCTTTTCTCTATGAGCTCCTCACGCCACACGCGATAGAGGAATTTTATGTCGTCGATTCTCAGGGAGCCTGAGCCGAAGAAATGCCAGACTCCGGCAGTGAAAATATCTGTCAGTCCAGTGAGGATTCGGCCGTAATAGTCATCGGCTGGAGCTCTATCGCCGAGCGTTCCCCCAAGTTCTTTGATCTTTTCTAGGATGCGCGTCTTCCTGTAGTCGACTATCTCTCTCTCATAACCAAATACATCCATCATTACTAGGAAAGTCTCCGGCGAATTCGGATCCACCCAGAGGTAGAACCCTTGAAGATACTCGTCACCCACACAGCGGTTGACGAAGTGACCTAGTTCGATAACATCGTCAAGGGTTTTCATCACTGCAACCATTCTTTCCTTGACATCTGTTGCTGGACGAATCCTTAGGGTGATTTCAGTGCATATGCCCAGAATCCCTTCTGCTCCTATGAAGAGACCAGCAAGATCGGGCCCGACACACTGCCGCTTGAACTTCCCGGCTGATGGCCATGCAGCAGACCCTGTTTCCACGATGTCTCCATTAGGCAGCACCATCTCCAAGGTTATGATGTCTTGATTGCCATGAAACCCGAACTTGGCAGTGCTATGAGGTCCGCCGCCGGCCTTCATCACAGAACCTCCGATTGTCATCGCCGGACCGCCAGCCTCACTGCACAGATAGGTCAGTCCCTTCTTTCTGAGCTCTTGGTCCAGTTTCGCCCAAGTGCAGTTGGGCTGGATGGTTGCTGTCAAATCCCTATCATTGATTTCGAGTATCTGATTCATCAGGCTCATGTCGAGTAGAATTCCCGGCTCCTGAGGGAGATATGCGTCCCAATGTGAGGTTCCTCCCCCTCGTATATAGACGGGCACATTGTTGTCTGATGCAACTCGAAGAATCCCACGGACTTCCTCACGGCTTTCGGGCATCACAATATGCGTGGCCATCTTCTGTCTGGCAGGACTCAAATCCCTGCTATATGCCACGATGTCAAAATCTCTGTCCGTGACGCGTTTCGGATCCACCGCCTGTTTGAGCAACTGGGTTACTTTCGGAACATCAACCATCGCATATCGCTCCAGATGAGGCTCTCCATGCTTGGGATAATGCTGGACGACCTTGGAGAGCTTCCTATTATTAAATCCGCGGGAATAGTCTTGTTAAAGCGTGGGATTGTTTCGCATGCAGCTCTTTTAATAGTGGATTTCCGTGAGGCCTTATTGATGAAGCCTCGAGAGAGATTCTACAGGATAGTCGAGCATGAGGAGTCAGATAGGGTTCCACTCGACTTCTGGATTACCCCCGCCGCATACGCAAATGTCCGCGACTATCTCAAGATTACAGCCCCTGAGACTCAAGAATGGGGCATAATGAGTTCTTGGAAGATATCGGAGGAAATGCTGCGTCGGCTCCATTTGGATTTCAGACGGGTCTACATGAAGGAGGCATCATCCTTCAAGTCGAAGACCTATCCAGATGGCACAACTGATAGCGAGATGGGCTTCAGGGGCAAATGGTTTGGCCCATATTGGGAGGTCGTGCACTACCCTTGGGCTGACGCCACAGAGATGAAGCAGATAGAGGAGTATGAATGGCTGGACCCTGACGACCCCTCAAGGATGGAAGGCGTTGTCGAATGGGCTAAGCAGCTCCACGAGAAGGGCGACTACGCAGTCATCGGAATGGTCGGAGGGCCTTGGGGCGTCTTTGAGATGTGTGCTCATTACATGAGAGGCTTCGACAAGTTCCTCGTGGACCTAGTCGAGCACACAAAGCTCGCTGAGGTCATGATGGACAAGTGCATGAATCTAGCGTTGGAGATGAATCGTGCCTTCCTCGACGAGGTAGGTCAGTACATAGATGTTGTGCAGGTGGGCGACGACCTTGGGCACCAGAATGGGCTTATTATGAGTCCGGCCATGTACCGAAGATTGGTGAAGCCTAGGCACATGCGGATATACCAAGACATTCACAGGAGAGCACCTAATGTCAAGATTCTCTATCACAGCTGTGGAGCAATAGAGCCGATGATTAACGATCTCATAGAGGTCGGTGTTGACATCCTAAATCCAATTCAGCCTCTCGCAAAGGGCATGGATTCTGCAGAGCTCAAGAAGAAATATGGCAGCAGGCTTACTTTCCATGGAGGAATCGATCTTCAGCACACCATGTCGACACAAGGTACAAAGAACGACCTCCGAGCGGAAGTGGATAGAAGACTCAAGGCTCTCGCACCCGGCGGCGGATACATACTGGCGCCGGCCCACAATATTCAGGATGACTCTACACCCGAAAAGATAGTGTACCTGTATGATTACGCTGAGAAGAAGGGCAGGTATCCCATATCCTGAGTCGTCATGTTCCTGGATCGGAGCAACATTCCCGTTGATGCGTCCACGATGAAGCGACGCTCTACTGTCTATATTTGGAAAGAATGGTAGCAGGCCCATCACCTTGGCCTGCAACCTGCGGCAGAGCAGCGGCCTATGGGATTGGTTTCTGTTTGTGAAGTTCTTGTGGGTCCTTGCCTTGGTCGAGCATACTTCCCCACCATTTGTCGGTTGCAACCACACGTTCAGCTGCTGTCAAGACCTCTTCTATTCTGCTCTCCGGAATCACAACAATGCCGTCTCCATCTCCGAAGAGGAGATCCCCCGGGTGCACTGTAACACCCCCGCACACTGTTGGCTCGCCGATGGATTCGATATCTAGCCGTGCCCGTATGGTTCCCGGATGACGACCCCTGGCAAAGACTGGGAATCCTATCTTGTCGGTCTCGTCCACGTCTCTGACCGTACCATCCAGAACAGCCCCGCGCAGCCCACGGGATGCACTGATCTTAGTCATTATCTGACCCCAACCAGAACAGTCTGTGGCTCCAGCCATCTGGATGACCACCACGTCATCTTTCTTAGCTTCTGTGGCTATCTTCATGAAAGCCTCTAGCTGAGTCTCGTTGTACGGAATCCTCACGGCGGACTGCACAAGCTTGGCCGGTCTAGCAAAGCCTATGACAGTCCTGTTCTTCGTCACTGGTGCGATTCTGCTATCCATGCAGACGTTCCGGAGACCGATTTCGTCCGAGCCATCTGACAACGCGGCCACATACATCTTCTTGCATCGGTCGATAATGCTTGCTCTCTTGCTCATCGATTGTTATCTCCAAATCAAAACCACACAGTGGTTACTTTGAGTACCGATATACGCAGTACTCGTCGCCGCGCATCATGCATTTCGGCAGAGTCATCTTCACCTTAGGGTCAACTGCTTGGCCAATCCCTTCGTCCATCTTCGTGACCCAATCACAGATATCTTGTCCTGCATGCTCGGCCCTGAATGTCTCTATCCACGGGCAGTAAGTGACTTTCATCTCGAGTTCCTTGTCCGTTGCCTTCTGAAGCTCAATTTCAAAGCCAAAGTAGGGATGTGCTCCAACAAAGAACTCCACGATTGACTTCAAGTCGCTCTTGCGAAGACCGCCTTGCTTGATTCCGGCCTTCCCGAGTTCGAGGCCATGAAGCCGATTAGCTTCGCCTATGGCAACCAAGCCCTTCTGACCAACGGCTTTGCGAACTGCTTCCACATACACTGCGTGAGCACTAGCCAGAGTGGCCATACTCGATCTTCGCACATCATCTGCGGTTGGAGACGTCATAATGCTTCACCATGTGGTTGTCTTTTGCACTATGAGTTCTCGGCTGTCTTAAAACTGCTATGGAATGAATGAGGTACCAGTGGTCGCGGCATAACTCGCTGCAGTTATCACAATCGAGTATCTTTAAGAGGGCGTTGAAAGCGGGCTCTCACGTCAATTCTAGGTTGGTATGAGCCGTGCTCGCAGACAGAACCAAGCTGGTACCCGCTTCCGAGATTCGCAAGATGTACAACATGGCCCGGGGCCGGTCGAACATCCTCGACCTAACAGTAGGCCAACCCGACTTTGATACACCGGATTTTATTAAGGTCGCAGCCAAGAAGGCCATAGATGATGGCTACACCAAATACACGCACAACGCCGGTCTAATCGAGGTTCGGGAAGCTCTTGCGAAGAAAGCCAAACGGGAGAATGGAATTGACGCGAATCCCGAGAAGGAAATCATCTGTACTGCCGGTGGCATGGGCTCTCTACTCCTCGCCAATCTTGTCCTAGTCAATCCGGGCGATGAGGTCATCTATCCCGATCCCGGCTTTGTCAGCCATTACGCTCATATTATGCTCTCAGGCGGAGTTCCGGTGCCTGTTCAGCTCAAGAGGGAAAACGGCTTCGCTGTACGTGCTGAAGACATTGAGAAGCTCATCACTAGGAAGACCAAGCTGCTTGTCATAAACTACCCTAACAACCCTACTGGAGGTGTAATCTCCAATTCGGAACTCAAGAAGATAGCAGAGCTGGCAATCGCAAGGAACATCTTCGTGCTTGCTGATGAAGCCTACGAGAAGTTCAGGTATGGAGGAGAAAAGCCTCTCAACATAGGTTCTTTGCCCGGGATGAAGGAACGAACTATCACGCTTTTCTCGTTCTCTAAGAGCTACGCCATGACAGGTTGGAGAATCGGATTCGCAATTGGTCCGGAGGAAATAGTGGCTGCAATGGTAAGAATACAGGAGCACATTCTGTCGATGCCGACAGCGATTTCGCAGAAAGCTGCTGAGGCCGCAGTAACCGGACCTCAAGATTGCATTAAGATAATGCTCGATACTTTCAGAAAGCGAAGAGACGTCATCACAAAGGGTCTCCAGTCAATCGAAGGTATCAAGGTCGACCCTCCCGGGGGTGCGTTCTACATCTTCCCGGACGTTTCGGCCTACAAGATGAAATCCTTCGACTTGGCAGTGAAGATTCTTGATGACACGGGCGTAGTCTTGGTGCACGGTTCAGGTTTCGGCAGATATGGCGAAGGATACCTGAGACTGTGTTATGCAGTGTCTACTGAGGTAATTCAGGATGCTCTGGGGCGACTCGACTCTTACTTGCCCAAGCTGCTCAAGAAGAGCAGATGACCACATGATGAATGATATATAGTCTCCACGCGCCTGTCGTTCCTATGACCTCCCGCACAATGGCGATGCGAGACCGTATGCTGAACTCCCGCCCGACCATATCCTCAGAAAGAGCTTACCTATTCACACAGTGCCTACGCCGGCACGAGGGCGAGCCGACGAAGGAGAGGATGGCAAAGGCATTCGCCTATGTCATGGACAATATGACAACCCAGATTCATCCAGAAGAGCTGATAGTTGGCAACATGGGTCCAACTCCAAGATCCTGCCAGATTTTTCCCGAATACAGCTGGACTTGGATTGAGAAGGAGTTGGACAGATTCGATAAGAGGCGGACAGAGAAGTTCGATTTGATGTCCGAAGACAAGGAGAGACTACGAGAGGTTTTCAAGTACTGGCGAGGCAAAAGCACAGCTGAGATTTGCGCTCAAACAATGCCTCAGGAATCTCAGCAAGCATCTCAGGCAGGTCTCTTCACCATAGGTGCTCCGGGCACGGGAATAGGCCACGTTATTGTTGATTACAAGAGGGTAATCCAAACAGGTCTCGAATCCGTTTTGGAACAAGTGGCACGGCAGCGAAGACAGACTCCAAACAATCCTGAGAAGACTTCCTTCTACAATGCCGTTGAGATCGAGATCAATGCTATTGACCGGTTTGCTAGAAGATTCAGCGACCTTGCGACAAAGATGGCGAAGGAAGAAAAAGACCCTCAGAGAAGGAACGAACTCCAAGAAATCTCCCGGATATGTGGCAGAGTGCCAATGAAGCCAGCATTGAGCTTCCACGAGGCATTGCAGTCTTTCTGGTTCATCCAGCTTCTTGTTCAGACGGAAGGCAACGGCCACTCAATCTCCACAGGTCGCTTTGATCAGTACTTGTACCCGTACTACGCTGCTGATGTCAAGTCGGGGAGACTCACGAGAGACCAGGCGCTGGAGCTTCTCGAAATGCTGTGGTTGAAGTTCTCTTCTTTGATTAAACTTCGAGACGAGTACTATAGCATTGCTTTCGCCGGGTTTCCAATGTTCCAGAACCTGACGATTGGTGGACAGGACGGACGCGGAAATGACGTATGCAACGAGGTCACCTATCTTGCTCTTGAAGCAACGATGAATATGAGAGTCACTCAACCTACAGTCTCATTCCGCTGGCACAGAAAGACGCCGAAGAGTGCGAAGCTGAAGGTTGTCGAAGTTGTATCCAGAGGCCTCGGCATGCCCGGTCTGTTCAACGACGAAATCATAATCCCAATGATGAAGAAGAAGGGCGTTGAGGCCGAGGAAGCCTTTGACTACTCCATCCTCGGTTGTGTCGAACCAATAGTCGAGGGGAAGGCAGATGTGAGGCCCAACATCGGTTTCGTCAACTTTGCCAAGGTCCTTGAAATCACTTTGAACAATGGTAAGGATCCGAAGACCGGTGCGAAGGTTGGAGTCGAAACTGGGGATCCTCGTTCATTCAAGAGTTACGACGAGCTTTGGGCTGCGTATAGAAAGCAGCTCGACAATACCGTTGACCTTCTCACTAAGGCAGACCGCGTTGCCGCTGAAGTCCACGCAAAGCTCGTGCCTACGTCCTTCATCTCATCCCTCCTCGCAGGATGTGTCGAAACAGGCCGGACAATGCAGGAGGGCGGAGCGAAGTACACCGCGGGAGGAATCCAGGGTGTTGGCATTGCGATTGCCACAGATTCGCTATCAGTTCTGAGAAAGCAGGTCTTCGAAACCAAGAAGATGAAGATGGAGCAAATCCTGAATGCTCTGTCTAAGAACTATGAGGGCTTTGAGGAACTGAGGGGTCGATTCGAAAACGACCCTGACAAGTACGGCAATGACATCGAGCGTATCGATTTGATTGCTCGTGATATCGGAAAGGCATTCTGCGAATCCGTGCAGAGCAGGATGACGACCCGCAACGGTCCCTATCATGCGGCGCTGTTTTCTGTGTCTATGTACATTCCTCAAGGAGAATCCGTGGGCGCTACACCCGATGGTCGACGTGCCGGAGTCATGCTCTCGGATGGAGTCTCACCAGCTCACAGCAGAGATGTTCACGGTCCAACAGCTGCCATGAAATCCGTAGCCCGGCTGGATCACGGTCTATGCTACAATGGAACCCTTTACAACATGAAGTTTAACCCTCAGGTTTTCTCATCTGCGGCCAATCGGGACAATTTCATAGGACTAGTCGATGCCTACTTCAAGCTTGGCGGATTGCACGTCCAGTTCAACGTTCTCTCGAGAGAGACGCTTGAGGATGCAAAGGTTCACCCTCTCCAGCACAGAGACTTGATTGTTAGAGTAGCGGGCTATAGTGCCTACTTCATCGAACTGGATCCGTTTGTTCAGGACGAGGTGATTGCTCGTACCGAATTCAGCAGTGGCTCAGCCTAGAGCGGGTGCAGATGAAAGCAACACTTCGACAAGTTTAACATTGACCGATAGCGTGTCTCTTTCAGTTAAACAAGTCACGCGAGCGTGATTCGATGGGATACGATGTTGTCACTTTCGGAGAGGTGATGTTGAGACTCTCGCCTCCCAACTTCATGCGCATTGAGCAAGCAAATAGCTTCAATGCCAACGCGGGCGGCGCAGAGATGAATGTCGCGGTTGCCTGTGCGAGAATGGGCTTGAAGACTGCATATGTGACGAAGCTGGGGGACAACTCCATTGGTCATTTCATTCGCAACAAAGCAAGAGAGCAGGGGGTCGATACGTCCTACATCCTATGGGACGCAAATAGCCGCTGTGGGACTTACTTTTTGGAGTTCGGTTCTGCCCCAAGGGCTCAGCGAGTAATCTATGACAGGGAGCAGTCTGCCATTAGCAAGATCAAGCCCGGAGAAGTTCACTGGGCAGAGATACTGAAGGGCACGAGGCTCTTCCATACCAGCGGAATAACCCCTGCTATCAGTCCTTCCTGTGCAAAGGCAACAGAAGAAGCCATGAGAACGGCACGAGAACAGGGCTGTAAGGTGTCCTATGACATCAACTACAGAAGCAAACTCTGGAGTCCTGAGCAGGCTCGGGCATTCACTGAGCCGGCGTCGAAACTGATTGACATCCTGATTACGACTGAAGAAGACACGAAGGTTGTTTACGGCATAGAAGGCAAAGACTACCAGGACGTAGCAAAGAAGCTTGCAGAGAAGTTCGGTTTCGAAGTCGTTCTCATAACACTTCGCAAGACTCCACTGGTATGGCTGAACAAGTGGTCTGCCTTTGCCTACTCGAAAGGCAAGATCTACTCCAGTGCAGAATACGATGTTGAGATTGTCGACAGGCTGGGGGCGGGCGATTCATGCAGTGCCGGTTTTATATACGGGTATCTTGAACTAAAGGACATCCAGCAGGCAGTCGACTATGGTGCTGCTTTATCCGCATTGAAGCACTCAGTGCCCGGTGACCTAGCATATGTCTACAAGTCAGAAGTCGAAGCGCTCGCAAAGGGCGGAAAGGGGCTTCGTGTTCAGAGGTAGGCGATATCAATCATGTGGGATAAACAAGACGCAATGAAGCTCGTTCGTGACACTGCTCTCATCCCAATCATCAGAGTAGAATCTGCTGATATTGCGATGAAGGTTGCAGATGCCTTCCTCAATGGTGGCGTCAACATTATTGAGGTGACCTTTAGTGTGCCCGGAGCTACTGACGTTGTCCAGAAGCTGACGGAGAAGGTGGGCGACAAGGTGCTTGTCGGCACAGGGACTGTGCTAGACCCCGAAACAGCTCGCAGAGCGATTCTGGCGGGCAGCGAGTTCATCGTGGCTCCTTCGTACTCCAAGGATCTCATAGAGATGGCGAGAAGGTACTCCAAGCCTTGCTTCCCAGGAGCCATGACTCCGACAGAGATACTTCAAGCGTATACATGGGGTGCCGATGCTGTCAAGGTGTTTCCATGCGGTGAACTGGGCGGAGCTGCTTACATCAAAGCTGTTCGAGCGCCTCTGCCGCACATACCATTGATTCCTACCGGAGGAGTCGACTTGCAGACCGCAGGACCAATGCTTGAAGCAGGGGCGTTCGCTCTAGGCGTAGGCAGTGCGATTGCAGATGCGAAGGCCATCAAAGACGGTCGCTATGAAGTCATTACCGAGAACGTCAGGAAGTTTCTCGAGATAGTGAGGAAATACAGAAAGAAGTAAACGCCCGCGATGAGTCCAAGTTGTGAAGCGCACTGACATAGAAATCGCAATAACGCTTGAGGATTTGGTGGGGTGAATTGCCGGTTCCGCCCACTCGGCAAGGAGAAAGACCGCCCGACCTCTCCTACTGTCTTGTGCTACCATACATTGTTGGACTTGTAGTGCTCGATTTTGTATCCCGTTCGGGGTCCGATTCGGTGACTGTCGAAGGGCCATCCATACTGAAGGGAAATAACTAAAACGGGCGCGCAGCGGCGTCTATTATCGGAGAGAACGAACAAATGCCTGATGACTTGCTGGAAGTAATGAGAAAGAGAATCATTGTCGGACTTGAGCGTGAAAAGACAAAGGAAGCCATACAGGGCTGGGAAAGGTCAGCATCGCTTACTCTGAAAGATGGCCGCCAATTCAACTTTCTCGTCAAGAACAACAACATAACAGTGAACGAAGGTGCCATTGATAATCCGGACATGAGGATTGAGAGCGACGCCGATACGATACGCAAGCTCTTCATGGAAGAGATGAGCGCTGCAGCGGCCCTCCTTACCCGCAAACTGAAAGTAAAAGGATCCGCGAGCGACCTGATGAAAATTCGCCATATCTTCTAGACCGAATTCTGAGGAGGTCTTCGAAACGGACCAGAGGATTGTCAAGCAGCTAGCCGAGATTGTCAGTAGCGAATACGTTTCGACTCGCAAAGATGTTCTGCTTACGTACTCGGCATCAGCATCCACCGGTTATGATTCAGTGACGCCGGGTGCCGTCGTCCGTCCTGCTAGTACCGAAGAAGTCTCTAGGATTCTGAGGTTCGCCAACGATGAAGCAATCACCGTCATTCCCAGGGGTGGTGGTTCAAGTCTGCAGGGAGAGGTCATTCCGAAGGCTGACAGCATTGTTGTCGAGCTTATGCGACTTGACAGGATGGCCCTGCATGAGAACCTCAGGTCTGTCACTGTCGGAGCTGGGGTTACCTATGGAGTGCTTGACAAATTCCTTAAACCGAACGATTTGTGGGTTCCCATCTATCCCGAATCTTCCCTTGTCTGCACGGTGGCTGGAAATGTTGCTGTTAATGGTGCAGGTCCTGGTTCGAGCACCTACGGATCTATTGCAGAAATGGTGCTCGGACTGGAGGTCGTCCTTCCCAACGGAGAGATCATCCAGACCGGGTCAGAGGCGAATCCGAATGCTCCTGGTCCATTCATGAGGTACGCCTTCGGTCCTGATATCACCGGCTTGTTCATCGGTTCTTTAGGAAGTCTGGGAATCATAACCAAGGTCTCGCTGAAAGTATTCAAGCGAATGCATCATTTTGACTACAACACATATGGGTTTGATGACTCTTCCAAAGCAGAGCGGTTCCTGCTTGAACTTAGAAACAATGATGTCAACGCTCTGTTCGCCACGCTTTACGAGGGACGAATCCTGAACTTCTTCATGGATATGCTGGGGGATGAGTATGGCATACCTAAACACGAATGGCCCGCCTACACGGTTTCAGTGACTATTGGGCGAACGAGAGAGGACCAGCTCATTAGCGATGCCGAGGAGGCGAAACGCATCTGTTCTGAACTGGGCGGTGAAGTCATTGGCGTACGTGAGCTTCCTCGGGGTGAATGGACAGACCGTATGTGGGTATTCGCTAGATCCTCATATGCACACGGGTGGCACTGGAGGATACTCTACCATCACCAGACTCCCATCAATTGGCATAAGTCCATCGACGAGATTTGGAAGGTCATGGATAAGTATGGGCTGTTGGGCCACACAGCAGGATTCTTGACCGACCATTCTTCGTACAACCTGTACCCCATGATTTTCTTCGATCCTGCTGACAAAGAGGAAGAACAAAAGGCGCGAAGGGCACACGCAGAACTTGCCCTTCGTTTGTATGAGACGGGTGCAGTCCCCTTCAAGCTGGCACCATATTGGGTAGATGGCGTCAAGGACCTTGAACGATACATCGAGTTCGTCAAGTCCGTAAAGAGACTTCTCGACCCTAAGGGAATCATGAACCCGGGTGTGATGGCAGGGGTATGACATGACTGGTGTGGACATTGAAGAACTAAGGGAGAACCTCCTGCAATGTCGCAGATGTGGTATATGCCGCAATGCAGTATACGAAGACGAAGGGTTCAACGGTGTCTGTCCTGTATGGAAGGCCTCGAGCGGCTTTGAGACCAGCTTCATGAGAGGCAAAGTCCAGGTTGCTCTTGCTCTTCTTGATGGTCAGCTGGAAAGGACCCCTGAGAATGCGGAGTCTCTCTACACCTGCACCCTTTGCGGGAACTGTTCTCAGATATGCGCCGCAGAGTTCAATGCGAAGGATTGCCTCGAGAAAGTGCGAGAGGTATTTGCGGATATTCCAAATGAGATCCGCGATTCTCTTGCCCGAGCGATTGCGCAGACGGGGAATCCCTATTCGGAGAAGCCCTCAGCTAAGCGAAGCTGGATCCGCCAGATGGGTTTCAAGGTACCGACTCGCGGCAAGACTCTATACTATGTCGGCTGTACTACAGGACTAAGATTGCCTGACGTTGCCAAGTCGACAGCACGGATCTTGAAAGCCGGAGGAGTTGAATTTGCCGTCATGGAAAGTGAACCGTGCTGTGGGTCAGTGATGCTAAGGACCGGACGAACAAAGGAAGCAAACGAAAACGCGCAAAGTGTTGCCCAGAGCATTACTGACAGTGGTGCGGAGAGAGTTGTTGTGTCTTGCGCCGGGTGTTTGAGAGCCTTGAGGAAAGACTACCCTGAAAGGTTTGGCATTGACCTGCCGCCTGTCCTGCACATAACGGAATATGCACAACAGCTAATTAACGAAGGGCGTCTCCGACCAAAGGGTTACCCGAAAGTTACGAGAATTGCCTATCACGACCCGTGTCACATGGGGCGCGAACTCGGAATCTATGAAGCTCCAAGAGAAATCCTTCGGTCTATACCAGGCGTGGAGCTGGCCGAGATGGATCCTAGTCGAGAGGCAGCCATGTGCTGCGGAGCCGGTGGTGGTCTCAGGTCGTTTGCCCCTGATCTATCAAGAAGAATAGCAGCAGACCGAGTCCGAACGGCAGAATCCGCCAGAGCTAGAATTTTGGCTAGTTCTTGCCCGTTCTGTGAGCACAACCTCGCCGCAGGAAGGGATCTGAGCGGGAGCAGCATTGATGTTGTCGATGTCGCAGTTCTGCTTGCCAGCAGTCTCCCATAACGCCGAACGGGTGCATAGCTTCTCCTTGGTCGAGCACTGGACAGCCAACTATTCTATATCCATAAAACTTTAAAGGAAAGCCCTCTGCCCAAAGCAGAATGTCATTTGAGCCAGAGGTATAGCCAATGGATGGAATCAAGGTGGCCCTATTCGGCATAGGTAACTGCGCCAGTGCGCTGGTTCAAGGGGTTCAGTACTACAAAGATGCCAAGAACAATGGAGGTATCGTAGGTCTGAGCCACCCTGACTTCGCCGGTTACCACGTTAGGGATATCAAGTTCGTTGCGGCGTTCGACGTTACCGACCGAAAGGTGGGTGCCGATCTTGCAGGTGCAATATTCGCTGAACCGAACAACGTAATCCACTTCGCCGAGGTACCGAAGACTGGAGTCAAGGTCCTAAGAGGGCCTCTGCTTGATGGTGTTGATGATAACCTCAGAACTCTCGTCAGGATTTCTCCTGCTCCAGAAGTTGATGTTGTAAAGGCTTTGAAGAACTCCGGTGCAGAAATAGGAATAAGCCTGTTACCGGGCTCCGCTCAGCAGGCCACCAGTTTCTATGCCAACGCTTGTCTGGAGGCCGGTTGTGCATTCATCAACGGCACCCCTGTGTCTATTGCATCGGACCCTGAGTGGGGCAAGAAGTTCAAGGAAAGAAAGCTCCCACTAGTGGGAGACGACATCCAGGATCAGATGGGGTCGACTGTACTTCATCGTAGCATACTACAGCTGCTAGTAGCTCGAGGAGTTCACGTGGACAAAAGCTATCAGCTGGACGTTGGTGGAGGTGCAGAATCACTCGATTCTCACTATCGTGGCCGTATGAGAAAGCGTGAGGTAAAGACTGCCGCGATTAGTCAGGACCTTCCGTACGAAGCACCGATGGTCGCCGGGTCATCAGACTACGTCAATTTTCTGAACAATGGTCGAGAGTCATACTTCTACATCACTGGGAAGCAGTTCGGAGGAGCCCCCATTACCATTGACATCCGCATGGAGGTAACAGACGGCCCCAATGCAGGTCAGGTACTGATGGATGCTATACGAGGTTCAAAGCTAGCACTGACGAGGGAAATCGGCGGTTCTCTTGAGTCAATATCTGCTTATGGATTCAAGAAGCCTCCAGTACCCACAACAATGCACCAAGCCGAACGCTGGGTTGAGGAGTTCCTACTTGGGAAGAAGCGGCTCTGATTCGGAAAGCCAATGGTTTCCGATATAGTTGTCAATGAGCTTTCTTAGTTCATTCAATTCACTGACGACTCGGAACTCAGTCTCCTTCCCTACTTCCTCGAAGATTTCATTGTAATGTATCAGAGTATCGTACTCCTTTCTCAATGTTTCCTTTGCCTGAGCTGTCGTGGCTGACGGATCAAAAAGGACAATGAGACTCTCTGGCTCGAAATTCACCACCAGAGCGCGATCGACATATGTGACCTTCTTGCACTGTGGACACACTGCTCGGTTCAACTTCCCCGACTTGACTTGGGGTGCCATCTTTCCGTCTTCTGCCAGGTCAATGTGCTCAATGATCACCGCTTCGAAGATCTTCTGGCACTTTTCGCACTTTATCTCAATCAGCGTGGTCCCGGGCATTTAGCTCACCAGAGTCTAGTGGCCTATCACTTCTATTGTCACTTAAGAATTATGACTGTCCCCTGACTTGTCTTCCTTGCTGTCGTATCTTCTTTTCAGGAGGAAGCCCATTATGAGAGCTGTGAGTACAAGGGACGCTAGGATTACCGGCGCACCCTCAAGAAGACCGCCGGCAACGTACCCAATTAATGCCCCAGCCGAGGTGACTGTGACTTTGCCTGCGAAATAAGTGAGAATAAACTTGACAATGCTATACCTTGTGAGTGCTGTGTAGACAACGACTGGGTCGTCTGGGAAAGGTGATGCAGCAGCAAGGAACAATGCGAGCCCGCCCCATTTTTCTGCTCGTGCTTTCTCCAGATCCACTGATTTCAGCAGTCTCTCAGACATTGCTTTTCGAGAGAACCGCACGATTCCATAGTGTACTGTCTTTGCTAGGGTTGCTGCCACCGCAACGATGACCCCAATTGCCAACCACACCATCGAAGGCATCAATACTGCTGCAACCCCAGCAAGAACCATGTTGCTTGGGCTGAGGAATGGAATCATGTTGATTATGAAACAGGCCAAGAGGAGTCCAAGGTACCCCTGAAGTATCAGCTGTGTTATTATCTGGAAGAAATCCTGCATTTTGCTCTCGCTCAGGCACTCTTTTCGGGCATGGTCGAGCCAGAGGTAATGGACTCGTTCAAGTATACGGACACAATCGTCTATGCTGCATGTGACTGGAGTGACTACGACGGGACTTTCTCTATGACGACGTTCTTCACGCCCTCGAGGCCCTTAAGGGAGCTACGCAGTTCGTCGAGCCCAATTGAGAGCTGCTTCGGCGAGAAGTAACACTCATAGAAGCACTTCGTTCCTCGGAGGCAGACGCCAGTTGAGTACAAGAGGTCCACTAGCCCTGACTTCTTGAATATCTGCGATAGCTTTGTCAGAAAGTCATTGGTTAGCTTTCCGATTTCAAGTGAAAGAAAGCTCACCTCATCCGTTTCCAGAGGATAGATTCTGATCAATCGGTCCTTGTGTGCCAGAACCATTAGTCCCTTGCTCGTACCTAAAGCTGTCTTGAATGCCTTGGGGAATCGAACAGTGTCGCTTTCGTCAAAAACCAGTACCCGGCCGGATGTGGCGCCTTCGTAAGTGCTTGGCATCTTATCACCCGTATCAGTGCCCGTGACATGGCGGATGTAATTGTCTAAACCTACCAACTATGTTAGTCCAATATAAACAAAGCGCCACTGGACTCACGTCTAGGCCTCAATAACAGCCCGAGTATGGTGCCCCTTTTCAGAGTTCGCGCCGAACGACAAAACAGGAGTTGATTGTCTGTCCGCTCCAGAATCATCCCGAGCCGAGCACGAATGGCGAGACGTTACACAACTCAGAATCCAATTCCTCTGTGAGTATCGCCTCCACCTGGAACAAATGCATGGTGAGATTCAGACGAAAGCCGCTTCAGTTGGATCTTGGTTACATGAGACGGACGACAGAATGCCCAGAGGGCGTCTCGGACTTCGCTTTGTTCTTGCCTTTCTGCTTATTGTATTGGCTCTCGTTGCACTGATTATGTTCTTGAGGTGGTGGCAATGGTGGCTATCGATCTGCTCGCTACTCTGATTCTCCTGCTTCTTACTGCCGGAGCATCTATCTTGCTGCTCTCGTCTTCAGACAGACGACTTCCGAGATCGTGCACACGAATTCTCAGAGAATCTGCGATTGTTCAGGAGCGCATCGACGACTTTCTCAGAAACGGAGCTAGAGAAGGATGTACTGACAAACATTACTTGCTGAGAGAACAGATGGTCTACTGTCCGAGTCACAGCTTCAAGGGCCGATTCGACCAAGCCATTTTCCGTTTTGATGAGACGCCCACCCTTGAGCTGCTGATTGAAAGGAAGTTTCCGACGCGGCACTTGCTAAAGAAGGGTAGACCTGAGGATTTCTTTCAGGCCGCACTCTACTCACTGGCATTGGCTAGCAAAGGTGTCAATTGTGAACCCACTCTCCTTCTAATCATATACTGCAAGCAGAGAGATGCCTCTGACTGTGCAAGAAGGCTGATTCCGTCAGAATGTGCGGCCTGCAGGAAAGGCCGTACGTTCTCCAGAAGGTACAATCCAAGAGAAGTGCTAAAGGCACTGCGGAGGCTTGATGAGATATGGTATGAGGGCCGATCGCCTCGTGCATCTCCCGCGGCAGATAAGTGCGCCGGATGTCCCCATGGAAAGGCGGGACATTGCGAATATTCGGCCGCCTAGCAAAAGAGTCATCTTGGTGAGTTGTGTCAGCGAGACTATGCATGAACTAGCAGGCTTCCTTACACGTGTTATCGAATCAAAGAGGCGGCTGAAGGAGGTCTACTACACGACTAGGGACGAGGATACAAAGGCAGATGTGAAGGAGCTCGTGGCAGCTACAATATCTGCTCAGAAGGCTGCCGAGACTCTCCTTAGCGAGTGTGGCAAGGCTCGGCTGGCACGGAAGGCCCTTGAGGACCGAAAGGCGGAACTGGTCCTGAGGATGTGGTCGACCGGCCTGCCTGAACGAGTAACCGATTACGCGTCCAGACAGAGGAAGCTTGAGCAGCAATACGTGCACAAGTACCAACAATCTCTCATGGAGTACATTCAGGATCTTGTGAGAGAAATGACAAGCTGGCTGGACGACATCAAGACGTTGAGTAGTCTTCCGAGAGTCCCACGAGAACAGAAAGCAAAGCAATGACTACCAGCGTAGCGTGGCCGCCATTCCGCCCAACCCACGGAGCTGTGCTCCTGATTCCGTCTGACTTGAAAAGACCATCAGTTCAGTTCCGAAGTTGGAGACTTCCTGCATGAGATTATCTGTTAAGTCTGGGCTATCTTCGAGTATCAACAGCTTCTGTACCCGACCCGCTTTGAGGGCTTCTAGGACTTCATTCTTCCCGTAGGTGATTGTTGACGAGCCTTTCATCAGGTTTTCAAGAAAGCTGTCCCAAGCCTGCCGTTCCGCGTAGATTTCCGTCTCTCTCAGGATTCTTGAAGCTTCTTTCATGGCTTCGTACAATCCAAGCTCATCGATCTGGCTCACCGAGATTACGGTCTCTGCAACCTTCTGTCTAAGACGGTAGTCTAGTTCGCCTTTTTCTAGGAACTCCTGAGCCCTAATGGTGTTGCCACCGACGACGATGGCGTCAATGTTTGTGATATTCGGCAGAAGAAGCTCATTCAATAGGCGACCCACATGTTTGAAGAAATCAAGCATCAATCCATCTCGGATATGTTCGTATCTTCTTGCACTTTGCCCGCCTGCCCTTGTTTTCCCGATGATATAGTAGTCCTCATCTCGTACGAGCTCCATATGCTTGCCGCGCAAGTATCCGATGGTGACCTTTCCTCCTTCAATAAGCACAATGACAATGAGGCTCTTCGGCTGGGTCATTGCCAGGAGCTCATCGACCACAAACTCTCGACCACATATGTAGACGAACTGTGTGAGGGGGGCCGGAGGCACAAGGATCTCTCTGATTTCGTGAGCCGTTCCTCCTCCCTCGGCTTCTTGGATTCCATAGAAGAAGGCAATACCGTTTGGCGGAACTGAGAACTGACGCTTTGTTAGCTCACTGAGAATGGCCGTCAGATTGTCAGCAACATTCCTCCTGTTGACTCTGCTCTTGATGTTCTCACATCCAGCAAGCTCTGCCCTCACGAAGCTAATAACATCTGCAAGGGCCTTGGTTGGAGGAATCGTAAGAGTTGTGAATGAGCTCTGCCTTCCCTTGTATGCCTTCAGTTCTGCGAGTTTACGTTTCAGTTGGTACCGGTCAACCATCAATAGACATCCACTTCCTGCCTTGTCGGATGGCAGAACCACGAAGAACAAGGAGGCGCATCCAAGTGCTCATAGAGAGGTCGCGGGGGCACTCTATTTTAACGTTATGCCACTGACTTACGCGATGTACCGTGGAGATTGGTCTGCATGGTCTGAATAGGGGAGCAGATGCCGAATACATCTTGAAGATAGTTCCAGTGTTTTGGTCCCGAGCATGATAAGGTTAAAAAAGGGCCTGTCACACTCCCCAAATCAAGGGTGCGAAAGGAATGTGGCCCTGCCAATTTACAGCGGTCTCATAGGATACTTGTTCTCAGCTGGGAATAGGCTTGGTAGGGTTTACTACTCGCACTACTGGCGAAAGGAGCCTGGGGTTCTGGTTCACATATGAGCGAACACTTGACAGAAGGAGAACGATCAGTTCTTGCTGAACTGATATCGGCAAACCGGATAGTCACGGTGGCTGAGCTTGCTGAGCGATTAGGTGAGAGCGAGCCACGCATTGTCTCAATCTTGATGTCGCTATCTGTGAAAGGTCTCGTAACCATCGACACCCAAGAGTCCACTGTCCTCTCGCTGACAGAGGAGGGCCGCGGCTATGCGAAGGATGGTCTACCTGAGGTACGGCTCTTCAATGCAGTCAAGAACCTGGGCGGAAAAAGCGAATTGGAGAAGGCAGTAGCAGCCGCGGGTCTCACACCCGTGTCGAAAGGCATAGCTGTTAACTGGGCTAGGCGGAATGGATGGATTAAGGTATACCGAGTCGGCAGTGACTCCGTTCTCGAGACCCTCGTTGCCAAGGCCGTGTCACCTGTCATCGAAGTGCTCAGTCTTCTTCAGAGTGGCCAAGACCAAGTGCCTTCGCATCTTCAGCAGGGTCTTGATCAGGCTACGGAACGGTCTCTGGTCACGCCCAAGACCATCAAACGCCATGCGTCGCAGGTCCGGGGTGAAAGCCAGAAGCTTGTTCAGGATTTGTTGGCACAGCAGCACGAAGGGATTGGGGACCTTTCTCCTGAGATTCTGGCGAGCGGTACTTGGAGAGGTAAGTCCTTCAAGCCTTATAATGTCGAGATCGAGCCTCCGTTCTGCAACTACGGCAAGAAACATCCGTATGCGGAGTTCACCGACTGGCTAAGAGAGATTCTCGTCGGACTCGGTTTCTCAGAATGGTATGGGCCTTATGTTGAGACAGAGTTCTGGAACAATGATGTTCTGTTTGTACCGCAAGACCACGTGGCTAGAGATGTGCAGGATCAGTTTCGTGTGACACAGCCATTCGACCATGGCCTAATCCTCGACAAGGGATACTACGCGCAAGTAAAGGCAGTCCACGAGAATGGAGGCGACACGGGGTCTAAAGGATGGGATTGGCCGTTCAGTAGTGAGGTATCATCTAGGCTTTGCCTGCGCTCTCATACTACTCCTGTCTCAATGAGGTTCCTCAGTCAGCATCGGGAGTCTCCGCAAAAGATGTTCATCGTCGACAGGAACTTCAGGGCCGAGAAGATAAACCCGCGACACGCGCAAGAGTTCGACCAGTGCGAAGGTATCATTATGGACAAGCGTCTGACCCTCCGAGACTTGATGGGATATCTGACTGAGATATGCAGAAGAGCCGGCGTGGAGAAACTGAAGTTCAAGCCGGGACAATTCCCTTTCACAGAACCAAGTGTTGAGACCTTCGCCAAACATGAGACTCTCGGGTGGTTCGAAGTGGCCCCTGGAGGGATATTTAGACCTGAGGTGACCCGGCCACTAGGGATCAAGGATTCTGTGCTAGCTTGGGGGATAGGTGCCATGAGGTTGTACATGGCATCTATGCAGATATCCGACATTCGGGAAGTCCTGTCGAAAGACCTCAGCTGGCTTCGTCGACAGTACTTTGTGAGGTGAACGCAGTGATAGTCGAATGCAGATTGGACAACTTGCTCCAGCTGATTGGTCAGAAGCTGACACCCCAGAAACTTGAGGACACACTGTTCCTTCTGAAAGTCGAAATAGAGAAACTCGAAGGCAACATCATAGAAGTCGAGGTCAATCCTGACAGACAGGATATGCTCTCAGCCGAAGGAATCGCAAGAGCAATCAGAGCATTCCTAGGCATTGACACTCGTCTGAAGACATATTCTGTTAGAAAGTCTGGAAAGCAAGTCGTTGTCAAATCAGGTCTCGAAAGAATCAGACCATTCATTTCCTGTGGCATTGTCAAGGGCGTTCAAATGAGTGACGATCTGCTGAAGGACTATATGCATCTTCAAGAGCTACTTACAACGACTCACGGAAGAAATCGGAAGAAAGCCAGCATCGGGCTTTACGTATTGAATGACATAGAGTTCCCGATTCTATACGTCCCCGAGAGACCAGATTCAATCAAGTTTGCCCCCTTGGGTCAAGAATCTGCAATCGACGGTCCGACTATCCTCAATACACACGAGAAGGGGCTGCTTTATGGTCCCATCATCTCCGGCTTCAAGAAATGGCCCCTGCTGAAGGACTCAAGGGGCTGCATACTGAGCCTTCCACCTGTAATCAACAGCAACGACTTGGGACGTATCACAGTGGACGTTCATGACTTATTCGTGGAAGTCACGGGGACCCAGAAATCGTGTGTGGATCAAGCGCTCAACATTGTTCTCACGTCGCTCGCTGATAGGGGCGGCAAAATCGAATCCGTGACAGTCGTCTACCCCGACGGGACAGAGACTGAAACACCTGATTTGACGCCCAGTAAAATGATACTGACAACTGATGAGGTCGTACAGTTAACAGGGTTGGTGCTCAAAGACCAAGATGTTGTTGATTGCCTCAAGAAGATGTGCTATGGAGCTAGAGTATTAAGCAAGGGAAAAGTTGCAGTCGGAATCCCTCCGTTTAGGACGGATATACTCCATCCTGTCGATGTGATGGAAGACGTAGCCATCGGCTATGGTTTTGACAAGATACAACCCACCATGCCTGTCACCACAACAACTGGTCGGCTCCTTCCGAAAACTCGATTCAAGAACAAGGCTCGCGATTTGATGGTGGGATCTGGTTATCAGGAGGTAATGACTTACGTGATGAGTTCACCCGACGTCATGAACTCCAAGATGATGCGAGACAACCAGCTTGTTACGACAGGCAATCCAAAGAGTATCGATTACTCGGTTCTTCGCAATTCTCTCCTCCCCGCTCTCCTTGACTTCACGAGTCAGAACCAGCATGCTGACTGCCCCCAGAGAGTATTCGAAGTGGGCGACGTGGTGATTCCTGACGAAAGGTCGGAAACTCAATCTACGCAAAGGACTTCGGTGTGCGGACTGGTGTCAGACGGTCGTGTCAACATCACGAACGTAATTGCAGAACTCACATTTGTGCTAAGGAATCTGGGCCTCGATGGCAAGTTCAAGTTTGTCTCAGCAAGGAACCCCTCGTTTGTAGAGGGACGAAGTGCTGACATTCTACTCGGTCAGGCGCGAATTGGCTCGTTCGGCGAGGTGTCACCAGAGGTGCTTAGTCGGTTCGGGATAGGAAACCCAACAGCGGCTTTCGAGTTCTCGCTGCCCTGATGCCGTACCACGATGGGCGGGTTGATCCGTTATCGCAATACCTACGGATGATAGTGGTGGTAGCAAGACCTTCTGACCGGAGAAAAGATATAAGGCCACAGGCGAGCGGTGTTCGTCACACTAGAATGCTAGATGAACTAGGAGTAGATGCCGAATGACCGAGAAAGCGGGGTGGACTGGAAGAGAGAGTGCTACAGACGACTCCTCTTTCGAAGGTCACAAGTTCAGAATCGTCCTTCTGGGCGAGGCATCCGTAGGCAAGTCATCGCTGCTCCGTCGATTCACCGAGAACAATTTCGATGATGAGTACAAGCAGACAATAGGCAGTACTTTCGCAACCAAGGACGTGAAGGTGATCGACAACTCCGGAGTTTCTAGGCCTGTGCGTCTTGTCATCTGGGATATGGGCGGGCAGTCGACTTATAGAGAACTGAGAAGACAGTTCATGAAAGGTTCTGCGGGAGCTGTTATCGTGTACGACGTGACGCGCCCCGAAACATTCATGGCAATGAACACATGGTTTGAATCATTCCGTGAAGTCTGTTCTGATGCACCTGTCGTGATATGCGCGAACAAGATAGACCTGGAGTCCAAGAGGATGGTTCCTCCGCAGCCTGGACTAATGCTCAAGAACTGGTTCCAATCTGACTATTTCGAGACATCCGCAAAAGTGGGTACTGCAGTCTCAGATGTCTTCACACGGATGGCGCAGATTGTATTGGCAAAGGTGATTTCAGAACATTCACCAAGAATATGAGTCGTGCTTCATGATAATCACTCGCGAGAGGCATTAGGATGCGCGTCAAAGAATTCATGACCTCTGTGATTGTCACTGCAGACGCAGCCACCCCTGTCGTTGAAGCTGCAAAGATAATGGCAGTTGAAGATGTAGGGAGTGTGATTGTCACTAAGAACGATGTCTTGGTGGGTCTAGTCACTCAGAAAGACATCATCGCAGCGCAATTGATGTCCGAGGGTGTATACCATCGCCTGACATTGGAAGACATAATGAGCAGTCCTGTCGTGACGATTAGTCCTGACGCCGACCTTGGACAAGCAATAGCGTTGATGCATCAAACCGGAAAGAGGCACATACCCGTAATCGAAGGTGACGACATTATTGGAATTGTCACCTCAACCGATGTCTTGCGGGTGGTGGCTACTCTGAAGCTGTTTGCCAAGGGCGTTCCTACTGCCTAGGCCGGCTGGTATTTCGCAATTTCGGCTTTGATTTCCTGCTTGAGTTTGAGTATGTCCTTGGCCTGAAGTTCGTTTCTCTTCGGATATCCTGCGACCATTCCAATCCATCGATCAATCTTGACCATTATGGGGTCACTAGGTACAATCTTCATGATATCAGTCTTCGAGTCAGCCAGCGTCTGGGCAACATCGCCAGCGAGGCAACCCATCTTGAGGGACTTGATAATGCTTTGGAGGATATCTGCCACCTGCATGGCCCTGTCCGCAGGCACTTTGCTGGCTGCGGGTGAAGCACCAACAGTCGCAACGGCGGGTTCTGCCTCGTACACCGGAGCGCCGACCTGTATGTTTTGAATGGACTGGGCAACCTCGTCCCTGAGTCGCTCTATTGCCTCCGTTAACGAGCTTTCAAGTCGCTTGAACTCTTCTCTGACGACGCTACTCGTTTCGTCAGTTGCTGCGGGAGCACGGGTCTGGGCTTGTTTGCTCAGGGCGTCGAGTATCTCCTGCTTGGTTACTTTTAGTTCTGACTTTATCTCTGTCACTGACGTGAGGATTGTGATCATGCGTTTTAGGGTTTCACCCAGTGTGGCAATACTTGCTTCAATCTGTGACAATCGACTTAGGAACTGCTCAGCCATATGCGCTCATCACTGTACCTGAATGACACCATGGGATGATATTCTGAAGAAAAGGATTTGTCCGACAGTTAGGGGATAAGTCCCAGATATACCAATATGGTTTTTCTAGAACCGTTAAATGGCGTTCTGCCGTAGGTGTGACCACCTAGCATACGCTATAGGAAGTATAGAACTTGTCTTCTGAGCCTGTTTCCCACATGTTCAAACTCGTTGCCCTAGGTGACGGTGCCGTGGGAAAGACTAGTTGTATCAAGAGATACACAGAAGACAGTTTCAGCGAGCGCTACATAGCAACCATCGGCACCACTTTCGCGCTGAAAAGCGTGGAAGTACAGGGACCTAACGGGTCTAAGATTAGCGCAAGAATAGTGCTTTGGGACCTTGCCGGCCAGCCTACCTATAACGAGTTGAGACGTAGGTACATGGCCGGTGCGTCGATGGCTGTTATCGTCTACGATGTGACAAGGCCGCAGACATTCTTAGACGTCGGTGAATGGTTTACCAAGTTCATTACAGTCTGCCCCAATGCAGTAGTTGCTGTTGTTGCGAACAAAATCGATAGGCCAGACCGACTTGTGCCGCCCGAAGCTGGGCTAATGGTTAAGAGGTGGCTTGATGTCTTGCACTATGAGACATCAGCCAAGACCGGCGAGAACATCAACAGGATGTTCACGGATTTGGTGATGCGCTCCATGGAAAAGCAGCGCGAACTGGGACCGGCCAGTTCCATCGATTCCGCGCAATCTAGTATTCACGCAACAAGACCGCCCAAGACGACCTAGCTCTCTGGCAGGTGTAAGTGATGACAGCAACGGCCAAACATACTCAGTATGTCAAAGGCGTCTTTAGTCACATTGGCTTGTTCTTTGTGAACTTTTGCGTATTAATTGGTCTAATCCAAGCCATCAACGTCTACCAGATGCCACAACCGTTGTTGAACACGATTCTTCTAGCGTACATGATCGTTCATACAATCATGCTGCTGTCACTTCAGCTCGGAATCCAAGTGCTTGAGCTCATTAGACTCAAGATGCCATCATTCCTCATTAGCTACTACTTCCGTTTCAGTGATGAGGAGCTCATTCCTCTCCGAATCTTGGATCCTACTAAAAGCAAGCTAGCTGTAATCGTCCTGCTGCTTGTTATTACCGGGGGGCCTGTGCTCTATCCCATATTTGCAGTCTATGGCTTCGTGTTCATCTCTGGAGACCTGTTGATAATTGCATTCGACCCGAATACGATACTGCATTATTTTACGGTGTTTCTGAACTGGATGCCACCCGTAATTGCTCTCATAGTCATCGTCACCATTGTGTCCGTTGTGATTGTTGAATTCAAACATGTCTAGAAGACGCAATCTGGAAATGTCGCCTAAGGCCCGGAACCAGTCAGTTCTGGCACCGTCTCAGACAAACAAAGTCTTCTGTCCCTAGGTCGGGGTTTATATTGCGACTGTATTCTACTCATCCAACAATGAACTCGACCGTTGATGTTGCAGTAGTTGGTGCCGGGTCCGCGGGATGTTCTGCTGCTCGCCGATGCGCGGAGATGGGTCTCGAGACCATTATGCTCGACAGAAAGCCAAGACAACTCGTCGGGCAGAAGGTTTGTGGTGATGAGGTAAGTAGGTCACACTTCGATGCCACCGGGATTGATTACCCGCAAGAAGCAGAGATACTAAACACAATCCATGGTGCTGACATATACCCGCCAGGAATAACCAACGAAATGAAGGTCAGGGGTTGGAAGGAATTCGATGGCTGGATCCTGCATCGGCTGAACTTTGGCCAGCGGCTACTCAATGAAGCGATTCGGGCCGGAGTGACTTTCCTTCCGGAGTGTCATGTGACCGGTCCTACACTCAAAGATGGACAAGTTGTCGGTGTGAAATACAAGGCCAAGGAAACGGGCGAGACAAGAGCAGTCCAGGCGAAACTTGTGGTCGATGCATCTGGTCTTGCCGGAGTGGTCAGGACGAAGGTTGATCACCCGCTCGTCGAGAAGCAAGTCGACAAGAATGACATTGCCCTTTGTCAACGTGAGATTCTGCATCTCAGAGAGCCGCTTCCTGAGCCGAATGTCGCTCGAGTATTCCTAGGAAGAAGAATCGCGCCCTCAGGTTATGCTTGGCTTTTCCCACGGGGACCAGAAGAAGTGAATGTGGGGGTCGGGGTAACCGGCGGGGAAGGCAAATCCTCTCCCAAGTCGTATCTTTCGAGCTTCAAAGAGCGCTATGAGGTTCTTCGTGGAAGTGATGTGATCGAGAGTGCTGGTGGTGCAGTGCCGGTCCGGCGTCCACTAATGAGCTTGGTTGCTGACGGCATTGCCTTTGTTGGTGATTCGGCGCTCCAAGTGAATCCCATTCACGGCGGAGGAATAGGAGCAGGCATGCGTGCGGGAGTGATTCTTGGGGAAATCGCCAAGCAGGCGATAGCGAGAGAGGACACATCAGCAAGAGGACTGTGGCAATACAACACAGCCTATCTGAGAGACTTCGGAAAGCGTCTTGCATCACTTGAAATCTTTCGCAGATTCCTTCAGGATGTAGGCGATGAAGACATCGATTTCGGCTTTGAGAAGCGCGTCTTGGAACCAGAGGATCTTATGCGTGCCAACCGGGGCGATGGCCTGTCTCTTGGTCTGGTCGACAAACTGCGTAGAGTGGGAAGGTCTGTGGGGCGGCCTGGTCTATTAATCAAACTTCAGAGGGCGGCAAGCCTCATGAAGATGGTCAGCAAGGCGTATGCCCAATACCCGTCTCGGCCTGAGATGTTCCAAAAATGGTGCCTCGACGTGGCGTCTATATTGGATGAAGCTCACTTCACGTGACGTCTGGATGGCTGTGTCTTCAAGCGGTCAGCAAGTTCACGAGGCGCTATATGTCTCTGATACCATCTTTCACAACTGTGAAGATAGCTTCGCCTTCGGGCAGGTTTGGCGAATCAACTAGCCGGCAGATTCTTCGCTCACCCTTCGACTTCCTGATGTAACAGCGGACCTGTGGGACGTGCGCCAAGACGTGGCCACCTACCGGGGTGGTTGGGTCTCCGAAGAAGGCATCTGGACGCGCCATTACCTGATTCGTGATGTACACTGCCATGTTGTTGATTTCTGCACCCCTCTGCAGATGGTGCAGGTGCTTGTTCAGTTTCTGTTGTCTCGGAGCGAGAGTGCCTCGTCCGGTGTATTCCGCTCTGAAGTGACTGGTTGCTGAATCTAGTACCAAGAGCTTTGCGTTCTTCTCTTGAGCCATTTCCATGGCTTGGTCACACAATAGTATTTGATGGTCAGAGTTGTAGGCCCGTGCCCACACTACGTTCTTCAGGACTGTCTCTATGTTTAGACCCAGAGCCTCTGACATGTCGACAAGACGTTCGGGTCTGAAAGTGCCTTCAGTGTCAACATAAATCGCAGTTCCGCCCAACCCTCCTTTGTCGGGAGGAAGTTGGACATTCACGGCGAGCTGGTGGGCGATTTGCGTTTTCCCGGACCTGAATGAACCATACATTTCAGTAATGCCTTGGGTCTCGATACCTCCACCCAGCAAATCGTCAAGCGCTTTGGAACCGCTCGTAATTCGACCTGCGTTTCTTCTTCGTTCCAACAACAAGTCAGCAGTCTCGAATCCGATGTCTAGCATCTCTCTTGCTGCTTTGATAATCTTCGTTGCGGTGGTCTCGCCTATTGAGCCTGCTGCGGCCAGCTCAGGAGGAGATGCGACAGCAATTGCTTCGACACTTCTATAACCTGATTCAGAGAGGCGCTTGGCAATCGCAGGACCAACCCCCGGAAGATCGGTCATGTCAAGACCTGTCACGCTTGTTCCAGTATCTGGTGCCTCGCCGACGGCTTCCTTCGGTGCTTCGCCTTCGAATTCCTCGTAGTCTGGTTCCTCGACGTCCTCTTCTGGTTCCTCTTTCTTCGGGATTTTGGTCGCCTCCCTTGATTGCTCGGCTATCTCGTGCGAGTAAATGGAGAGTATGGTTATGATTCTGTCGCTTTGACCGATATAAAAACAGCACTGAGATTCAGTGCCAAATGACTGGTAACTTGCCAGTTTTGTCTACTGCGAATCAGGATTCTGCTAGACAATCGATCTCGTCTGTTTATATGGGCACGCTACGGGGCTTGTGGCCGCGCACTGATCCGCGTGAGAATCTCCGGTTATGACAAGTCCTTGCGATGGAAAAGCAGCACTGCCAACAGAAGGGAAACGACGAGAATCGCCAACAGCACGATTGTCGAAGATGCCGGGGTCCATGACGGGATTACGTAATTGAAGGCCAAGAAGAAGTTGCCCATGTTGCTCATGTGAGCAGAAAGGGAGTACGGGAGACCCCCAATGAACGAGAAGACTGCGCCCAGAAGCTGCTCGTACAGCACCACGAACACTCCCCAGAATAGCGGTCTCTTCAGTGCGATACCTAGTA
>PRDJ01000007.1 GCA_003345555.1 Candidatus Thorarchaeota archaeon
ACTCAGGAGCTCATCATGTTCTTCGGGGCATTAGCAATGATTCTCCCTGCGGCGTTTGCGGTTGGAACCAGGGCAAACTGCCGATACATATGCTGGATGGCACCGATCATGATCGCGGGGACAGCCCTTCGAAAGCGAGCCGGATGGGCCGCGTTACATCTGGAAGCACATACAGAACTGTGCGAACAGTGCGGGACCTGCAATAAGAGCTGTCCTATTAACCTTGACGTGATGGAAAGAGTACTAGAGGGTGAACTCTACCATCGGGAATGCATCCTCTGTGGTAGCTGCATTGACGCGTGTCCACACAAGGCTATCACTTACGCCATATGAGTGAAGACCTCCTCACTCAGCATCATGTGATTCTACTCGGGACATGAGGCATCCGGGTGCAAGTGTCAGCCTCAGGACGACTACATATGACAGGAACTTCCGACTATGCATAGTCCACAGGCACAAGTCGTGCTGCCGTATTATGCATTACTCTCGAAGTCCACAATCCGCCTTTCGCGTCCCAATCTTGTCTTGTGAGTGACTTTTCAGATAGTCAGGTAAGCAGCAATCCTGAGAGTTGGGACATGGCCCCCATCACCTGTATCTCAATCACTCCTGATTAAGAAAGAAACCGAGCTGGCAGTACGCAGACTGCCAACTCTAGGATTGGACTCATTTGAGAGTCTTGACCCACTCATAGACAGGAGCACAAAGTTCCTTGATGCGCTCCTTCTCCGGGTTCATCGGTCCCGGCTTCCAGCCATCTGCCGGTTCGAAGTGAAAGTCGGTGATAACCCCACGTCTTTCCTCCTTCGGTGCCCAGACGACCTTGACTGGCATCTTGAACTCGGGATCCCAAGGCTTCACACCTCTTAGCTCATTCGCTATGGCGGTCTTGCATCCGTCCACGACCACATAGGCCAGCACGAATGGCAATCTCTTGAGCGATGATTTCCCGCTCCAGCCCGCGATAGTAAACGTATGCACGTGCCCCTGAGGCTCTAGACGAACCCAGTCAGTGCGCTGGAGTTCTTCATCAAGCCGCCAGCAGTTTACCCTTGGCGGGAAGAACTTGTCCCCACACCTTGGACATTGTGTGCCCCATAGCTCTCCGTCAAGAAAGCCGCGTCCCATCTTCGATAGCTCTGCCAGCTTCCAGTAGTACAATTGATCATAGTGCAAATCGATCAAGAGCTGCTGTTCTTTGGAGGACCATTCGTAACCCGCAAAGTGAAAGCCAACTTCCTTGACGTCGCCGCGAAAGTCATTTGTATGCTTGTCATCGTATTCAACCTTCAAGGGGATTGGATGCATACGTGGATCGACTGCCTTCTTCGGGGCAGGCTCTGGACGAGGAGCTGGCTTCTTCTCTGGAGCCTTCTGTGTCTTCTTGCTCATTTCCTACGGCCTCCTGAAAATGAAGTTCGAAATGCTTGTCCCCGTGCCTGCGTGGCTGTTGACTAGGCCAGTGTTTGCATTCTTGACATAGGTCTTCGAACTTCGGTGTTTCTTTGGCGTCAAATCAGTGAGTTGATAGTAGCATTCCACGGCAGACATGATACCGGTGGCTCCCACAGGATGTCCATAACCCATCAGACCTCCACCTGGATTGACCGGAAGGTCCCCGCCCATGAACGTGCGCTTCTCGCGTACGAACTCTCTGATGTTGTCCTTGTTGCACCAGTGAAGTGCTTTGTATATCTGGACTTCAGAGCTGCTAAATGCGTCGTGAATCTCCGCCACATCGATTGACTTCAGTGCCTTGTCGTATTCGATGCCAGCCATGTCATACGCATCTTCACCAGATTTCCTACATGCGGCGAACTCGGTCATATCAGGGTAGCCTTCACCATACATTTCTGTCCACCCCGGAAAGTTGAGTCTGTCACCAGCTCGTATCGTACAACTGCTGAGACCAGCCCCATCGATTACGACGTATCTGCCGTCTGCGTGCTTCTTCGCCCATTCTTCGCTCGTGATAAGACAGAATGCGCCGCCACGGCTCATGAGGCAGCAGTCATAGCGCTTGAGTGGATAGCTCATCAACCTGCTCTTCATGACGTCATCTATTGTGAGATCTCTTTTGTATTGCTGATACTCGCCACGGTACCATTGAGACTTTTCGTTGTCAACAGCGTTATTCCGGTTCTTCACTGCAGCGAGCGCAAAGTCCTCCTCAGTGAGACCGTTTTCTTTCATGAACTTGTGAGCCATCGCTGCGTAGTAAATCGGATAGATGCCGCCTGCAAGCGCCTCGTATCGAGTATCCGACGCGAGCGCAATGAATTCGGAGCCTTGTGATTGACTGACATTGTCCATGGTTTCCCATCCGGCTACGCCGATCACATCGAACATACCCGACTTTACTGCTAGGAAAGCCGCGTACAATGCTGACCCTCCCGTGTTACCTCCGTTCTCTATACGGAAATGCGGCACACCCACGAGTCCCAGATGATCATGCACAATCCACTCCGGAGCAAGCTGCTTGCCGAAGTGGACAGAAAAGTGAGAGTAGACCATGAACTGCAAATTCCTGAGATGGAAGTCAGGGATGTCATGCTGTGTTTCCACAATGCAGTTCGCAATCATTGACTCAGGTTCCAAGTGCATGGGGTAATCAAAGGGGGTAGCTGCGCCGCCAGCTAGACAGACTCGACGACTCATCTTTGATCCTGTTTTCCCCTAGGCGACCGTCATAACTACTCGGTCGTTACGATGCGAGTCGAGGGAAGGTGGTACTTAACAGCTTCGGATGGCTTCGCGAATCACCAGCTTTATGGGCTTTGAGTTGGCAGAACCAACCTATCCTGGAGAGGAGTCATGCATGGAAGAAAGAAGCGTCGCAGACCTTGATGACTTGGCCAAGACTTCCCTCGCAACCCTGTATGTCCGAGCCAAAGAGACCCAAAGTCAGAATCCCATCGTGCGAGACCCGAAAGCTGTGGAAATGGTGGAGAAGATTGGATTCGACTTCCGGGAAGTAGCAAGGAAGTTCCACAAACACGATCTCATATGCACCGCGATGAGAGTGAGGCGCTTTGACGAATACGTTCAGGATTTCCTTGCAAGATTCCCAAATGGAGTGGTCGTGAGTATAGGTTGCGGTTTGGACGATCGCTTCAGTCGCATCGACAACGGGCAGGTCATCTTCTATGACCTCGATTTCCCGGGGGTGATTGCCATGCGCAGAAGGTTCCTAACAGAATCAGCCCGCAACCACTGCATCCCATCCTCTGCCCAAGACTTCACTTGGATGAACACACTCGAAACACTCAAACCCCGACCCTTCCTGTTCATTGCGGAGGGGGTCTTCCAGTATTTTTCGGAGGATGAGGTGAAGACCTTGATAGAGCAGCTCAGAAGTCGATTCCCCGGAGCAGAGATGGCCTTTGATGTCTGCAATACGTACATGGTCAAGAGAATGTCCCATCACAGTGCTCTGAAAGAAACGGAGGCAAGCCTTCGATGGGGAATCAAAGACAGCCGGGACATTGAGATTCTCTGTCCAGGCGTCAAGTTCTTGGATGATTGGTACTACTCCGATAAGTGGGAACGAAAACTAGGATTGTTCAATCTGGTGCTCAGGGTGCCGTTCTTCAAGAAGATGATGTGGGCCGTTCGATACCAACTATGAAGCAGCTGAATCAATGCTCCTTCCACCCGAGGCTTCTGAGCTCTGTTGACTCAAGATAGCTGTCCATCGCGAACATGGTGAGAGTCCTATCAACTGCGGGCTTGTGCCTGAGGAAGTCGACAATGAAGTGGTTGATTTCATCAATGTCCCTAGCTCGGATTTTCAATAGCACATCGTACTCGCCGCTGAGGACATGAACATCCTGAACAAGTGGATGCTGCGCGATATCTTTGCAGAAGTCTCTTTGGGACAGCATTCCTTCCTGACCTGGAGCATAGTACCTTATTCTGATGAGCACGAAAGCAAGGGTCTGTCGGGATAGCTTGCCAGAGTCAAGTATGGCAGTGTATTTCTTGATGATACCAGAGCTTTCGAGCGCCTTGATCCTTGCATGAACTGTCGAGATTCCCTTGTCAACTTCCTTCGAGATTTCCATGATGCTCATCTTGCAGTTCTCTTGTAGCAACTGGAGTATTCTGATGTCTGTCTCGTCAAGTTCAGTTGCGCTTGGTGTCATAGACGACTTCTCCGAAATTCTTTCGGCCATATGATATTTCTGCCGTACAAAACAGAAATACTTTCTTGTTTTAGCGGCAAATGCTTATACTAGGTTGAGGGTCACGCTAGCAAAACTCTTAGACGTGGACATAAGCAATGACTGAACCTGGACAGAAGCCAGAATTCCTCAGACTCCTCTTCACCACTCCACTGGGTACTACTCGCTCTGTTGAAGTCCGCTATGATACGCTAGACGAAGTAGCCAGAGATGGAGTGTACTTTGATGGTTCATCGATTCCGGGATATGCTGATGTCAACTCAAGTGACTTGCAGTTGCGTCCAGCTACAGGCACACCCTTGACTGAGCCATGGGATACAAGGGCAGCAATTCAACTCTGCAGTGTATACGAAGCCACAGGGGAACCACACCCGTGTGATCCCAGAGAGGTCCTGAGAAAGGTACTAGACGAAGGCTCCAAGCGAGGACTGTATCTGAAGGCAGGTCCTGAAATCGAGTTCTTCTTGGTTATCGTGTCACAAGACCGTCGCATTTCTCCAGCAGACCAAGGGGGATACTATGCTACCCGACCGGCAGACGGTGGACTTGAGCTCAGGAGGGAGATGATGACGTCTCTCACCGGATTGGGGATTCCCACGACTTCGCATCATCACGAGGTCGCATCGGGTCAGCACGAGATTGGTCTTGCCTTTGACTCGGCAATGGAGATAGCAGACCGCGTTCTCCTAGCAAGACTTGCGATTGCAGAAATTGCTTACTCGAAGGGCTGCATGGCGACATTCATGCCCAAGCCATTTGCGGAGAGAAACGGCAGCGGCATGCATATACATCAGAGTCTCTGGGACGGCAAAGGGACAAACCTGTTCGCCAATGAATTACCGGGCACGGTCTCGGAAATGGCTCACCACTATGTCGCGGGTATAATGAAACACGCACCAGCTTTGGCAGCTATTGTCGCGCCCACGGTGAACTCATTCAAGAGACTAAGGCCAGGGTTTGAAGCGCCAACGCGCATCGCATGGGGACCGAGAAACAGGACGACAATGATCAGAGTCCCAGAGTTCGACGGTTCTGATGAAAAGGCAAGGATTGAATTCAGATGTCCAGATCCTTCATGTAGTCCACACCTTGCTCTTGCGGCGGTCATGGCGGCCGGTCTTGATGGAATATCTCACGGGCTTGAGCCACCAGAACCCACATGCGAAGACCTGTACCATACTGAGGACAAGACGCCTTCTCTTCCGGAGTCTCTGATTCAAGCGCTGCATTATCTGGAAGAAGATGACACCCTAAAGCAAGCGTTGGGAGAGAGAATCGTAGGAAGCATCATCAAGTCTCGCACTGCAGAGTGGTACGAGTATCTGAAGACTGCGGGAAAGTCGGGCGTTGTCGACATAACAGACTGGGAGATCGATAAGTACCTGCGAGCTAACTAGGACTTGATCCGGTCCAGTTCCGACTCGCCTCCGACAATCAGGGCAGATAGGTAAAGGCTCAAGTGCATGGCAGCCTACTCACACTTCGCAAGGAAGATGGCCGTGGGAGATGTGATGGCTACGAAACTCAGACCAGTCGATTCATTAGAGATTACATTCTTGGTTGACAATGTTGTTGAACTCGGGCCCGACAATTCGGCATCGGAAGTGCGGAAGTCCTGGCAGTGGATTAAGGAAAAGA
>PRDJ01000008.1 GCA_003345555.1 Candidatus Thorarchaeota archaeon
GCGTGCCTTCGGCCGTGGTCAGGCTGTAGAATCCGGGCTTGGGTACTTCTCTTAGTCGTATTTTCCCGTCGTATAGCCAGATACCCTTCTTGCCTGTAGGCACCAGAGAAACGGGACCGTATCTTCGGATCATCTTGCCTGTTCGTACGGGGACTCCACATGCGCGGCCGTTCGGCAATACGAAATACCGACTGCCCACTGGTCCAGCGCCGCCACGCCTACCCGCCCACTCTCCTTCGGGCAGAGTCACACCTTGAATCAATAGACGGACCTTGAGTGTGAGCATGTCTTCCGCATTCATAGCGTTCCTGCACTCACAATCATTTGCCCTAATCTGTCTTCACATCTTGACCTTTGAGGTTGAGTCGAAGGCCGCCAAGACCATTTCTGGGAGGTCAAGAACGATAAGCATCTTTCCTGCTCGAGAAGCCAGCATGTTCTTGCAGAAGGGACATGAGGTTACCAAGAACTTGGCTCCAACCTCCCTCGCCTGTGACACGCGGGCATCGCCGATAGTGCTGGCTTGATCAGTGAATAGTGTCCTCATACCAGCACCATTGCCGCAGCACATGGCATTTTCCCTACTGCGGGCCATCTCGACCACTTTCGTGCCGGAGACTCTTTCAATGACTTTTCTCGGGGGGTCGTATATGCCACTGTGTCGGCCGAGGTGGCATGGGTCATGGTATGTGATAGGGCCGCCGAAGTCAACTGCCCTCAGAGCATCCAAGTGCTTTTCGAGCAACTGACTAATGTGAAGTACTGGCTTCTTTAGTTCAATCCCGAGCTGGGGGTAATCCTTGGTGAACGCTCTGAAGCATCCTGGACACGTCACAACTATCTGCTCACCTTCAGATTTGTTCAGGGTGTCTGCATTATGGCGGGCCTGCTCAATTCCTAGGTTTCGAAAGCCTGTCCTGAAGAGTGGAGAACCGCAGCACCATTCGTCAGGGGTCACGGACACCTTGTACCCGAGGTGAGAAAGTATTGAAACGGTACTACGAGCGATGCCGTTTTCATGATAAGCCGCCGTACAGCCTGTGAAGTAGAGGATCTTCTTGCCTTGGGTCTTTGTTGGTACAAACCACTTGTTGCGCTTTCCATGAGGCTCGGCGAAGGGATTATGATTGGTCTTTATTGCAGAGGATATCTTATCGAGACCTCGAGGATATCGACCTTCATTGACCAGCCTCATTCGTTCATTCTCGACCATTGTGGCTATGTCAACTTGTGGCAAGCACCATGTGAGACACTGAGAGCATTCGAGACACTGGTAGAGCACTTCAATTGCGCGCTCATCAAGAGCGCGTGTTCCTTTTGCATCCTGATACATTAGGAGCGCACGGCCATGCGGCGTGGGAGAATCGGATCGCCAGGCCAGAAAAGTCGGGCACATGTGCCTGCACATCTTAGGACAACCTGCACAAAGACGAAGCTGCTCGATGGCCTCCGAATCTTCCATCACGTATGTCCTCCCATCCCGAGCTTACCAGGGTTCATGATGCCGTTGGGGTCCAGAACTTCCTTGATTTTCTTCAAGACTTCGAAGCTAGACCCGAGTTCAGCCTCGGTGTAGGTGCTTCGAGTGGTTCCGACTCCGTGCTGATGGCTCATGGTGCCTCCTTCTCTCAAGCAAGCCGCTACCCCGTCATCCCAGATTTCGCGGTATGTGGCCCACGCGCTTTCGGCATCCGGCTGCGAAACGAAGAATATCATGTAGATGCTGCCGCCGTTGGGATACATGTGCGAGAAATGAGACATGACAGCAGCACCGTGGGCTTCCATAACCCGCTTCATTTCATGATATACATTCTCAAGTCTGTCGTAGGTCGCAACGATATCGATCGTATCGCCCACAGAAAAGCCGCTGGTGGCGAATTTCGTAGGATAGTACATATCGTACCTGTGTTCCCACCAGTATTTTGAGGGCCCTTCCCCATAGTCCTTTGCTCCGTTCTCGATGCAAATCCTGGCAGAGATGCTCTCGTCTATGTCCACCTTCTCCGGCCTGCCATCGAATGCGAGCATTAGCATACAATTCCCTTCCTCAACCTCAAAGTGAGTGCTTACATGCAGCGCCGTGTCCTCGGCATCGTACAGGCGGACCACTGATGGGAATATGCCCTCTCTGAATATGGCCCGAATGGCCATCAGCCCGCTATGAACATCTGGGAAGCACATGCTTCTGAAGTGTCTTGAAGGTGGAAGGGGAAATAGACGAAGAGTCGCTTCCGTTATCACGCATAGCGTTCCTTCGGAGCCTATGAAAAGCTGCCTCAAATCCGGCCCAACAGAGTGGCGCGGGACGGCCTTGCATCTTACGACACTTCCATCCGCTAGAACGACTTCGAGTCCTAGTGTCAAGTCCTCGATTTTGCCGTAGAGAGATGACATAGAGCCGCCGGAACGAGTAGCGATGAAACCGCCGACGTTTGATGCTCTAAGGGAAGTGGGTGTATGACCGGTCGTGTAGCCGTGCCTATTGACTTCCTCTTCCAAGTCTATGCCTACAGTCCCAGCCTGCACGCGGACCAGCAGGGACTCACCATCGATGGCAAGAATCTTGTCCATGCGTTTCAGGTCAAGCTGAATTCCACCATAGGTAGGTTGTGTTCCTCCACAGGTACCAGCACCCCCGCCAACAGGAACTACCGGCACTCTCAGATCGTTGGCGACCCTTAGGATCTTAGATACCTCCTCTGTCGACGATGGGTAGACAATCACATCTGCTAGCGGAAGGGTCTCGCCTGCCCTAATCTTGGCTTCGCTAAGCGGCCACGCGTCGTGGGCATTCAGGACTGCATCAGTCTCGTCAGTCGTGAAATGGTCCGGGCCCACGATAGCTTCAATCTGCTCCACTAACTTGGCCTTAGTTCTAGTATCCAACAATCACAGGTCACCTCTTTTGTGGGAGTCTGCGTGCGAAGAAGACTGTGAGATCCTCAACAACAGTTTGGCTGCCGGCGCGAAACAGATTGCTTTCAATCTGGGCGGTGCACAGCGGGCACGGCGTGACAACAGTGTCGGCCTCCGTAGAAGAAATTGCGGCAACGTTCTCTGTGACTACCGCATCAGCTACGTCTCTCGAATGATACCCTACCATTCCTCCACCGCCACAGCAAGAGTCTGACATACCAGATTCCTCGATTGTGACACCGGGTATGAGGTTGAGAATGGCGCGAGCATGCTCCGCTATCTGTCGTGATGTATGCCGGATTATGTGGCATGGGTCATGGATTGTCACCTTTGCTGGAGTGAACCGGCCTCGGCCCTTAAACGGGCGAGAGACCTTGTTGAACCCAATCTCCTCAGCAAGGAACTCAACTAGATGGTAGACCGGTATTCCCCATCCATCACGCGCACTGATATCGCATAGATTCGAAGTGCAACCAGCACACGTCGTGACTATCTTCTTCACACCGAGGGATTTCACCTTGTCCTGAAGACGCCCCGCCAGCAATCGTGCGGTCTCATCGTCGCCTATCAGTTTTGAAGGAAGGCCGCAACAACTCATCTGATCCAGCAGAGTGTAATTGATTCCGAAATAGCTGAGAATGTACTTGGCTGCTTCCTTTACTTCTTGGGCGCGCTCCTCGGCTTGACATCCGGGATAGAACAACACATCTGCACCAGGCACAACACGGTCAGGAACAGAAGGCAGCCCCAAGGTCTCAAGTCGAACCTTGCGGCTCTCAGATTTCTCTTCCTGGTCAGCCCAAGGTTCGAAAGCGAGAGAGTGCTTCACGATTACGTCGTGTTCGTCAAGTAGGGCTTTTGGTACGAGGTCCGGTCTCTGTGCGAAGATTCTCGTGCGAATCATATTGACTACAGCAGGAATATTCACCTTTCTAGGGCAGACTTCTCGGCATGTGCCGCATCCAGTGCAAAGATACACCTTGTCACTGGTTGTCCAGAATTCGGGGGGAGAGCGACTCAGTTCAACTGCGATACTTCTCGGACCACTGAACCTCTCAACACCCACCGCTCTCACAACGGGGCAGTGACCAATGCACAGACCACAGTTGATGCAGCCCTCAACCGAACGGACAGCTTCGAGCTCGTCTCTCTTGAAGGGCTGAATCCGCTCGGCTTTCAGTGTCGCCTTGACAGCCTCGTAAGCTTGCTCGTCGCTCAAGGTAATGCCCCCTTGACATAATCTGCCGCATTTGCACCCGCAGCATAGCCGGTAGCGAGTGCTACACCGAGTCCACTTTTCTCTGCCGAGTAATTGTAGCGAGAGAGAATCGAGCCTGCGGCGAACACGTTGTCTGCTACAGGTTGGCCATCGGTGCCTGTCGGTCGAAACATGCTATCAAAAGCTACACCGACGCCAAAGAGAGAATGACCCTCGGGGCTCAGAGCCAAGATGTTGGTATAGCGTTGAGGCCTTGCTCCCGCAGTCTGGTATGACTCAACATCGACCACTGGCAATTTCACGAGTGTCTCAACGAAACCGCTTTCATCACCCTTGATGCCGCCTCCGATGAATTTACCAGAGGCGAGCACGACCGCAGCCGGGATTATGTTGAAGGTCCGTTGAGGGGTTTTCACAGCGACGCTATCGATGTGCCCTTCTTTCTTTTCAAATGAGACAGCCTCGTGACCGATGAGCAATCTGCCGCCGTCGGTGCTCAGCGCAGACTCCAGAGCATTCTGTAATCTGAGACCGGGAACTGAGGGTGGAAATGCCAGAAGCTCGAATACTTTGGCACCCATCTTGTCTTCGAGCTCGAACTTGTTTGCCCTCGCTCGACGCAGACCCAAGACAGGAGGGAAGGCAATGAAGTCAGCTCCTGTACTTCTCACATGGTCTTTCAATGTCTTAGCCAGTTCAGCAAAGCCTTCCTCGCGATCCATATAGCGAGCAATATCAAACGAATAGATATTGTGAGGCTGCCCAAAAGGCAATACGTCCAATGTGCAGTTTGCCACTCTTCGGGGTCTGTTTTCTCCCGGTAGACGACTAGCTAAGAAGTTCTTGGCGGTAATCGATGAATTGCAGTCAGGGAAACCCCGAAAGCCAACAAAAAGAACGATGCTATCGTGCCAATCATCAGAACCTTCAACGAACATGGTTCCTTGGACCAATGATGTTGGCTTGGATGAGCCCAGCAATGTCACAGCCTGAATAGTACGTCCAAGGTCTCCAACCAATGCAGACGGCGAACCATTCAGCTTGCCCTTAATCCAGTCGACGGCCTCACTAACGCGCGCTACAACTCTTTCTGGATCCACAGGAAGACCTCCATCGGAATACCCCAGTACTGAATATGGGTGAAGAGGATAGATTTCCGACACCGCATTCAGGCCCTCAATCGCGTTCGCAAAAGGAACATTCGCACCGGGCAGGTAACTCATGATGTCTACAGCACCAGAGGATATTGCTGTCGCGCCTTGCCCCTTACGTAAGACGACAACCTTCAGGCCTGCTTCCGCACCAACCATTCCTGCAACAAGACCAGCCATTCCACCGCCAACGACGAGCAGGTCAGCCTTGATATCCATCTAGCTCGCCTCCTCCCAAGGCTTGGGCTCGTAATGCGCGTCGGAGCGGTCTAGGTTTGCCACGCAGGCATAGATTCCCTGTACAACTTCCTCCTGACTGAGCTGCTCTCCTCTCATCGGCGGTCTCTTGCCCTTCCATCGCTCAGATAGGTAATCCAGTATTTCGAGCTGGAATTGCTCTCCGGAGAGTCCGAGTTCGTCTGCCAATATGCCCGCGGCCTTGAATGTGCATAGTGTGCCTTGACAGGGTCCCGTACCTAATCTGACACGCCGCCTGAGGTCGTTCAATGTCTGGGGGAATTCCTCACGTATTGCATACCTAATCTCCGCCTCGATTACTGGCTCGCAAGCGCATATAGTTGAAAGCCATTCTGGATGCTCGCGAGTGAGTTCAAGCACTTTGCCAAGCTCGGTTCCTCTTCTCGCCCTCAGTCTCTCAACTGCGTGCCGAGAGATATTGTACTGCGCAGCCAAGGCAAGTACATCAACACTTGCTTCATTGCCAGGCAAAGGCTCGATATGGGTTGTGCACTTAATGTCCTTGCCGAGCTTCTTGCACACCATGTCTGTGACACTCTCAGCCATGTGGCGGCACATGACAAGCTTCCCGCCGGTGAAGCTCAGTAGTCCATCAATGCCGTCCGGTGCGTGGTCCACCACCTGATAGCCCCGAGTGACCTTCCCTTCTGGTATCTTCCACTGCGCTACTAGAGGGCGTGCACCTTCCATGGTTCTGATTATCCGAGCTTGCCTTATCGATGGTACTACCCATTCGATGCTCTTTAGCAGGTACTCTATCTCATCGTACGACGCAACTAGAGTATCTGGGTCTTCCCAGCTATCTAGCGCAGTTGTGCCTAACAAAGCGGTGTTCTCGTGCGGAAAGAGGTATATCATTCGCCCGTCAACAGCCTTCGCAATTATACCAACATTCACGACCCGTCTGTCCAATATCACGTGTGCGCCCTTGTTCAGACGGATTTCGAGACGAGCATTCAGTAGACCTGCAATCTTGTCCGCCCAAGGACCCCCTGCGTTCACAACTACCTTTGCTGTGACCAACTCCTTCTGAGCGGTCAACCGGTTGAAGAAGGCGACTTCAATCATGTTGCCTGAAGTTTTCTTCATTTCGGTGACTTCACAGTAGGTGCGGATGTCTGCGCCTCGCCTACGCGCATCAAGAGCCTGCAGGATGCATAGACGGAATGGATCAATGAAGTACTCCTCGAAGTACATCGAAGCAATCAGCTCGGGGTTTATCTTCGGTTCAATCTTCAGTGAATCCTCCGGTGTGAGAAACAAAACAGGGGGGACATCGCGGCTAGCTGCACGCTTGGAATACTCTTCAGCAAAGTTCCCTCCGCTTGATAGGTCACTCATTTCCAGCATCGGAGTGAGAATGGGATTCTTCATTATGATGTTCTGGGCTATGCGTTTGAAATAGACTACTTCCTGAGAGCACATGTCGACAATGTCTGGTTCTTCCATGTACTTCAGACCAGACGATATCATGCCGGCACAGGTTCCCACTGTTGCAGATGCTATGTCGTCTCGTTCCAGCATTAGGGTCTTCAGGCCACGCATAGCGCAATCACGGGCGACAGCAGTCCCGGTGCTGCCACCGCCAATGATAATCACATCATACTCATTCATCGATGGTCCGAGCTCCGGTACAGTTCCCGGCAAGGAAACCGCGTGTTCATGGGTTCAGCACTTCGACAGTAGTAGCTGATTCATGTCGCAAATAGAAGTGTTTCGGATTATGGTATATTCAGACGTGGCACATTAAAACAAGACAGACAAATCGTGGCAACCGCTCACGTCCACGATAGATTAAAAGGTCTGCAACCGCCAAGTACGATTCGAGAGAGCTATTCTTGGCTTTTGAGGGTGACT
>PRDJ01000009.1 GCA_003345555.1 Candidatus Thorarchaeota archaeon
TCAACAACTCTTCGAAGTTGGAGGGCTGCATTTGGTAGGCTTTTCGAACAGCATCCCAGTCCATTCGCCTGGGAATGACCTTGTAGGAGGGAATCTCTGCTGGAGGTCCAAAGCCATCAAGCCAAGGAACGAGAGTCGTCTCTCCATGAGGCTGGATATTCTCGAGTAGCCTCCTGATCCGGAGTGGTCCCTCTTTCACGATGTCTGCACTCGTGGACCGGCAATCACGTGAATTCCTAGAGGTCATGTCAAGCACAACGCTCTTCGCTTCGCCCGAAATCATTCCTGCATGAGGCTCCTCGACGTAGCTGCGCAAGTGCTCAGAAATCCAGTGGTACCTGCGAGCATCACCAGTCTTTGAGTCCATTCCTTGCTGTACAACGGCCCAGTTCTCGTCTTGGTCTACGAAGAAAACATGGTGGTACAGTTGGTAACCTGCCTGTATTGCAGCGTTGTCAACCTTGGCAACTGCCCTACTCGTCCAAGCGAGCTTCTTGCCATTCAGCCCACAATCCTCTAGTGCCCTCAGTTGGTCAGGTGTCTTGAGGGAAGCAAGACCCTTTCCACCAACTGCTACGAGGCCGTGCTTCTCGAAATTCAGAACGGACTTCAGCACACCGCAAGTGACTGTTGTCGAACCGGAGCTATCCCAGTCGTATCCAAGTACGTTGGAGAGCGCCTGGAAATATACCGGGTCTGAAATCCTCCGAAGGAGTTCAACAGTACCGTATTCATCAACGATGAACTCACATAACGCACTGGCCATTGGCATCATTCTCTGGATCAGCCAGTGGGGCGCTCTCCCCGGGTGCAACCTGAGGTTTGCGACACCTGCTCTCATCATATGGAACAGCTCATTTCTATCCACGGCATGTTCTTAGATAAGTTCGACAGGTGCACGAAAGTACTCTGATCGACTGAAGGCATCTCTTCAGTTCACAACTGGCATTTGGCTCCGATTAGGCCATCTGTTGACTCCTGCGAATATCATTCAGCACAATACGAGTTTCGGCGTCACCGACCATCTTAAACAGCTGTTCTAAATCGGCACAGGGGTACTTGTTACAAAAGGCACAATTCTCCAAACGTTTGCCGCTACAACATTGCCTGACCGCACAGACCGTGCAATGCTTGAAGAGCTTCCCGCCCTCCGATTTGCAGCCATCACAGTTCACTTCTTCCGGTGTGACTGAGTAGTTGGGTCCTGACCACCTTTGGGCTGTTCTTGCTCGTAGGGCATCGTCATTGGTCCTGAGCGCGACATAGGCCGGACAATTGGTGCAGACCAGACCGCAGTAGGCACGCATTTTCTTGGGCATTGTTTATCCAATTCCCCCCGGGCCGACAAGAGGCAAACTACGCATTCCACTGCATCGCATTTGAGCCTATCTTGTGTCCGATGACCTTAGTTTCCTTCATCAGTGTCTCTCAAGGTCAGACATCAATGATTGCGAGACAAGTCCCTTTCAAGCAATCCTTTTATTGGCTAACTGGAATGCCCCTGCACTACTCCGTTGGTAGGACTCTAGAATCTCCCGATGTGATACAGATGTCCGAGTTCACGATGAAGACTGCATGGGATAGGGCCGTGGATTATGAGACCTTCCTCAAGTCAGCCAGAGAAAACGTTGAATGGATGAGAGCACGCTTTCACGACTTGATGCTCAACGAGACTGAAGAAGAGACACTAAAGGGAATACAGAACGAAATCAAGATCCTTGTCGTGGGCACAGACCGATGCAACGATACCGCAGGAAACCTGCCTGTCTTAGCACGCATTGTCTCATTGACACCCAAGGTCCAGCTCAGAGTGCTTGACAGTGACAGCAATGCGCAATTCCATCAACAGTTCAAAGTAAACGGGAAAAGGAAGACGCCCGTTGTCCTCTTTCTCAGTTCTGATTACGAAGAGCTCTGTCGTTGGGTCGAACGACCAAGTGCGGCCTATAGAATAGTCAACGAGAAGACCAATTCGTCAGTTGACGACCGCAGAGCCATTCTGAGGAAGCTCTATGGTGACCCTGAGATTCTCCGCCAGAGCCTTGGCGAGTTCGTTGAGTTGCTCACGCGGGCCGACTTGATTCTGGGACGTCGGTAGGAATGGAGAACCTTGGCAAGGCTGACTGGGATGACCCTGAAAGAGTCAAGAGGCTAGCAGCCTCCTATAGTCAGCGATATGGTAAAACCTTCTGGCACACCCTGCTTAAGCTGACCGGCCCCGAGCGAAGAGAGACTATCCTCGACCTAGGTTGCGGCCCCGGTCTGTTCTTGCTTGATGCAACGACCCGATATAAGGCAAAACGTGTCATCGGTCTCGATGCAAGTGAGGCCATGCTTGAGCAGGCCCACCACTTTCTAGCAGGTAAGCTAGAGGAAAGCAACACACTCCTTCGAGTCGTAGATTTCGACTCTTCAGACCCCGGAGTAGAACCAAACACGATTGATTTGGCGTTTTCCGGTTTCCTGCTTCACGAGATTCGGAATCCCGAGGGTCTCCTCCCTCATGTCTACAAATCATTGAAACCAAAGGGGATCTACGCGGCCTACGAGTTTGTCTCTGGTGACTTGGTTTCCTTCATTGATTACATGAAGAGAGGCGGCATGAGTGAAGCTGATGCTAGGCGCAGATATCCGCACATGTGCAAGTACAGTCTGGCTCAGTTTGAGGGCATGTTGCGTGGTGCTGGCTTCTCACGCGTCAAGAGCTCACTGATTGATGTCCGTGCCGTATTCGTAGGGCTAAAAGCAGAAAAGTGAAACAACAGAACAGAAATCAGTTTGGTGACGACGATGTCTGAGGATCGACGCAAATCGCCTTGGGCGCATGAGGATTCCGAAGTGAAGTGCCCCCGGTGCGGTAGTGCAAATGTATCTCGAGTTCTTGATACTTGGGCGCTGTCAAGAGGCATTCAGATATTCTCTTGTGCATCGTGCGGCAAGAAGTTCTACGACCGCGGGCTCGATGATTACCAGCCGACTTACAGCGAGACCGACAGGACCATGGAAGAGCAGCGTGAAGACTAAGGTGATTACTGCGAGCGCTGGACTGACAAGACTTCAGATGTTACGGTATCCCTTTTCAGTGGAGGCTAGGGAGCTCTCACAAAGACAAGCCCGTGACGTGGAGACTCTGGTTAGTCTGCTCGAAACTTCAAGAAACGAGTATGTTGTCGAGGAAGCCGAGAATCGTGTTATTGCCGCCCTTGACCAGTCTGAGATTCTCACAGTTAACAACAACGATGACAGGGACTTCTTAATCTATCCCACATCAAGACTCATCGTCGAAAAGATAGGTGACTCCCGTCTGAAGGAGTATCAGGCCGAAGCAGAATCAAAAGCAGTCAACGGGCATTTGGAGAACGAAAAAGATGACATTGTACTCCACCTCTGCAAATCCGCGTTCAGTTGGCAAGTGGAGTCAACCGGAAAACCGGTGCAACGCGCAAGTCTTCCTTTGTGGCTTCGGACCTTCGACTTTCGTATGAGATTTGAAG
Source organism: Candidatus Thorarchaeota archaeon (assembly GCA_003345555.1). Lineage (GTDB taxonomy): Archaea > Asgardarchaeota > Thorarchaeia > Thorarchaeales > Thorarchaeaceae > OWC5. Next base: position 3,495 of record PRDJ01000009.1, read on the forward strand.
ATTTTCTGGAGATAGCACCAGAGTTCCACCAATCACCTTGGAAGCTCGTGAACAGGTATCTTGACGCTGGCTGGTTGCCTGTGCAAGGCCTTGAGCTGAAACGGCTGATGTCGGGCAAGTTCAAGCAGCTTATCCTGATGAGCAGTCTCGAAGTACGCACGCTTCCAGCGAGAATCACAGAGGCAGTACAGCGCGTAGAGAGTGAGCTTCGTGGGAAGATTAAGACGACCCAGCCTGTCAAGATCACTGAGAGTATCGTTACAGCCTTCCCTCCTTGCATAAGGCAGATGCACGAGGACTCGATACGTGGGAAGAACCTCCCTCATGAGGCAAGGTTCGCTCTGGCTGCCTTTCTCCTGAAGATAGGAATGAGTCAGCAAGAGGTACTGGGAGTATTCAAATCATCACCGGACTTCGTAAGCAGCCTGGCGGAATATCAAGTTCGACATATCTCGTCGAAGTCAGGTGGCGAAGGCTATACTCCTCCTGGCTGCAGGAAACTTCAAGGCAATGGTCTCTGTCCGGTTTATCAGGGGTTGGAGTATGACCCTCTTTGCGAGTACGTCAAACACCCGCTGGGCTTCTACAAGACGCGTGCTTGGGAGATAATGAAGGGGATTGAGAACCATTCATGGTATGCTTCCAAGAGGAAGAAGCAGCAGAGTTTCTGAGTCTTTCATCTCTTTGGCTTCTTTCCGCCCGTCCGAGTGTAGTAGTACAGGTACTCTTGAGCATAGCCTGCGTACTTGCCGAAGTAATCCCTAGCCGCTCTCGATTTCTTGCTATATGACTTGCCTACATCTGTGAACAGCCCATAGTGCTCTTGGATAACGCGTTCTATCCATACATCAATTGGAAATGCCTCCAGAAACCCAAGTGAAAAGAGACACACACAATCGGAGACTTTGTCCCCGACGCCATGAAGGTCCTTGAGCACTTCATGTGCCTCTTCGTATTTCATCTTCTCCAGTTCTTCGGGCTTGATATCACCTGCAAGGATGGACGCCGTGGATCTTGAAACGAAGTCTGCGCGCCAGTCAAGGCCAAAACCCCTCAGTTCGTCAATCGTTGCTCCTGATAATTGCTCGGGCGTCGGGAAGCCATGTAGTTCATGTCCTCTGAACTGGTACGCGGGACCGTAACGGTCCCTTATGCGCTGCACCATTCTCTGGATATTCGGGATGTTGTTGCGGATTGAGCATAGAAAAGAGACTAGGCATGGGAAGAATGGGTCCCGGGCTATTCGAATGCCCGGCGCGAAGGTGATGCATGTCTTCAACAGTTCGTCTCTAGCAATCTCCTGTTTTATCTCACGAATGGGATCGCGGAGTCCAAGTAGTGTACTAATGTCAATCTCATCAGCTGAAGACTCATACTGCAGTGTGTCTCCTTTCTGCACTACATAGACAACTTGCCCGATGTCCGCGTTAACATATCCTTCGCCTTCCTTAGTCCAGCAAAAGGTCTGTCCACACTCTAGAGTATCAGTCAAGTCGAAGTCGGTAACTGTGAGGCTTTTCACAAGCTCGTCCCTGACCTCTTGCCCAAGAAGAGCGTTGCGATATCGCCTGTTCTTGGGTAATGCTCATATCCACAGTGAGCAGAAGCCGTAGTTGGCGATGATGACACACCTATGAGTGATTGAGGAAGGATGAACGACCCTAGGGTATCTGAGCCGCAACATTTTCTATCATGCACTGTCTGCCCCCAGTTCTGGATTCCAGCAGTTTCTTTGCACTTCAGACAACTGTCTCGTGTCGCTGGTAGACTCTGTACTTGAGAAACGCATACATGGCAAATAGCATGGCTGTACTCAAGAGCGCAGCAGGAGCGACAGCTGTTATCCAGTGCTCCCTCGGGTTCCAGTCAATACCATCGGGGATTCCATCGTAGTCGGTGTCAGGATTTGTTGGCGAGAGGCAATACTCCACCTCATAGGCATCACCCAGCCCGTCACCATCTGTATCGCCGCTGTTTGGGTTCAAACCATTGACTATCTCAAACATATCGCTGAGGGCGTCCATGTCCGTATCAGGTGACAGAGGATTAAGCCCGATTGCGACTTCGAGACCGTCATCGAGGCCATCACTGTCAGTATCGACCGTCAAGGGGTTTGTTCCATATGTGTCTACTTCAACTCCATCATCAAGCCCGTCCTCGTCGGTGTCGGGGTTGATGGGATTTGTCCCAAGAGTCATCTCGGCGCCGTCCAGCAGCCCATCTCCATCGGTATCCTGGATGAATGGATTGGAACCATGCAAGACCTCCCAGTAGTCAGGTGCTGTATCGCCATCAGTATCTGGATTTGTCGGGGTTGTGCCCAAGCCAAGCTCGGCATCATCGGGCAAGCCATCCCCGTCTGTATCGACTGAATACGGGCTTGTACCTATACTAACCTCTAGAGTATCAGATAGGCCGTCGCCATCGATGTCATTAAGGAAAGCAACAGTGGCCGTGACCAGTGCCGCATTACTGCCAAGATTGCTGACCGTGAAATTGAACTGACCTGCGTGTTTTGATAGATACTTCACAACGATGAGGCCGCCGTCTCCCGTTCGTTGGTATAGAAGCTGATGAGAGTCCGCATCGGCTATGGTGGCAGAGATTGTTGTGTTCTCGGTCCATCTGACTGTCGCATTAACGAAGCCATTGAACGTCAGCATGAGTTGCTCGGAGACCTGACCCAGTGGATTCAATGTGCTCGTCACATAGAATGATGCTGCATCACTACCAAGCATTCCGACATATGCTATGACACAAGCTGCACAGGCTGTGATTTCTTTCGCCTTGTCATAGCTGTACTTGCTGTTGCTCCACACATCATTGGACGTGTCGTGATATGTGTCATACCAGTATCCTTGAGAAATGTGGATGGCTGGTCTCCCCACCTGCCAAAGCTCGTATGCCATGGATTTCTGAGCTATGTCCTGGTCGGCAGCATACTGGAGCCTGCCTGCTCCTTTCGAAGTGGATAGTCCCAGCAAGATGTCTGTTGTCCATCCCCCGTCTTGGTACCTAGAGCTGCCTAGATAGCTTCTCAATGATATCTTCGTTCCATAAAGGAAGCCAATATCATCAAAGAGTATGCGTTCGAATGACAAGGATGTTACAGTCTGGGTTTGAGTGGAGTCTAGCCAAGAAACGAAAGCTCTAGCTCCAAGGTCGGCGGTGGAACTGCTTGAGTCCCTGTTTATCAAGACGTAGTAGACATCGCAATACAGAGTGTATTTGCCCAAGACTCGTGCTATTTCGAGAACGGCCGCTACGCTTGAAGCCACTTGGTTGGCGCCCGGCGTTGACCCGGAGCTAACCACGCCCGTGACAAGAATCGCCTGTCGTGGAGCCGGGCCGACACCGTTCTTGATCGCAAGCAGAGTTCTGTGATCGGTCACTTGACGGAAAGCAAGTTGCCCTGCAGTGTTGTTCTTCAGAGTATCATTTGCCCACACCCATGCGTTCTGAAGAATCGCTGACGGAGTCTCATTCACTTCGTTCCATACTCTTCCGGGATATAGTAGCGACAAATCCCGTGTGTAATTCAATAAGCGATTCGCTGAAGTTGCACTCCATATTTCATCCCAGAGTTGAGTAACATTGAAGTCTGAAGATGACCCGGTTATGACAGGATTCTCGGGGTGCTCGGGCCGTATTTGGGCGATCGGGCCGGCTGAATGAATCGCGCATACTATGATTGCGAGTGTTAGAAGCGCGAATCCGCTTTCGGCTCGGACCCATC
>PRDJ01000010.1 GCA_003345555.1 Candidatus Thorarchaeota archaeon
TTTGGCGGGGCTCGTTCTGCAGGGAGAAGTAGGATATCCAGTTTCCGATCAGCAATGAAGGAGAAGGCGAAGTCTGCTCCAGTTTCGGCGCAGGCTGCTTTCAAGAAGGCCGACAAGGCGCTGGCGGGCGAAGAGGAAACAATAGCTCGCCAGGAGGAACAGATGAGACAAGCTCCTGCTGGTGCTCCTTCGGCCGCCGCTGACCAAGCGGTCACTGAGAATCTCAGGCAGATGAAGCGAGCATCAAGAGAGCTGTTTGGGGAGGAAGAAAAGGAGTAAGTTTCCAAGATGTGCTAGCATGGAAGGAGGTCATTGTCGATGCACTTGTTTGTGCCAATCCCTTGTCTTCGCCATTCCTTGCGCCGAGAAAGCAGAGCCGTTGCTCGGAAGGAAATTGCGCAATCGAAGACCTTGTTGCCACAAGTCTCAAATACCCAAGCGTGGCGTAGGAGATGGTAAATGCACAATTGACAGTAACGAGGAGTTCGCAGTTGGTAAGTCAAGACAAGCTCCGGTCGATTCTTTCTAAGCTTAAGGCGCAGCAAGGAGTGCGAGGAGTTGTTGTCACCAACATGGAGGGACTCCCTCTGAGTAGTGACCTTGACCCTGACACAACCGAAGCCGTTGCTGCAATCATAACCTCTCTTGTGGGCAAGGCGCTTGATGCAGTGAGAGAGCTACGAGAGGGGTCACTGTCATTCCTGACCCTCGACACATCAAAGGGCCAAATCAACATAGCCCCTGATGTGAAGGAGGGGTTGATACTAGTCGTCCTCAAGAAACAAAGCTGAATGGAGACATATTGCCATGAGCGATCCGAAGGTGTTCGACAAGATCCTCACAGACATCATACGCCAAGACAAGGGGATAAAGAAAGTCATTCTTGTGGACAAGACAGGGCTCACCATAGCGAATGTGAGTAAGCTAAGCTATTTTCCAGTTGATACCGACAGCATAGGTGCCATTGCCAGTGCTGTGTTCTGCGCAAGCGAGGAGCAGGGCAAGAACCTCCAAATCGGAGAGCTTGAAATTGTGACCTCTGAGTTCTCAGAAGGCAAGATTTTCGCTTCGTCGTGCGGGAAAGGAGTACTATGCGTTGTATCTGAAGCAGAGGTCAACATCGGACTGATACGACTGATTATGAAGAAACAGGGCGTGCAGCTTTCTGACGAATTGGACAAGTTCTTAGCAGTTGAACCGATGGCACCAACAAAGAGCAAAGAGCTAGATGAGGAGGACCTGAAGTCCGCTCTTGCAGAACTTGAGAAAGTGTAGGCTCCATCATCATCACACTCTGCCTAGGCGAGCAAGTCTCTCCCTACATAACGGACAAAGGCTTTTATGAGAGTACAATGTTAAGTCAGCCCGCACCCCGACATGGGGCGCCAAGCTCGGGGATTGACGCTCCTTTCTAAGAGCGCAGGCAGTACCCGATGGAGAATCATTCTGCCATTGACCGAATAGCAGTGCTGCCATCTCCGAACCCCAAAGGGTCCACGACAACGACATAGCAGCGAGGTGTGAAAGTGCGCAAGGACGACAAAGGCCGGATTCATCTCAAGCTTGTATTCTATGGTCCGAGCCTAGGTGGCAAGACAACGGCGCTTCGCTGGCTCTATGGGAAAGTTGAAGGGCTCCAGAAGGGAGAGTTCACAGCAATCGAAGACGAGACCAATCGTACTCTGTTTTTTGACTATGTTCCGATGAGTGCAGGAGGCCGTGTTCTTTTCGATGTATTCACTGTTGCAGGACAGAAACGACACAGACATCAGAGGAAGGTCGTACTCCAAGGCGCCGACGGGATTCTATTCGTCGCAGACTCGTCGCCTGATCAAAGAGAAGAGAATGTAGAGAGCTTCGAGGAGCTCAAGCTGTTCCTGGGAGACGCACTTGGCCGCGAGATCCCTATTGTTGTTATGTTGAACAAGCGGGACCTGCCTAACCGGATGTCACGCGATGAAATGCTCGACCTTCTTGGACTCGGCGGAAACGTGCCAATCTATGAGACGATTGCCGTTCAAGGCGTGGGCGTCAAAAGAGCTTTCCAGGCCATAGCAAGAGAAGTCATACTTAAGAGAATGTACAAGTAATCGCACTTAGGTGAGTCTGATGAGCGAGTCGCGGGGCGATACACTCGAGGGAGTCCTGAACGAATTACAGGGTAGTATTCCCGAAATAGAGGCTTGTGCAATAGTCAGTGTTGAAGGGCTCCCCATTGTCTCAGCCCTGCCGACTGATGTTGACGAAGCCAAGCTTGCTGCAATCACGGCAGCAATGCTCACACTGGGCGAAAAGGCAGCAGTTGAGCTCGGAAAGGGAAACCTCGAACAGGTCAATGTTAAGGGCGCCAACGGCTGGGTGTTGGTAATCCAAGCAGGAATGAATGCATGCCTTACTGTGTCTACTACGGCCAATGCAAAGCTCGGCCTTGTCTTTCTAGACATGAAACGCGCAGCTGAGAAGGTTGCGCAGCTGATTTAGCGGCCATGTTTCTACTAACACTAAATCTATGAGCCGCTTTTTCCGCTACTATAGTAAGGTCGTGCATCTAATTGAATCTGGCCGGACCAGTGTATAGGCTCTATGAATATTGGCTGTCTCGCCAGCTCAGCAAGGAGAAGGCGCCTCGACATGTGGGCATAATCCTTGATGGTAATCGACGATATGCAAAGGAACATGGCTTCGATGTGCCATGGATAGGACACCGCAAGGGTGCTCAGAAAGTCATGGAAGTCCTGCGCATTCTTTGGGAGGCCGGCGTAAAGGTATGTACGATCTACGCTTTCTCGCTTGAGAACTTCCAGAGAAGCAGAGAGGAAGTTCGTGAGATAATGGCCATCGCACGACAGAAGTTCGCCGATGTTGTAGGTAACCCGGATGTTAAGCGACACAAAGTCAGGATTAAGGCGATTGGTAGGGTGGATCTTCTTCCTCCGGAAGTAAGGGATGCTATCCATAAGGCCGAGGCAGAGACCGAGATGTATAGCGACCATATCCTCAATGTCGCAATAGGTTACTCAGGAAGAAGCGAGCTTGTCGATGCAGTCAGAGCAATTGGAGAAGAAATCAAATCAGGTAAGACTTCTCCCGCTGATATTGATGAGCGCGTCATTGAAAGCCATCTCTATACAAACGGTGTCCCAGACCCTGACCTAATCATCCGGACATCTGGTGAAGAGCGGCTCTCTGGATTCCTTTTATGGCAATCCGCGTATTCCGAGCTCTATTTTGTGCAAATATACTGGCCTGCCATAAGACGGATTGATATCTGGCGCGCCCTGCGCTCATATGAAACTCGTTCGCGCCGGTTTGGCAAGTGAGAGACCAGTAGGAATATTGTTCGCAATCTCGGGCGGCTCTAGTGACACAGTCTTTTATATGCCTCATCTCTTTCGACAACGGACGTACATAATCTGGCAGATTCCAATCACTGTGCAAGATTATGAGTCCGACTGACGTGAAGAAGGCATGGATTTGGTCCGGCAACCTATTGAGGTATACCGCGGATTGGTTGAAGTCCGCCTTGCAGACGGAATCATCGGACACATCTCTCCACTGGTCAGTCGGTTTTCAAATGACATATTTGCGGGTCAGAAGACTGCCGATCACTTGACGAGATTCCTAGCATTGTTCTCGCGCTTCACTGCTTTCTTGAGTTCCAGCGCTACGGCCAATTTGGACAATCTCGAAATGGCTGTAGACTTACTCGATTACTTCACTTCCACATCGAAGTGGTGGGTAATCTCGAGAAAGAAACCTTGTATAATTCCAAGGCCACCATCGCGAGACCCTCGAGATTTCTTGAAATCGATTGCCGACATTCAGCTTGGCAGCGATGCTTCAGGTCGGATTACCACGTCGACTGAGAAGCTGTCACAATTCCTGTCTGAGCACGGGATTGCGGATGGTCGAACGCGACAAGCACTCTGTGAGAGCTTTGGATCAATCTGGACCCTGCTAAGCGGCTTTGTCTGTAGAAGTCAAGGTCGGGGCGCCATCTCAGAAGCCGACTTCGAAGCTGGCTATGACACATTCAGGGTTATGTTGTTCTATGTTCCCATCGAAGACTTCATGGCCCTCACAGCCATTAGGAGGGTTGGAACCAACGATAAGCTCCCACGGATTGCACGAATAGCCGTGGCTGCAGGGTTCGAGCGTAAGCTTGATTCTTCGGTCGCAGCACGTCTTGAGAGACTGCACGGAGAGAATCTCGCAAAGGTCGCGGTCCTGACCTCGGGCGCTTCTCGTGCTGTACTCACGAACTCGCTTCGGTTCATCGCCCAACTTGCTACTGCTGAGAAAGGAGTGCCCAGCATTGAGGACACCGAGTACGAAACCATGATAGAGCAGGCCATCGAGATACTTCAGAAAGCAGGCGTAGACTCTTCCCTCTTTCAAGACGAGAACGCAGTTGCCAAGCTGTTCAAGAGTCTGCGCATTTCTGATGAGATGGCTGAACGGATTAGTCTCGTAACTAGGCGTCTTGAAGGGCTCATAATTGACACTGCAGGGAGTCATGATTTTCTTCTTCAGTACTCAAGGCTGGTTCCCCGCCTAGTGTCGCTCCTACTGCTGCTTGCCAGCGGAACGAGACCTCCGTCCGACACTCCTCTGCAAGATGTAGATATGAAGAAGGGTCTGATGTCTCTAAATCAGCTGCTCAGTGAGCGGAGCTCTCCTTAGGTTTTGTGCCCTCGATTAGTATCCTTGCGTCTACAACAAGCGCACCCTTGCCCTTGTCATAGACAAAAGTGGGGTTACAGTCGAGTTCTATTATCTCAGGGTTTTCTTTCACCATCTTCGAGATAGACATTATCACGTTCACCAATGCATCCACGTCACGAGGAGGTTGGCCACGGACTCCATCCAGTATCTTCGCTGCTTTTATCTCGCCTACCATTTCGCGCGCGTCGGACTCTGTCATCGGTATGAGCCTGAAGGTCACATCTTTCAGGACTTCCACGAAGATGCCTCCGAGGCCAAACATCAGGGCATGCCCGAACTGTGGATCGCGAGTGACACCTATGATGACTTCAGTGCCTTGGTCGGCAAAGTCGGAAATGAGAACTCCACGGCTGAGGTCGACTTGGATGCCCTTTTCGCTGCCGTATTTCCTAGCGCTCTCCATAATCTCTTGAAACGCTTTTCTAACCTCGCTATCGTCCTTCAAGTTTACCTTGACCCCTCCGGCATCAGACTTGTGGAGAATATCCTTAGACAGTATCTTGAGGACAACAGGGTATCCAATCTTCCTAGCCTTCGTGACCGCCTCGTCAGCAGACTTCGCTGTGTCATAGGCCGGAACACCGATACCGTATCCTTTCATGATGTCTTTTGCTTCGTTTTCCAATATGAAGGTCCGACCCTCCGCGAGGGCAGTCTCGAATATCTTCTTCGCAGCTTTCATCCAAACATCAGGCCTCTATCTCTTCAATCGCAGAGTAATGTCCGTTTTATCTTTTCTCAGTCTCCGAAGTCTGTTTGAATTCTTTGCCGTACCTAATCTTGCCATATTCTACAAGTGCGCCTGCAGCCACTGCCGCTTTTTCGCCCGTCGCGTATGTGGGAGTCCCCATGAGCTCCATAATCTCTCCTGCCTTGGTTGTGAAGGCTCCTCCCATAGATACAACGACAAATGGTTTTCCTGACTGACGTTGGTAATTGGATATGACATTGGTCACATCCATACCCAAGGAGGGCGTCTGTAGTAGCATACCGACAACAAATGCGTCGTACTCGTCGCTCTTTAGTGCTTCATCGAACACTGCGTCATAGCGACTGGCATCTGTGTCACCCACAACATCCACCGGGTTGTGCCAAGCACAATAAGCAGGCAGTCTCGACTTGAATCTGTTTTCAAGCTCTGGGGAGGGTTTCGGTACTGACAGTCCAAGCGCCTCAAGAGCGTCTATTGTCATGACTCCGAGTCCACCACCATTCGTGACCATCAATACCCTGTCTCCTTTTGCAGGTGGCTGCATCGCGAGGGCCTTGGCCATGTCAAACATATGCTCGAAATTGTCCGCCCTAATCACTCCGGCCTGTCTATAGGCCGCATCTGCTATTTGATCCGAACCAGCGATGGCTCCAGTGTGGGAGCTAGCAGCCGCACGAGCACGCCTTCCTTTGCCCGATTTTACTACGAGAACAGGCTTGCGAGCGGTCACAGTCCTTGCAGTATCGAAGAAGGTTCTGCCCTTTTCTCGGTCGTAGCCTTCTGTATAGTAGCAGATAACCTGTGTCGAAGGGTCATCTCCTAAGTAGTACAGAAGATCGTCGTCGTCAACATCGCATTTATTGCCCAAGCTGATGATTTTGCTGATACCGATTCCTAGCTGAGATGTCCAGTCGGAGATTGCTGCTGCAAAGGCTCCTGACTGAGATACCAAAGATATGTTGGCTACAGCACTGGACTTGGGTCTTCCGCAGCGATATTCGGGCAGGAAGAATGAATCGACATGAGTCTGGGTGTCTATAACGCCGACACAATTTGGTCCGATTATCCGGATTCCATACTTCTTTGCGGTCGCAACCATCTCATCTTCAATAGCTGCGCCTGCTGGTCCGGTCTCTGAGAATCCTCCTGATATCACAATAGCTGCTTTCACACCCTTGCTTCCGATGTCTTCGAATACTCTTGGTGTGAGCCTAGCTGGTACAGCAACGATGACCATGTCCACCGGATTAGGTATCTCCTTTAAGCTCGGATAGCAGGGGACTCCGAGAACAGTCGTGTACTTAGGGTTCACAGCGTAGACTCTGCCCGTGTACTGCGGTTTGATGAAGTTCTGAAGGATCGCCTGACCTACACTATTGGGTGTGGCCGATGCTCCATAGACTGCAACACCCTTTGCATTGAAGAAGAAGTCAATGCCTTCAGTCTCAACACCCAATGACACGGTCATGGATATTCTGCTCTCCCAGCTAGTCCCTTCTTAGGATATTAGTTATACTTGTGGGTGTCACGCATCTTATATCGATACCCTAATAGCAACTGCTAGGGAACTCATCGCGAATCTGTGATGACCTTCTCCATTCTCACTGATGGCGCCGCTCTGATGACGGCGTCGGCTTCAGAATTCAAACATTCGATGGCTAAGGGTTTTGACATCAGAGTGGCGCACTTTGGCCGGGACTTGATGTGCTACAGTCCTACCGCATACCCGTATAGAATCAGAGATCATTCGCAGTCAAATCGCAGCAGCTTTGTTTCGTTCAGTGTGACTGGTACCAGTTGTGCGCTAAAATGCGAGCATTGTGGAGGTCGTCTCCTTCATAGTATGGAACCTGCTAAGACGCCTGATTCACTTGTCAGGAAATGCAGGATACTGAAGGAGCATGGAGCCGAGGGCGTTCTGATAAGCGGTGGCTCGGACTCAGCGGGTCATGTACCAATCGACAAGTATGCTGATGCGATACAGACAATCAAAAGGGACCTAGGACTGAAGGTTGTTGTCCATACTGGCCTTGTTGGTGAGGGCACAGCTAAGTCATTGGCACTTGCACATGTCGATGCGGCAATGTTGGATATCATAGGTGATGAACGCGTAGCCACGGCGGTCTACCACGTACAAGACGGCCCTGAGAGAACCGAGAAATCTCTCATTATGTTGGAGCGACAGGGGATACCTGTTGTTCCTCACATTCTTGTTGGTCTCAATTATGGGCGATTGGGCGGCGAACTAGAGGCACTACAAATGATTTCTTCGAGAAAACCAGCTGCAGTAGTTTTCATTGTTTTCAGCCCAATCCGGGGCACAATCATGGGGCATTTCTTGCCGCCGCCAGCTGAGGTTGTAGGCCGCTTGCTGACTATTGCCCGTCTTGGTCTACAATCGACACCCATTCTCTTGGGCTGCGCCCGCCCCATGGGTCAGCATAAGATTGAGTCAGATATTCTTGCTGTCAGATGTGGCATAAATGGAATAGCATATGTCAGTCAGGAAGGGGTCGATGCAGCACGTAGAGTGGGCCTAAGCCCGGTCTTCAGAGATATATGCTGCAGTCTCATTTACCAAGAATAGCGGACCGTTTGCTTTTCAGAAGCGATCCAGCTATCTCATAGCCCAAATCAAACATCCATATACCTACGGCACTGGGAAACAGGCCGGGCCAAAGGATACAGAGGAGTAGTGCCGAGAGCTTCAGGGTGAAGCGGTGTCTGAAGAACCATGCAGCGTTTGAGATCTTTGAGAATCCTATGACTCCTTGAGTTCCAGACTCCATGATTCCATGACCCACCTCATCGATGGCTGCCGCAAGCAACAGCATGATGAGAAGAGCCCACCAGTCAAGCCAAGCTGTGACTACGGGAATGCCTCGAATGGCCAGCAATAGCCCAATTAGTAAGAAGCCCGCCATGAACTGGGGTTTGTCGACCTTGCCGGTCAACAGCACGCCAATCACAACTGCACCAAGCATGGCCATATCCCACTGTGACAGTGTCATTACTGTACCAAAGAATAGGCCCGAGAGTCCAAGCGGGAACCAAGCAAGGTTAGGTCGATTCAGCTCGTCAAGCAAGTCGTCTCCTGTCTTGAGCGTCAATCCCGCCGACCAGTACATCGCAAGGTAAATGATCCACCACATACTCTCTGGCATTCCTCAGGAAGTCATTGCTGAGGTGGCTCCTCAGTCTAACTATGACTCGTCGCAGGGCACGAATGCCCTCAGATAGCCAAGATCATCACCGGAGCCATGTCAGTGTCTGATGATTCTCTGATAAAAGTTGAGGGCTGCACTCATAATAGAGTCACGGGAGTCCCCAAAGCCTGTCCCGGCAGGTTTGTCCGAAACTTCGCTCTGACTGCGCCGCTGTTGCCATGCACACCCAAGACTTTCCCAAGGAACTCGATGCCATTGGGCGAGACCCACTTGACATTCCGGCCCACAAGAGCGGCTGCGGCGGCCTTCGAGTCAACAGTATCAAACTCTAGTATGACTTGGCCAAAATGCTGAAGATGCTTTCCTCTGCGATAGCTGACTACAGTACCCGTGTGGCCCTTCAAGACTTTGCCTGCTGACATTAGCGATTCCTCGCTGAGTGGGTTCTCGAGGCCTCTTGTCAGACACCATTTAAGACTTACTAAATGATGATATCGAATGCCCAATCCTTTCGTTACTCTATTTCGGCTCCTCGCTCCGAGCCCGTGCTTTTCATGGGGACTCTCTCGCCGCGGCGCACTCGCTCTGCTAGCATGTCCAGTTCTTTTGCTTTCTCCATCAACACGTCTCGCGCAGACCAGCCAACAGGATCCTCGGTCAACGCGATTCTGAAGAGCGCAAACCAGTATCGTCCATCCGGCACCTGCAACGGATTCAGGAGGTTGTCAATAACCGTTCTTACTTGACTCACTTTATCAGTTGCAGCATTGATATTATCATACAGCTCTTTCTCGATGCGGACGAGTCCTCCAACTCGTCTAGCTGTCTGAATCGGAGCTACAATCGATAGTATCATTACCAGAGCAAGGACCGGCAAAGCCCCCATGAAGTAGCTCATATCTGCCTGCGTGAATGTCACATAGAGGACCAGCAGTACGATGGCACTATCAACAATGATGGCCTCAAGCACAACATTGCCCGGTGCCGAAAGGTGCCAACCGTAGAACCGCTCCGATGCGGAAGAGGGCTTTCGGAAGTTGGTAATACTGCGGATGTACCTTTCGCGCCCCCACCGGGTCAACAACATCCAGACCCCCTGGACCACCAAACCTGCTATCAAAACGAAGTACCAGTAGCCCGCAGCAATCATCTGCATGCTGGCTTCTTTGCCCTTGCGCCCGTTTAAGCCTATTGAACTAAATACAAGTACTTTCGCCAATCCCTCCGGGCCCAAATCCTACTTTCGGGCTCACGATGGAAACCCAAAAGCTTGAATCAAAGCCGCGCCCTATCCCATCGTTGAGAACTCGTTCTTAGGCGCGCGAGCCCGAACATAGCCCTCCCGGATTGGTTCGAGCTCGCGCCCATCTTATCCGTTTGACAGAATGCTTTATCACCGCCCGACAGCGTTCGACTAATTGATCATCATGGAGCGGGTAAAGTACATCGACCCACAGAGAAACATGTCCGTTGCTGAGCTCGTGCACGCGATGCAGGACGTTGGAGTGCTCGGCGCTGGTCGTCTTGGCAGGGCTACCGCAATCGTGTCGAGAATGTTTGAAGATCCGGAATGTTTCACTTTCCTTTCGATGTCCGGTCCAATGGTTCCGGGCGGGCTAAGAAACATGATAGCTTACCTCGTGAGAGAGGGGTACATTGATGCGATAGTTACGAGTGGTGCGAACATCGTACATGACCTCGTCGAAGCATACGGTGGCGCACACTATCGTGTTCCCCAGGAGAGGGACGACATCGAGCTCAGGCAGATGGGCATGGGCCGGATTGCTGACATAATCGTACGTAACGAAGACTTTGAACTCTTTGAAAAGATGATGTATAGGTTTCTAGACTCTTTGTCTCAGAAAAAGCGAGTCACTCTTGCACCAAGCGAATTCCTGACAGAACTTGGAGACACGTTGACTGACAAGACGTCTATACTGCGCCAGGCTGCACTCAAGAAAGTCCCAATCTTCTCGCCGGGACTGATGGACTCAATGCTGGGCTTTCACATGTACACCTATAGCACTATGCAGCCTCTGTCACTTGATTTCGTTAAAGACCTCCGAATACTTGGTGAGATGATTACTGCAACGAAAAGGACGGGGGCAATCATGCTTGGGGGCGGCCTTGCTAAGCATTTTGCGATGGGCAGCACGATCCTGCGAGGCGGCCTTGACATGGCGATACAGATAACACTTGACCGGCCAGAAGGAGGAAGCTTGAGCGGCGCCCCTATCGCGGAAGGAATCTCGTGGCAAAAGGTTCAGACAGATGCGAACTATGAAACGGTCATAGGCGACGCAACAGTGATTTTCCCGCTAATGGTGATTGCTGCAATCTCTTCAGAAATGACACATCGATGATACGGGCCCTGTCTTCGTGGATTGAGTCACTCTTCTGTCAGAATACTGCTTAGCCATTCGTAACGTTGTCTGCCGTATAGTGCCCGTCGCCCGTCCTCGGGTGGTACCATCCTTCTCAAGCAGACTTGGATACGCCACATGAATCAGCGGGCACGAGGTTCTCCAAGCCATGCCATAATCCTTTTATTCGGTCCGCAGGGCGTTTCGCTGAGTCCCACTACGTACGGCCATAGACTACGTATCAGGTGAGAACAATGGGTAAGCGTCCCGGGCGTTGCTATAGGGAATGTGATCGGCCACCATTCATGCGTGGTAAATTCATTCACAGACAACCAGCATCCAAGCTGGTCAGCTTTGACATGGGCCAGCCCAATGGTGACTTTGAGGTAGAGATGTCTCTCGTTGGTCTTGAGCGATGCCAGATTAGGAATCAAGCCCTTGAGGCCGCACGTATCGCAGCGAACAGGCACATGTCCAAGAAGACCGCGAAACAGAAGTTCCACCTGCGAATTCGTGTCAAACCATATCAGTGGCTTCGCGAAAACAAAATGGTTACTGGGGCAGGAGCAGACCGAGTACAAGATGGCATGCGAAAGGCGTGGGGCAAGGTTATTGGCAGTTCTGCACGTATTCGTCCCGGCCAAGCCATAATCACGATACGCGTCAACAGAGATCAGATTCAGACTGCTCACGAAGCACTCGAGAAAGCCGCTCCAAAGATACCTACGCCATGTAGAATAGTCTTCGACCGAATCGACCCTGAGCTGAGGAGAAAGCTCGGTTACGGCGCAGAGTAGTCCTTGTCCTTTTCTAGTACAAGGTCTCTCAGCACGCGAGCGAATCCGGTCATTGTGAAAGCTTCTCTCCCTGTAATGTAAGACCTGCTCAACAGATTCCTGAAGACCCGTTTCATTATTGGCTTCCTGTGTTCAGGGATTGGAAGACAATCCATTACTTCATCGATGAACTTGCACACCTGGTCCCGTTCCTGCCTTGTTGCTGGCCGGGCACCGGACAGGGCTTGTTTCCTCTTCGGCACGTATCTCACGAAGAGGTCATACAGGGTAACTGCGACTGCATGGCTCAGATTTATGCTTGGATACCTTGCAGAGGTGGGTATCGAGAAGACCAAATCACAAGCATCGATTTCTTCATTGGTCAGTCCGGAGCTCTCTCTGCCAAAGACCAATGCAACTTTTCCATTCAATGATGTAGGGTCAGGGAGTTCGGTCAATGATACAACGGCACGCGTCACGCTGAGGTTCCCGCCAGCCCTTGCTGTAGCAGCCCATGCCACATGAGTCCCTTCAAGGGCAGACGGCAAGTCTGGGAATATCTCCGCGGATTCAAGAATATCCAGTGCATGAACCGAGTATATTCTTGCCTGCTCATCCTCTCTAGGGTCTGCACCGACTATACTGAGATTGGAAATCCCGAAGTTCGCCATCGCCCTTGCTACGAAACCAACATTGCCGGGGGTTTCTGGTTGGACGAGGACGATAATCAGTTCTGGTAGCTCCATAGACTTTCCTGCCTCGCCGCGATTATACCTCGCAGGAGCCAGCTATGTGTGCAACAGCTGGAGTATGTCGCGATCCTGAAGTGGGTAGCTCAGACCTACTTGTCTTCGCTTAATCTTGTCGTTCTCTCTGAAAATGACTGCGGCTCGGAATCTCTCAACGAACAGCTGTTTGTGTACCTTCCGAGCTGCGTCTTCAACGACAGCGCCCTCGGGGAGGATAATGGGCTTCTCATCGGGGTCTTTGCCTGGGCTCTTGGTGTAGATGCGGAGGATATCCAAGTGATCAAACAAGGCCCACTTCATCGCCTCCAAGTTTTGTCCCTTGATGGCGGAGACCGGGACTATGTCGAACCTATCGCCGAACTTGGCCTTGAGTTCCTCATAGCGTTCGCTTGAGCCGGTGATGTCCCCCTTCGTGGCAATCACAAGGGCCCTCACGTAGACAACGCTGGCGTCGAACGCGTCGACAAACTGCTGAAAGGTTGCGGGTTTCTGAAAGCGGACGATGACATTGGTAGCTTTGCGGGCTCTGAGATACTCTCGTACTTCCTCTATGTCGCCCTGATAGCTCTGGGCACCATAGATCATTTGTCCTCCCATGCCAACTCTCTCGACTCTCACAGCCGACTTCTCTTTGTTGAGCCTGATTCTCGACCTATCAATCTCCTCTAGAATCACACTCATTTGTGAGTCTATGTCCTGAGATAGGTCGACTATAATGGCAATACAATCAGTATTCCGTGCTAGGGCCATTGCTTGCCTACCGATGCCGGTTTCACGGCTGCCCTCAAAAACGCCCGGGAGTTCCACAAGCTGAATGTTGACATCTTCCAAAGTCATCATTGCAGGCACGGGCACGGCGGTTGTGAAGGGATGGTCGCCTATGGTGAGGTTTGCATTGGTCACCGAGTTGATCAGAGCGGACTTGCCACTGGTGGTCATGCCTACCAAGCAAACCTGCCCTGCTCCCTCCTTCTTGATTACTCCTTCTTCACTGCCTGAGCTTCTTCGTGTCCGTTCAATCTCCTTCTTCTTCTCAAGGTCTGCCTTGTGGCGAGCGAGCTTCTTTCGGTAGTCGGAGACCATTTTCTCCGCTCCCTTGTGGCCGGGAGCTAGTGACAGAAGCTTCTCCAGTTCTGCAATCTTCTGTTCCAGAGACTCTGCATCCTCATACCGTTGCCGCTGTGCTTCAAACTGGGGAGACACATTTGTGGGCACTCGAGACCACACACACGAGTACTCGATTACAGAGACGATGTGAAGGATGCTATTATGAACCTTTCTTCAGGAGCGATGTCTCAAGCGGGTCGCAGTGGAAGTTTACGTCAAGAATGAACCTTTCAGGGTTTGAGGGGCGATGTAGCAACACTGACCAAGTACTGGCACGTTGACGCGAAATCACATCCGCCAAGTCGTACACGAATAATCCTTCTCTTGACACATTTTTCCAATCATTACTATGCGCAGACGAATCCGCAATATGAACACATTGTGCAGACCAGCCTCTAACAAGGTTCGGTAAGTCGGTTCTGGACAGCACTATACCATTATCCATGAATCTGACTGTACCAAGATGCATCTTGTCTAGCAGAAGCATCGCCTTGAGCAAGAAGGAAGAAATCGAACGCTCGTCGGGTGATACCCTCTTGATTCTCCCTCCCGAGAAGGATATGACCCGGAGATCGGCATCGTCGCCGACACATACGCTTACTTCAACATTTCTTCGAATGCTACCAGAGAGAAAGAGGGCGACATTGACGCACCTGCACGCAACAACCGTCTCTCTGCTGTTGAGACCCGACTTCACCTGCTCAACATCAATTGGAATGTCTCTGAATCCTACGGCGAAGCGACGGGCAATCAATCTAACACGTCCGCAAGATAAGTGGGTTTACCTCTCAAATGCCGGGCAACCCGGGAACACCTGGCACGGCTCCTCGTCTACCCCTTCTTGACTTCCCAAAGGCCTTCAGCATTTTCTTCATCTGTTCATATTGTTTGAGAAGTTCTTTCACATCGCTTTGTCGAGTTCCGGAGCCCATTGCTACTCGCCTGATTCGTGATGATTTGATGATTCTTGGATCGTCCAGTTCTTCGCGCGTCATGGAATTCATAATAACCTCAAACCGTTTCAGATTCTCCTCCTGAAGCTCTGCCACATTTTCCGGCAACTTGTACTTCAGGCCGAGCATCTCCATGACCTTTCCGATGGGGCCCATTTTCTTGAGCTGCTTGAGCTGAGCCATCATGTCTGTTAGCGAGAATTGGCCTTTCATGATGCGCTTTGCAGATTCCTCGTCGATTTCGACCTGAGCCTCTCTGACTTTCTCAATCAGGCCTTTGATATCTGACATACCCAACAATCGGCCTGCAAACTTCGTCGGATTGAAGGGCTCAATTGCATCAATGCCCTCTCCTGTACCGATGAACTTTATCGGTGCTTGAGTGGCTGCCACAGCCGACAATGCCCCGCCTCCCTTTGCACTGCCGTCCAATTTGGTTACTATAATCGACCCAATATCCGTTGCATTCTTGAATGCCACGGCCTGAACGCCTGCCTGTTGGCCTAGAGTTCCATCCACAACGAGAATTATCTCCTGTGGGTTGACAGCCTTAGCAATCTCCTGCATTTCCTTGATTAATCCGGCCTCTTCCCGATGGCGGCCTGCCGTGTCCAGCAGAATCAGCTCAATACCTTTGCTCACCATTTCTTGGTAGCCTTTCTTTGCAAGCTTTACCGCGTTCTTTTCGGTCTCGTCTCCATAGAAAGGCACACTCGATTTCTCAGCCAGTTGTTTGAGCTGAGCATATGCACCTAGGCGAAAATTGTCTGCACATATCACACCGGTCTTGATACCGCGTTTCTGATAGTACCGGGCCAGCTTGCCCACACATGTAGTCTTTCCTGAGCCTTGGATGCCTACCATCATGACTAGGTTGGGCTTGCCGGGGTTAATCGTTAGGGGAACGGCCTTTTCGCCGAGGAAGTAGGAAAGACTGTCCCAGACGACTTTTACAATGTGTTCTCTTCGGGAGACTCCCCTGGGAAGTGATTCATCGAGCGCAAGCTTCTGAACCCTGTCAGTAATCTGCATTACCAGATTCACATCCACGTCTGCCTGTAGTAGGGCACGCTGGATGTCTTTCACTAGTTCTTTGACCAGTTCCTCGTCTATTACGCCCGCTCCGAACAGCTTCTTGAGCGCTGAATTCAGGGCTTTGCCTAGGGCTTCGAGGACCACTTCTTACCACCCTTTTCGGTCCCGGACACTCCCCTGTATTCTGCATATCAAGCTTGGCATCCATTGTCTAGAGCAAATGCTAAAATGCGGCGGTATTCTCTGTCTTCGGCAGATACGGTGAGAACCATGGCTACAACCCCAATCGATGAGAAACTAAGGGTCGACAAAATCAAGGATGGCACAGTCATAGATCATATCAGGGGAGGTCATGCTCTTGAGGTGCTTGAGATTCTAGGCATTACAGGGAAAGAGGGCGCTATTGTAAGCCTAGCTATGAATGTAGCTAGTTCCAAGATGGGCCGAAAGGATATAGTGAAAATTGAAACAAGGTTTCTCGATAGCGCCGAGGTGGCAAAGATTGCATTGGTGGCCCCTGAGGCCACGATAAACCTGATACGTGACACTAAGGTCGTAAAGAAGACTCGTGTTCAGCTGCCAAATATCATCAGCGATGTCATCAAATGCCCGAATACACGTTGCATCACCAATCAAGAACGTGAGCCAATAACTGCAAGCTACCAAGTAGTATCCAAGTCCCCAATACAGCTGAAGTGCCTCTACTGTTGGACACTGGTCAGTGACGAAGAAATCATATCCCAGTTCACTGTCAGGAAATGAAAGGCTGCTCAGCCGTGCGTGGTGGAGATGATTGGCTCTCATCTATGGCTGCAGACCGTTGCTGCAACCTGCGACGCCAGAATCAGGTGCGTGCAGAACCCTTTTTAATGGGGTATCAGTGGCGCCCTTGAACAAGCTCGACGTGAAGTCCCATGGTAAGTGATAAGATTGCTGTCATAGGTGACAGGGACACAGTCATCGGCTTTCGCATGGTCGGAGTCAGTGAGGGTTCGATGCCCAAGTCCCCGGAGGAGACTCGAAGAAAGCTGCTTGAGTACTTCAGAAATCCACGAATGGGATTAATCCTCATTACTGAGCGCCTCGCGTCGACAGTGGAAGACACGATCATTGAGCTGTCTCAGGCTCCAGTGCCTGTTATCTTACTCATTCCAGATAGACTGGGATCCACAGGCACGCACGAGACTGTATTGAAAGAGCTGATACGCAGGGCCGTTGGTGTTGAGATTAATGTCTGATAATTCTGTATGAGGGATCTACCTACAATGACCCAAAAAGCTGGACGAATTGAGAGCATTGCCGGACCAGTCGTAAGATGCAGCGGAATCCACAATATTCGGATGTACGAGGTTGTACGTGTAGGTAATGAGAAGCTGATTGGCGAAGTTATCGAAGTGGGCGAGCACGAATTCACAGCTCAAGTCTATGAAGAGACTTCCGGTTTGGCCCCCGCAGAACCCGTGATTTCTACGGGAGACGCACTATCCGTGGAACTTGGTCCGGGTTTGTTGGGCTCTATCTATGACGGTATTCAAAGACCTTTGCCCGAACTGCGTTCTATGTCAGGAGACTTCATCACTAGAGGCCTTACGGTGGAAGGCTTAGATAAGAAGAAGAAGTGGCCCTTTGTTCCCGTCATCAAGGTCGGCAGTCATGTTGTACCTGGTGATATCATCGGCGAAGTCGCTGAGACTGGCATAATCACTTCCAAGGTTATGATTCCTATTAGTGTCGAAGGCGAGATTGTAAGCATTGTTCCCAAGGGTGAGTACTCAGTCGTCGATACTGTATGCAGCGTGAAGGATGGATATGGAGACGTACACGACGTGGTGATGATGCAGAGGACACCCGTCCGAACCGGTCGCCCATTCAAAGAACGAATTGCCATGGACACACCTCTCATTAGTGGACAGCGTGTAATTGATACATTCATGCCTCAGGCCAAAGGAGGCACGGGGGCAATCCCGGGCGGGTTTGGGACTGGAAAGACCGTCACACTTCACCAGTTTGCAAAATGGGCCGATGCTCAAGTCATTGTGTACGTTGGTTGTGGAGAACGCGGCAATGAAATGACAGAGGCTCTCGAGGAGTGGCCAAAGCTGAAAGACCCAAAGTCTGGTCGCCCCCTGATGGAACGGACCGTCCTGATTGCAAACACATCAAACATGCCAGTCGCAGCACGAGAGGCTTCTATATACGTGGCAGCAACAATCGCGGAATACTTCAGAGATCAGGGTTATGACGTTGCCCTCATGGCAGATTCTACTTCTCGTTGGGCAGAAGCACTTCGTGAAATATCAGGCAGACTGGGTCAGTTGCCGTCCGAAGAGGGATACCCTGCCTATCTTGGCTCGCGCCTTGCACAGTTCTATGAGCGTGGAGGGAGAGTGAAGACGCTTGGCTCTGGAGAAAGGCTTGGGTCGGTGACGATGTGTGGTGCGGTTTCGCCGCCGGGTGGGGACTTCTCTGAACCGGTTACACAAGCAACTCTACGCATTGTGAAGGTCTTCTGGGCCCTAGACAAGGACCTTGCCGCTCGAAGATTCTTCCCTGCCATTAACACGCTTACGAGCTACTCGCTGTATCACGGCAACTTGGAGAAATGGGACAGAGAGAACCTCGGGCCAGATTGGCCAGAGCTC
This sequence comes from Candidatus Thorarchaeota archaeon, assembly GCA_003345555.1. Lineage (GTDB taxonomy): Archaea > Asgardarchaeota > Thorarchaeia > Thorarchaeales > Thorarchaeaceae > OWC5. The sequence continues at coordinate 18,230 of PRDJ01000010.1, forward strand.
GTCGCTGAAGCGACGGCGCTGCTTCAGAAGGACAACGAACTGCGTGAGATAGTCCAGCTTGTCGGTCCTGATGCGCTTCCTGAATCGGAGCGTGCAGTCCTCGAGGCCGCGAGGATGATTAAGGAAGACTTCCTAACTCAGAGTGCAGTACACGAAATTGACACCTATTGCCCCATAGGCAAAACCTACCGTATGCTTCGCATTATCGTAATATTCTCACGCAAGATGGCCGAAGCCGTCAAGATGGGCGTGCATGTTCGAAGGATTCTCGAGTTCAGTGTGCTGGATAATATAGCCCGCATGAAGATTGCGCCTTGGGACACCTACAACAAGACGATGGACACTATCGAGAGCAAGATGGAACGAGAGTTTGAGGCTCTGTTCAAAGAGATGTCCGCCACAGGTGCGCCATTACCTGCAGCATCATGATGAGATCTATCCGATTGCTTGCTTTGGAGTGGTATTTATCACGTAACGAGACAAGCAAATCGTTGACATGAGTCGCTTGGATGAATTGCTGAGCCTTGAGGAAGAGATACGGCAGTGCAGAAGATGTCCTCTTTACAGGACCCGCAAGAATGCAGTTCCAGGTGAAGGAGCCGCGGAGCCACGGATTATGTTCGTGGGCGAGGCCCCCGGCGCCAGTGAAGATGAATCCGGTAGGCCATTCGTGGGCAGGTCGGGTGAATTGCTCACCGAGCTAATCGTCGGACTAGGTCTTTCAAGGAATGAAGTATTCATTACTTCAATTCTGAAGTCGCGCCCCCCGAACAATCGATCTCCCAATCGGGCGGAGATTGACGCTTGCCTCCCATATCTCAGGCGCCAGTTCGAGATACTGAATCCAAGAATCGTAGTTCTCTTGGGGAATATCGCGGTTTCAGCGGTCATAGGTCATTGGAAGGTATCCGAGTGTCATGGTCGTTCATATGATACAGAAGGCAGGATCTTCTTCATGACGTATCATCCCGCCGCTGCACTACGATTTCCCAGAATCAAAGAAACGATGAATGGAGACTTCAAGGTTCTTCGAAGTATGCTGGGCTAAGTGGCAGTTATATTCATTCAAGAGCACCTCCTAACGTGAGTGACTGGAGTATTCTCTTGGTAACCATTCTCCCTTTGCAGGCTCTCCCAGCTGGTCCAAGTTTCCCAACTTGGGCGGCCATCATGGAGAAAATTCTCAGTGGACTGTACGGATTTGCAGTAAGAGGATATCTTCTATTCGTCTTATTGGGTTTCATCATTTTCATGACGGGCCTCAATGATGGTCTCGCCAAGGCACTGATCGCATCAGGTATTGTTCTATACATAGGTGGTCCGTATTTCATCGGCATATGTGCAAGGTTGGCGAATATCGAGAACCCGACACTTGAGACCGCAACCAGTACATGGGTCAGCGTATTCGGTATGTTCGACAGTGAAATGGTGGCAGTAATCGTCTTTCTAGGCGACATCCTCTTCGCCATTTGCCTGCTTTCAGGCGCAATACTCTATCTCACACCATCATCGAACGACCTTAGGGCAAAGGGGCATTCGCTTACGGTGAGAGCATTGATGCTAGCGCCGGTTCTTGTTTTCTTCAATGTCTCTCCATGGATTTGAGTGTCGTGCCTGACGTAACTCTTAAATGAAGGCCACCCACGGTCCTTTTGAAGGACCCGGCCTGGATGGTCTCGCTGATGGCAAAGAAATCAGTCATTGAATACCGCACAGTCTCTGATGTTAGCGGACCGCTTCTTATTGTAGAGAATACTCACAACGTTAGCTACAACGAGGTCGTAAGAATTAGGTCACCCTCGGGAGAACTCCTGACAGGAACCGTGTTGGAGACGGGTCATGGAAGAGCAGTCATACAGGTCTTTGAAGGCACAAGCGGGCTCGATGTGGACGTCACATCGGTGCGATTTACGGGCGAGACTCTGAAGCTCCCGGTATCAACTGAGATTCTCGGTCGCGTTCTCGACGGGTCGGGAAATCCACTCGACAAAGGTCCCCTGCTGACTGCTGAAGATCATTGGGACATAAACGGGTCGCCAATCAATCCATATGCCCGACAGTATCCCCATCAGCCCATCCAGACGGGCTTGTCTGTGATTGACGGCCTCAACACCCTGATTCGAGGGCAAAAGCTGCCCATCTTTTCGGGTTCCGGCCTTCCGCACAACAGAATTGCAGCTCAGATTGTCAGGCAGGCAAGGATTCCCGGTGAAGAAGGCCAGTTCGCCATTGTGTTTGCAGCCATGGGAATCACGGCCACAGAAGCACAGTACTTCATGAAATCTTTCGAGGAGACTGGTGCGCTCGAGCATACTACTATGTTCCTTAACCTCGCCAATGACCCGGCAATCGAACGCATAATCACGCCACGTGCAGCCCTCACTGCAGCAGAGTACCTAGCATACCAATCAGACATGCATGTTCTGGTAATCCTCACCGACATGACGAATTATGCTGAGGCTCTGCGTGAAATCAGTGCAGCAAGATCGGAGGTCCCCGGGCGTCGCGGCTACCCCGGCTATCTGTACACAGACTTGAGCTTGATTTACGAACGAGCGGGACGTATTCATGGCAGAAAGGGAACAATCACACAGATGCCCATTCTATCGATGCCCCAAGACGACATGACTCACCCAATCCCTGATCTTTCGGGGTACATCACTGAAGGACAGCTTCCTCTCAGCAGGAGTCTTCACAGACGGGGCATATATCCACCCATAGACCCTGGCCCCTCACTAAGTCGACTGATGAAAGAGGGCATAGGAGAGGGCATGACGCGTTTCGATCATAAGGAGATACAGGCACAGCTATACTACGGGTACTCCGAAGGTCGTGACCTCAGGGACCTTGTTGCGGTTGTCGGTTCAGAGGCCTTGACGGAGCGAGATCAGAAATACCTGAAGTTCGCTGACAAATTCGAACAGCAATTCATCAACCAAGGCGAGTTTGAGGACCGGTCGTTTGAACAGACTCTTGACCTCGGATGGACTTTGCTCAGCGATTTTCCAGAGAGGGAGCTCAAGAGATGTGATCCCGAGACCATCTTGTGGGCCAAAAAGAAAGGTGTGTACAAACCGAGCTGATACGTTGCGACAGCGTCACCGCCTCGTCGGCAGTCGCGTCTCACTTGACGCCATAACGAAGATAGTGGTCTCTTTCTTTCTTCGCTCCGAAGCTTCTGAGGCCCTCTTCTTTGAGCTGCCTCCTCATGGTCTTGGCTTGGGTTTCAGTTAGTTCCCTGCGCTTAACCATGAACTCGATTATTTCTAGTGCCTCGGATTCAGTATCGCATCGTCGAATGAAGTCGACGACATCCGGTAAGAATGTCTCCTCACGACCTTCAGATGCAGACTCCTCAGAATCTGTAGATTCGGACTCCTCAGATACAGTCCTTATGCCGCCCACTCTGAATGTCTTGGTCTTTCCTTCCTCAAGTTCGTCCCTCAAGGCCGGAAATTCATTACCAAGCACCCTTTTCTTAGCCATGGTCTTTCACCGGGCCATCGACATGCAATCAGTTGTACTATTATGAACCATCCGAAATATGCCTTATGAAGATTAGGCTGACGGCTCTTGCCGAATTCAAGCGATTAGCTCTTGATGAAGGCCCACGGAAGGTCTCCCTGTTGGCCCCTCTGTTCATTGGCCATAGATAACAACGGTATTCCCGAGTCCCTCTGTGCCTTCCGCCATCCTCCATAACCCGGATGTCTAGCTGCTATGAGGATAGCTTTTCCTAAGGACCTGTCACCTATCGAAAGTGCTGCCTGAATCCGCGCATTCCTCGGATCTAATGGTTCAACATACGCATGTGGGACTCCATGGAGGCCTTTCTCTATGATTCTAACCCTGGATCGGATGACCTCAATTGGTGCTTGCGCCTCGCGTTCCCACTTCGTCTGAGCTTTCGGCACGAAGGGATTCACACTGACCGTAATTCGCATGCTTGCCAGCTTGCCGAGGCGGCTCACAAGCATTGGAATAGCAGCAACGTCCTGTTCACTCTCTCCTGGTAGTCCGATTATGAAATAGAGCTTCAGTGCGTTGAATCCAGACTCGGCAGCTAGTTTCACTGTGTGCTCGATATCTTCGTCGGATAGTGCTTTTCCGGTGCTGCGTCTGAGCTCAGGTGAGCCGGTTTCGGGAGCAATCGTAAGAGTCCGCTGTTCCCCTTTTGCCAATGAGGAGAGGAAACCTTTCGACACCGAGTCAGCTCTTAGTGAGGGCACTGAGAGTTGGTAACCTTGGTCCACAATCCAAGCGGCGAGTTCTTCGAAGCCCTCAGAGCTGCCCAAGGAAGAGGAAATCAAGGAGACCTTGTGCACAGGAGTTTCGGCCAATCCCTTCGTAATGATTTCCTCAAGTCGATTCAATGATCTTGTTCTCCAAGGACGGCAGACATGACCGACCAAGCAGAACTTGCACGAATGACCACATCCTCTCGTCGCTTCGACCAGAAGAGACTTTCCGAACACCGGCTCAAGTTTGTCGCCTTCTGCAACCTCAGGCACAATCTGCGCTGTAGGATGGAAAAGCGCATCCAAGTCGCTTATGATCAGTCTGCGCACTTCGGACGGCATGGCTCTTGGCACATATAGTCCGTCCGTCTGCGCCAACTGTTCGAGAGCTGCTGTCCGTGAGTCTGTTCCAGCCACGGAATCAATGATCTTGTGTATGACTATATCCCCCTCCCCGATAGCAAATGCATCGACAAAGTCGACGTATGGCTCGGGGTTGGAGCTTGGAACGGGCCCCCCTACAAGCACAATTGGGTCTGATTCTGATCTATCTGCTGCAAGAGCCGGAATGCCTCCCAGCTCGAGCATCTGAATCAGGTTGACTATATCTTCTTCATACGTAAGTGAAAAGCCCACAACCTGGTTGTCCTTCAGTGGTCTGCTGCTTTCCATCGAATGGCATGGAGAAGGCACATCATACCTGAAGTAGCGTTCACATGATGTATCCTTCCTGTCGTTTAGAATGGAGTAGAACAAGTGCGTTGCGAGGCTGGTCATCCCGGTCCGGTAGGTTGACGGATACGCATATCCGAATAGCACCTCTACTTTTCTTGCGTCCTTCCGAACGACATTGAATTCCCTAATCTTCGAGGCACGCACAGTGCAGTCCTCAATTCTCTGGATTCAGATGGATGATTCTCTTAGGCTCCTCAGCAATCACTAGAACCCCCGGTGGAATGTCTCGGTCAACAATGACACCAATACCTGTGCGAGCATCTTGATGGAGTACAACACCAGGACTGAGGAGAGTGCCAATTCCAGTCTTCACATTGTCTCCGATGACAGCACCCATCTTGCGGAGGCCGGAGCTAAGTCTCTGGTTCTTGACCGTGACTCGGACTGGCTGGTCATCGTGCCGCAGATTGGCGGTGATTGTTCCCGCGCCGAAGTTCGACTTGCGGCCTATGATACTGTCGCCGACGTAAGACAGATGTCCAATATGAGTATCGTCCATTATTATGCTGTTCTTGATTTCGACAGCGTTTCCGATTCTCACTCCATGCGAAAGAGATGTACTTGCACGAATGTAGCAATTGGGCCCCACCACGCAACCCGATCCAACGAATGCCGGGCCTTCGATATAGGCTCCACTCTTGATAGTCGCACCTCTCTCAACAATAACGTTTCCTTTGATTACAGCGCCATTCTCAACATCGCCCTCGATTTTCCTTACGGCAGCATTTAGTACAAGCTGATTGCCCTTTAGAAGGTCCCAGGGCTTACCGACATCTAGCCACCAAGAGGGCAGGCGATAGGCTCCGACAGTGCCCTGCTTTATCATCATCATTATAGAATCTGTGATTTCGTACTCGCCACGGGGTGATAGCCCGGTCTTGTCGATGGCGTCCCATAGCTTTGGTCCTGCAACATAAATGCCTGCGTTGACGAGTTTGCTGTTGCTCTGTTCGGGGGTTGGTTTCTCGATCAGGCCCGTTGCTCTATCATGATCTACAGTTACGACTCCATATGGAGAAGGGTCATCGACTGGGGTCACTGAGAGAATCGTGTCAAATTTCCCTTTGCCATGAAGCGTCATCAAACCCGGGAAGGTATCCGGCCCGATCATGACGTCCCCATACATGAGGATTATCGGTTCGTTGTGGGCGAATTCTCGTGCGTGCGCGGCAGCGTGGGCCGTCCCCTTCCGCTCTTTCTGAAACACATACGAGATTTTCATTGGCGCCCAATCACGAGAGTCAATTACTTTCTGCATTTCCTCTCCATGGTAACCGAGTACAACAAGCGTTTCTCTGATTCCTGCGGATCTAAGGCCTCTCAAAGTATGGAATATCAAAGGCTCTCCGGCAACTGGGAGAAGGTGCTTGGCCATATTGGCAGACAATGGCAGCATGCGCGTGGAATCACCTGCTGCCAGCAAAGCTGCCTTCACTATCATAGATGATTCTTGGATTCTGAAGGATGATAAAGAGTTTGCATTGTGCCCAAGGCGGTGTACAGCTTGGCTTCTGGCCATAGCATCCGGAACTGGGCCACTGGTAGAGGCATAGCAGGCTTCCGCAGGCGCAGACTGAATGGCGCCGTCTGTGACGGCGATAAGTTAATATAGATTGAAGTATCTAGTGATCCCATAGAGAAAGGAAATCTTAGACCCCTTGAGGTGTGTCTCGGGGTCCTCGATTAGGAGAATGTTCACAATGATGACTGACATAGAACTCGCGGAAGAAATCAAGGACATGAAGCTAACAAAGAGTCAGATAATTGTCCTTGACATTCTTAGAAAGACCGGCAGGGGAGGCGTCACACCAAAGCAGCTCCTAGACAAGGTCTCATTTGCCCCTAGGACTGTCCGGTATGCACTCAGAAAGTTGCTCAAGAAGAATCTGATCAAGCGAGTACCCTGCTTGCAGGATATGCGGCAGTGGATCTACGTGCCCGCCTAGGTTCAGAGCACTGATCTAGCCCTGTGAAACGTTGCTCTAGCACATGAAGCGTGTCGTGTGTTAGAACCCACATCTGAGCCCACTTGTCGAGCGATTCAAGAACTCAAGGAGGAAGAAAATGGAGTACGTCAGAGTACTAGCTGGCAAGGATGCAGCTGCAGCAATCCGTGCACTCAACGACGAATGCCGGAGGCAGATTCTCTCTCTCCTCAAAAGCAGGAGAATGTCAACTTCAGAAATAATCGAGTTTCTTGAACATCAGCATCCTGACAGACGTATCAAGCCTCAGACCGTTAGGTATCACTTGAAGGAACTCGAACACGGGGGACTGATTCAGCAAGACGGATACGAACCTGCCGGAGAGAAGGATACACACATAATGAAGAAGGTCTGGAGAGCTGCAGCAGAGAACATATTCATAGCCACTAGCCGGACAGGCGAAAGCGCGCCCCGACCGCCAACCAAGCTGAACATCACAGACCTGATGCGCAAGCTCGGGTTTGAGATTTCAGACGAAAGTACTGTGAAGGAGGCCACCAAAAGGTACGTTGAGTGGGATTCGCTCTGGCAACAAGGCCGAGAAGCCTCTGAGGAAATCCTCCTTAAGATGCCACAGCTCGACCTTGAGGAATACCTCACACTACGGAGGCTCCTCAGCGTCATCCTGCTACACGACGCCGATTACACCCGCTATTGGGAAGTCAGCAAGGCCGTGAGCGACATGTTCCGCAGAATATACCTCGAAGGCATCGGGAAAAACCCAGAGGTCTATTAGGTTACCTCATCCCGTCGTGTTCTCTTCTCGATGTGATGGATATTCTAACGTAAGCATGTGTCTCAAACGACTGGCCGTTTTTGGCCCCACACCCTTTACTTTCATTAGTTCGTTCTCATCCGCTGTGAAAGTCTTCTCAAGTGTACCGAATTGTGTGAGAATAGACCGGGATATTACTGTATCAATGCCCGGAAAGCCCGAGAGTATGTACTCCAGAGTCTCTGCGTCCGTACCCTTGGTCTCAGGCGACCTAGTACGCAATATCCTCTTTGATTCAACCTGCTCGAGGTGTGCAATCCTGTAAAGGATATTGGCTGTCTCCTGAGCGTTGCGCGCCCACAGAATGGGAATTCGAAGTCGTATCGCTATGGATGCAAGTGCTCCGTATATTGACGCGGGATTGACGGCTCTCAGTCCTGTCAGCTGTTCTCCTTCGATGATCAGTACCGGCCTACGATAAGTGGACTGCAAGGCGCTGAGCTGGACAAACAGTCGCCCGTCTATAAGAGACTGTATGAAATCGCCAGATTCCTTCCGTTCAATGCCTACGTCTTCGGAAGCTATGTAATCACCTACCTCAAGGCTCTCGCCAGATATGGAAACATCGAGACGCGCAAGTTCTCTCGCAACAGCTGTTGGCAGTTCTCTTGAATCGACGATAAGCTTCACTCGTGCATCTGGGGTGGTGGTTTTGCTCTCTGTCTCTCCGTCCTGCCTTTGCGTTCGACCCAAATCCTGAGGGAACTCCTCCAAGCTTGTCTGTTTTTCTTGGGGCTTCTCTTCTGCCTCCTTAAGGGCCGATGGCATCTTCTTCAACTTGTTAATCACACTCCAATGATAGAACTCGTCATGAGTTCCTCTGGCTACGAAAATCACAACGCGACCCGGTAGTCTTCTACCCGTACGGCCACGACGCTGAATGTATGGAACAACTGACGGAACACAATCGTAGAAGATTACAAGATTGCACTCAGGAATGTCAAGCCCTTCTTCGCCCACCTGAGTGGCCACAAGCACATTGAACTCGCTGTTGCGAAAACCATCCAATACCTCGATTTGCTTTTTCTGACTGAAACCGCGGTCGGAGCCTTTGGAACTCTGCCCGACGAAGCGGCTTACTCTGGCATCATCGAGTTGCTCTATTACCTGACAAACCTCTGCTGCCGTATCGCGAAAGCGAGTGAATACAAGTATGCGTGAATCCAAGTCAGTTGACAGTTGCTCCCCTATGATTTCGAGCAAAGCATCTGCCTTGGGATGACGATAACCCTTTGTCACAAGTGCGTCCAATAGGCTTTCGAACTGCATGAACTCGGACCTAGAGACTAGGTCTTTGACACCTTTGGAGCTTCTCTTGTTACGAGCTTCCTCGTGCATGCCTTGGACGTATCTCTGAGTTGGTCCTATCCCCTGCGTTCCGACAAATTCTATTAGATGGACTACTCTCAATGCTGCCGTCAAGTCACGGATTATCAAATAGAGATGGGGTGGGGGTTTCGTATAGGACCCTATTTCCTTACGAACTTCAGTCTGAACCCGGAGTATCTCTTTCCTGCTAAGTCGTCGGCTGTCAGGCAGAGCATAACCATAGTTCAGTACTCGGGAAGTGTAATCTTTGAGCAATCCAAACAGCATCTCTCTTAGCACTTGGATTTCAGAAGGCAGAGTAACGTAACGGATGTCTGTGGCAATTGCGACCACGTAGTCGCGTACATCAGGACTGTCTTCATTCCGCACTTCGATGTGGCCAAGTCTCAGGTTTTCACATACCTTTCTGACCTGCTCGGCGTCATGGCCCGGTGATGCAGTGAGACCCAAGGAGCGCGGAAATCGAGCCTGTTTTTCATAGAGCTCCGCAATGAAAGTGTAAGCGTAGTTGCCCACACCGCGATGCGCCTCATCGTAGACAAGGAGTGACACATCGCCAAGAGTATAGCTCTGTTGCACCAAGTCATTCTGAAGGGCTTGAGGCGTCATGACAATAACGCGAGCCCGCGACCACTCCGCCCGACGCTGTTCAGGTGGATCCTGACCAGTCATGCAAATGACTGAATCTTCTTCAATATCAAGCATCTGTCTTAGAGTTCGGGCCTGTTGATCAACAAGCGGACGAGAGGGAGCAAGGAACAATATCTTGGAATTGGGATATTGATTCAGTCGTTTTGATGCAGCAAGAGCTGCGATGACGGTCTTACCAAGACCCGTACTCAATACGATCAGAGTGTTTTCGCTACCGGCGATTTCTGAGAGCACAACTTGATACTCTCTGTATTCGACGGTCTCTTTCCTAATCAGCGGCATCTCAACAAAGGACGGTGCTGCTGCCATGCTTCTTCTCGACCATATGGATGTCTTGTCTATCAGACCTTTGATAATACACAGTGTAAAAAGCCTCCTACATACATCCAGCTGAAGGAGTCAGATAGGATGACCGCAAAGGAACCATTGACCAGCATTGAAGCCGAACTGTATGAGCTCAGCATGCCTGGCCGACTTCTGGGAAAAGAAGTGCTCGACAACAGGGCGCGGAGGATTGGCATAGTCCGGAGTATAAGAATCGGGCTGAATCCGACTCGCTCTGAGCTAATTGTGAAGGGTGCAGAGGTCGAGTTTCCTGTTGACTTCGGTAAGGTTGAGACTGTAGGCACGGTCGTACAACTGAACTCAATGGTGAAAGATGCCGAAGAGATTGAAGTTCACGATGTGATCAGGCTTCAGAAGGAAGTACTGGACGACATGCGCAGCTACTTGGCTGGACGGTAGTATCCAGCCACAACTCCCTTCGAATATGTTAATAGCCTCAGAAGATGCTCCCCACATTCGGAGCGGTTCCAATGGATCTTACGGTTGAGAAACTGGCTCGGATGATTGATCATACAGAGCTGAAACCAGAGGCAAAACACGAGAAGATAAAGCAGCTTTGCGAGGAGGCTCTTGCTTACAGATTCGCGGCAGTCTGTATCAATGCCAGCCATGTTCAGTATGCGGTCGAGATGTTGAAAGATTCGGACGTCAAGGTCGCCTGCGTTATCGGTTTTCCTCTCGGCGCGACCCTCTCAGAAGTGAAAGCCTACGAGGCAAAGGAAGTCGTTAGACTGGGCGCCCAAGAAGTCGACATGGTAATGAATATTGGCGCTCTTCGTGACAAGAACTATGATCTTGTGAAAACTGACATGGAAGCCGTGGTTAAAGCAGCTGGGGATGCGCATACCAAAGTAATCCTAGAGACGGGCTTTCTCACTGATGACGAAAAGAGAAAGGCCTGCTTGCTTGCAAAGGAGGCCGGAGCGTACTTTGTCAAGACATCAACTGGTTTTGGTCCTATGGGCGCAACTCCTTATGACGTACGGTTAATGCGTGAGACAGTAGGTCCTGACATGGGTGTGAAAGCTGCTGGGGGCATTCGCAGCTTCAAAGACGCAATCCAAGTGATTGAAGCAGGAGCTGATCGCTTGGGCTGCAGTTCCAGTGTCGCAGTGGTAGAGGACTTTCGCTGGGCTCAGTACAGCGACATTTGGATGCAGCATGACAAACCGTGTTGGACATGTCCCAGTCGGCAGGCAAACTTGGCGAAACAACCCAAGGACGTCTATCTTTACTACAAGCAGCGTTGTCTGACTTGCCCCGACCGGGAACAGAATATCTTCAACGACTAGGAGGAGCAATCTTGTCAAAGTCACTATCTGGTAAGTATGCGGATGCAGCAATACTGCATGTGTCTCTGACTGACAGAAGTATCCGGAGAGAGCCTTTGTCTCCTGGTCTGTTCAAGGGATATCTCGGCGGTCGCGGTCTTGGCGTTAGGACGCTATACGATCGTTTGGAGCCTCATTTGGACCCGATGTCGCCAAGCAACCTGCTGATTTTTGCTGTCGGCCCTGTAACTGCGACAAGTGTGCCTACTGCAGGCCGCTTTGCGGTCATTACGAAGTCACCCTTGACTGGTACAGTATTCGATTCTCATGCCGGCGGTTCGTTTGGAGCACATCTGAGACGCGCAGGGTATGCCGCTATCGTGTTGGAGGGCCGCTCCACATCTCCTGTCTATCTTTGGATTAACGATGACAGGACCGAGATAAGAGATGGTTCTGGTGTCTGGGGAAAGGACACGAGTGTGACCACCAGTCAGCTCCTTCAAGAAACAGATTCGCAAGCGGAAGTGGCGTGTATAGGTCCCGCTGGAGAGCACGGAGTCAAGCTGGCCGCAATAATCACTGACCGACATCGTGCTGCTGGACGTGGCGGCGTTGGGGCAGTCATGGGGTCAAAGAATCTGAAAGCTGTGGTTGTCCGAGGGACGACCAAAGTGGCAGTTAGCGACGAAGAAGGTCTGAACAAGACCGTCGAGCGAGCCCGTCGTCTCATAAAGAAGAATCAGGTAACCGACAAGTCGCTGCCAATCTACGGGACGCCAGTCTTGGTTAGTCTTATCAATGAGCATGGAATGCTGCCCACCTTCAATTTCCAAGAGGGAACATTCAACGATGCTGAAGGTGTTTCCGGAGAGAAACTGCTAGAACGCTTCTCCGTTCGCCAGTATCATTGCTTCGGGTGCCCTATTGGCTGCGGGCGGATAAGTCGACTTGGCGGGGAGGAGGTCGGTGGACCCGAATATGAGAGCCTATGGGCATTGGGTCCGGAGTGCGGCATAAACGACCTCGAGTGGATTATCACAGCGAACAATCGCTGCAATCTCATGGGTCTCGACACAATATCCGTCGGGAGCACTGTCGGTTGTGCAATGGAACTTACTCAGAAGGGCAAGCTGGATTCTTCCCTCAGATTTGGTGAGACCGAAGGCGTACTCGAGCTCATTGACGATATTGCATTCAGAAAAGGTCTAGGAGCAGAGCTCGGCGAGGGATCCAGAGCCTTTGCTTCGAACCATGGTTCTCCAGAATTGGCCATGCAGGTCAAGGCTCTTGAGCTGCCGGCATATGACCTCCGAGGGGTTCAAGGCCATGCGCTGGGTTCTGCAACTTCCAACCGCGGCGGCTGCCATCTGAGGTCCTATCTCATTGGACCTGAGGTTATGGGCGCTCCGGTCCTTGTAGATCGCGACCGGACAGAGGGTAAGCCAGAGTTGGTTATTCTCTTTCAGAATCTCTCGGCCGCTATGGACTCGATGGTGCTCTGCAGATTCACAAGTTTCGCTTGGAGTATCGACGACTATGCCGAGATGCTGACCAACTGCACCGGGGTTCGGATCTCTGGTCCTAGTCTTCTTGTCATCGGAGAGCGTATCTGGAACCTTGAACGTTTATTCAATAACCGGGAGGGTTTCACTTCCCGAGATGATCAGTTACCGCCGCGTTTCTTCAAACCGCTACCTGAAGGCGGTTCACGGAATCGAGTTGTCCATCTCGAAGAGATGCTGCCCAAGTACTATGCTCTCCGGGGCTGGGACAAAGAAGGTCGTCCAACTAAGGAGCGGCTCAAACGCGTTGGTATTGACAAGACCTAGGTCAAGCCGCGTTCGTGACGAATGACCAAGACCATGAAGATGGGGATTGATTCAACTGGCAAGAGGACTGAACCGCGGAAGGAAGTTTCGTCGTGGACATGCACCGTACCTGACAAGAATCAGGTTCTATTGGTGTGAGAGCTGCAATGTTCCCCGAATCGCCAATACCCGGTGCTCTGTTTGTGGAGGCTCGCCAAGACCTGTTGGGTTATCCCCTCCTGGTGATCCCTATCCGGCGATGGATGGCCATCTTAAACGCGCAAAGAAGACCATCGACCGGCAGTTTGGAGATGGCATTGGCCAAGCGTTGTTGCCCTCCACGAAGACCATAGTCATGAATAAGGTGTCATCACTGGATGCCATGTATGAAATCATTGTTGATGGTCATGTGGTAGGTCGATTGAGATTCGATATTCCTCAGTGTGACTATACATTCGTGCTGTCACTTGAGGGTGGCCGAAGGATTGGTGCCTTGAGGGCTCAGAAATGGGTCTCATGTCAAGATGGTGTTCTAGAGTACCTCAAGAAGGGGGCCAACCTACTGGTTCCTGGTATCATAGACTGCGACACGGCCATTGATGCAGGTGATGAAGTTTGGCTGATGGACTCGCAGCACCAAGTGATTGGCGTGGGAGTGGCCCGCATGACGGGCGCGCAGATAAGAGAATCCAAGACAGGCTATGCTGTCAAGATACGAGAAGTGGATGATCCACGCGAACAATCACTCAACACCCATGCTTCCTCGTGGGACGGGGCTGTAGATGCAAACCTTGCTGACTTGCGTGCGATAGAAGCCGAAGCTATCAGCTTCATTCGAAGCACCTCTGAGCAGTTGGGTACTAACGTAGTGGTGGGATTCAGTGGAGGAAAGGACTCTCTCGTAACCTATCTTCTTTCTGAGAAGGCCCTGAATAGGAGTCCTCCCGTGTTTTTCACTGACACGGGCCTAGAACTGCCTGAGACCGTATCCTATGTGAGGGAGTTTGCCAATAGCCGCAGTGTGCAAATCATTGGACACAGTGCCGGCGAGCAGTTCTGGAACTCTGTCGAAGTTTTCGGTCCGCCTGCTCGCGACTTCCGCTGGTGCTGCAAGGTGCTGAAGCTTGGTCCAGCAGCAAAATCGATAGCAGAAGAGCTAGGTGGAAAAGCCTTAGTTCTCATGGGTCAGAGAAAGCTGGAATCCTTTCAACGTTCTGTCGAACCTAGAGTAGCATCTAATCCGTGGGTTCCGGGGCAGCTTTCTGCAAGTCCAATCCACAATTGGAATGCGCTCGAAGTATGGTTGTACGTCTTCAAAGAAAAGGCAAAGTTCAACCTGCTCTACAACAGAGGCTTTCTGAGGATGGGATGCTACCTCTGTCCAGCCACTCCCATGGCTGAGCTCGAGAGTCTTGCGGAGACACATCCTCTTCTTTACGAACGGTGGTATGGGAAACTGAGGGAGTGGGCAGAGAGATACGGGTTTCCAGAAGAATGGGCTAAGCTCGGTTTTTGGCGATGGAAGAAACTGCCGAACGGTCAAATGAACTTGATTAATGAATTGGGACTAAAGGTGAAGGCCGATCGGCAAGCGCCATCGCAGACCTTGGAGCTAAACATTGTGAAGGGAGTCTCTCCATGCACGTCTTCTGGCTTCAGCTTGGAAGGTCAGTTCTCCACAGGAGTAGATCTCAACAGAGTCTCAAAGATCATGCCCATCTTTGGCACTACTCACTATTCTGAGGATTTGGGCGCTCTCAGGACAAACGCCGACGATGCCAATATAACGCTCTTTAGTTCGGGCTCTCTAATCGTACGTGGTGACAATGAAGAAAAAGTTGGACTAGTAGCTGGCCAACTGGAGCGCGCCGTCCGACGCGCTATGTTTTGTCAAGCGTGTGGCTCCTGTGTACCACAGTGCGAACAGGCCGCGTTGGACCTGCAGGAAGGCAGAATATCGGTCGACGAGAGCAAGTGCGTTCACTGCTTGAAATGTGATAGCTGGCCATGCCCCACTTATTTGGGGTAGTCGCGGACTCGCCGTTGGTTGAAGACTGAAGCAAAGAGCTGGAGGACAGGTCCCTGCCTGTTTTCGTAATATGACGATTGGGGATTCCTCTTCTACAAAAGATTAATTAAAACGTCAGCCCGGGAGCCGATACTAGTTCTTTTTCGCACCAAGAATTACGGCGGTCTCCTAGAATGCTTAGCGCCATCTCATACAAGATATACGAGATGCGAAAATACTTGGTTCTAAGCATCATCATATCCATAATTGCAATACCAATAGCAGACTCCTTTGTAATCGAGCGTGACCGCAACAGGAATGAGATGTACGGCGAGGCATTCTGGATTTACGGGTTCGGAGTCTATAACATGACGGACACAGAGGTCGCTGGAGCTCTGCCGGCATTCAACGACACCAGACATACGTTACCTTCCTATCTTGGCACTGTCACATACGAGTACCCTGTGTTCGGTCTAATCTTCTTCGCTATAGCTACTTGGCTGTTCCCGGGCCAAGAGAGTCAGCTTCAACACTGGTGGTTGAACTTCCTGCTGGTTCTTGTCTTCAATCTCAACTTGGTGCTGATAGCCATTCTGCTGAAGGACAAAATCTACATCACGAGTTGGGCGCGTACATTCTTCGGCGGATACTACGTCTACGGCCTGTTGATGTCGGCCGGGGGCGGCAAGAACGAGCCCCTTGCTGACTGCTTGATGCTGATGGCGCTCGTACTCTGGAAAGAAGGTCAGATGGGAAAAGCGATGTTTGCACTCGGCCTTGCTGTCCAGACCAAGGTATACCCCGGAGTGATCTTTCCGCTTCTCTTCCTAGACTCGCCAGTATCGTCTGTCTGGTTCATGCTTTCCATGCTCCTCACAGTGATTCCGTTTCTGTTCTTGGGAGCCAATTTCGATTCACTGGTATCCCATTTTCTGAACACCACAACCTACTCGTCCTACGTTGTGAACCCGATGTACCCGGGTCTCTGGCTTGGCACTCCCGATTTCACACACGATCCAGTGACCTATTACTTGTGGCCTCCGGCGCTGATACCGCTCATCCTCTATGCCGCGTTCATGCTCTACACAGTCCGCCTTTACATTCCTAGAAGGAGTGAGTTCCGAGACAAGACGCTGCTCCAGAAGGTCCGTGTTTTGATGCCCCTCTATGTGTACCTTCTTCCTTCTATAATGTTCATCTATCGCTGGGTCATGCCTTGGTATCTCTTCTGGCTCGGCGTCGCGATTTTCGCTTTTGAAAACGATAAGCAGGCAGTCGGTTACCTGAAGGAACTAACCGTCGTAGGCCTGCTGTATGTCTATGGAGTAGCATGCAATTGGTGGTATTTTGTTAGTGGCCCTCTTCCGGATTTCATGGGCCACTTCACATCCGGCTGGGAAACACTCCTAGGGCTAGCGTTAATGGGCTTTCTTACATTCGTGTCTTACCGCGTATGGAAGTGGACCTACGAACACAGAGAACAGAAAGTGCGTCTCATTCATGAAGCTCAGGATCGGGGCGAGCTTGTGATTTGAGTGCTCGTTCTCTGCCGTTCTCGCTGTAGTATTCGATTATCCTTCTTCTGATAATAGTAGAAGAAGATAGTCCGCTCACCTTTCCCTTCTCAAGCCGTACTATCTTCGTATGTAATCCGTGTTCCGTGATGCTTCTCTCCAGCGCCTCGACGTCAGTCCTCTGGTCGTACCCCAGTGCGACGATATCGGGCCGGTTGTCAACTACGATTGAGGTATGGTCGTCGGTGTCGTATCCTAGGATTGCTCTGTCAACGATTTTCAAAGACTCAACTAGCCGTCGTCTCTGTTCTTCAGGAAAAACAGGCGGCGCCCCTCTTTCTCTCTGTATCGTTTTATCCAAAGCAACAACAACAATGAGCTCGCCGTCCGGTCCAGCCAGCTTCTTGGCCTGTTCGAGATACGCCAAGTGACCAAGGTGAAGAATGTCGAACTTGCCCGCAGTCAGCACTTTCTTGGCAGTCATAGGCAGGTGACCCCCAAGGGCAGCCTCATCTAGTCCTCATCAACGGCTAGGAACTCGGTACCTTCTCCGATTATCTCGATGCGCCGTTTTGTTTTTGTGATTTGGCTTACATGTATGAGTCCATTGATCTCCAGCTGCATGAGAGCAGAGTTCAACTCGGCTTCGCTTGGTTCGGCTCCGAGTTCCTTCTTGAGTGCACGGTTTAGTTCATCGTCAAGTGTCACACCGTGACGCTTCTTCAGTATGGTTACTACAAGGCTTCTAAGCGGTACCGCATTCCAACCTGACAATTCGTATCACTTTCCATTGTTCATATGTATCCCGGGGGCCCGGCAGAAATTGTCGTCGTCCTACGTAGCTCTTGGTTAATCTTCTGGAAGCGCTGAAGGTCTTCCGGTCTCACTGATGGATGAATCGACTTCAGCGCGTCATCGAAATTCCTCCAAGTGACTCTCTCAGCATTCATGTTTTCTCTGAGTGCGCGCATTCCTGCTTCTCTGCATAGCGCTTCGATGTCTCCTCCAACGAAATATGGAGTGAGTTCGACGAGCTTCTTGATGTCAACATCTGAGTCAAGAGGCATATCGGCCGTGTAGATTTTGAATATCTCTTCCCTGCCTTTATCGTCGGGCGCACCGATGTAGACAAACCGATCGAATCGACCGGTGCGAAGAAGGGCTGGGTCAATAAGATCAGGCCTGTTGGTTGCAGCCAGCACAAGCACATCTTTTGTGGTTTCCAACCCGTCCATTTCTGTCAGAAGTTGGCTAATGACTCTCTCAGTAACGTGACTATCGCCGGCGCTGAATCCTCTTGTGGGAGCTATGGCATCTATTTCGTCGAAGAATATGATTGCCGGTGCTGCAGTCCTAGCCTTCCGGAAAATCTCCCGAATTGCTTTCTCGCTCTCACCCACCCACTTGGAGAGGAGTTCCGGTCCCTTCACACTGATGAAGTTCGCTTCGCTCTCTGTAGCCACAGCCCTTGCCAATAGAGTCTTTCCGCATCCGGGGGGGCCAAATATCAACACCCCCTTTGGAGGTGTGATTCCCATGCGCCGAAATGCCTCGGGTTTCTTCAGAGGCCATTCAACTACCTCAATCAACTCCTGTTTCTCTGCAGACAGGCCACCTATCTCTTCCCATCTAACGTTGGGTATCTCTATGAAGACCTCTCTGACAGCAGAAGGCTGCACTTCTCTGAGAGCTCCGGCAAAATCCTCGACGTTGACCTCGAGTTGATCGAGGACCTCCTGAGGTATTTCCTCCTCCTCGAGATTTATGTGGGGAAGGTATCTCCTCAGGGCTTTCATGGCGGCTTCTCTGCAGAGGGCCTGGAGGTCAGCACCTACAAACCCGTGTGTGACCTTGGCGAGATCCTGCAAGTCAACTCGGTTGTCACCGTCTGTTGTGAGCGGCATGCCTCTAGAATGAATGTGGAGAACCTCTAGCCTGCCTGCTTCGTCAGGAACTCCAATCTCTATCTCTCGGTCGAATCGTCCCGGTCGCCTCAAGGCCGGGTCTAGTGCATTGAGTCTGTTCGTCGCTCCAATGACGACTACCTGTCCCCGAGCCTTCAGACCGTCCATGGTAGCAAGCAGTTGGGCGACTACTCGGCGCTCCACCTCTCCTTGAACTTCCTCTCTCTTCGGCGCTATGGCATCCAGCTCATCGATGAAGATAATGCTTGGAGCGTTCTCTTCAGCGTCCTCGAATATCTTCCTCAGCTTCTGTTCAGACTCGCCATAGAACTTTGACATGATTTCCGGGCCGTTGATATGAGTGAAATTCGCCTCTGACTCACTGGCTACAGCTTTGGCGAGAAGCGTCTTCCCTGTGCCCGGCGGTCCATGTAGTATGAGCCCTCGTGGTGGATCTATTCCAAGTCTCTTGAAAATCTCGGGATGGCGCATCGGCAACTCGACCATTTCCCGGATTCTCTGGATTGGCTCTGCGAGTCCACCGATTTCCTCGTACGTGACTTGAGAAGCGCCGGCTGCCTCCCCTGTCGGCTTTTCTGCAATTCCAAGGATGGTCGAGTGCTGTACTACGACCGTGCCTACAGGCTTTGTCGAAGTAACCTTGAATGGAATTGCTCGTCCAAGAATCGGTATGAAGACAGTGTCTTGAGCGCTAACAGGGCAGTTCAAGAGTTTGCGTTTGACGAATTCCTCGAACCTCGGCTCAGGACGGATTGGCACTGAAGTCGGAGCCAGTGTCACGTTCCTAGCGGGTTCTTCGTTTGCCCGTGCAACTGTCACTTTCTCACTAAGGCTTACGCCAGCATTTCTCCTAATTCGGCCATCCATTCGAATTATCTCGCGGCCCTTGTCCCCCTGGTACGCAGGCCAGGCAATGGCTGCGGTCATCCTCTTGCCTTTGATTTGTATGATGTCTCCTGTTCTTACGGCGAGGTTCTCCATGGACACGGCGTCAATCCTTACGATGAACCTACCAATGTCTCTATGCTCGGCCTCAGCCACTTTGAGTACAATCTCCACCACTGGCTTGACACATCCTCCAAAGTATGAGCTCGATTCCAGGAAACAGTGACAGCATGCGTCTGTGTCCTTGGACGTCCTTGTCCTATTTGTTCTTGTCTTGCTCTCTTGAGCATTTCTCTGCCCACAAGAACTTCTATGCGGGAGTACGGCGTCTTCGTGCTCGACGCGGCAGAAATCTCATATAAACTCTGAGATGAAGAGAAAAGCATTATTCACCTAGACCCTAGAAACCATCTCAACTTCGACCTGTGCCACGCCTTTCAGAGCCTTGATTGATTCTTCGACGTCATCTGTACCGCCTAGTGATTCATCCTTGGCCACATTCATCCTGAGCGCCTTGAGGCCGAAAGCTATAGGCACTATCTCTGTCGCCCTTATCTCCGTACCCTTCGGAATCACTTTTCTTATACGCTTGAGCAGATTGTCCAAACTGACATCAACGTCTTCGGGCAGAATCTTTAGGGTAATGACTACTCTGGCCACAGTTAGCACACTCATTTCTACCTATGGGCCCTCAAAACCGCAACTGGGGCACTTGTACCTATTAGAGAAGCGTCTGCAGGACTCACAGCGCCATATCGTGAAACTGCCGCAGGCCGGGCATTGAAACTTGACGCTGTTCTCCCTTGGGGAGACCGAACCGTGACACGACGTGCATCTGATTGCTTTCATGATCGACAAGATAATCACCAAGGAACTCCAGAGAGTGCTAGTCCTCAGCCTCGAGCGGAGGGGTTTTTATAAATCTACCGAAGAGTCGATGATTGGTAATTAACCTAGAACACTCGATGTGCTGGGATGAGCGGCTCAAACCATATATGGACGGCCTGCGAGCACCGTGACAGCCCGATTCTGGAGTTGATTCATTGGGAACCAAGCTTGGTGATATCATTAAGGCTGACGTAATATCACTGCGTCAGCTTTCAGGTCGTGCCATTGCAATAGATGCCTACAACACAATCTACGCTTTCCTATCGACGATTCGTCAGCCTGATGGGACTCCTTTGATGGATAGAAAGGGCCACGTAACCAGCCATCTGAGTGGGCTTTTCTATCGAAACCTCAATCTACTTGAAAACGGTGTGCGTCCGATATACGTATTCGATGGTACGGCCCCCGTATTGAAGGCAGGCGAAGTCCAGCGTAGACGTGAAGTGCGTGATGCCGCTTACCAAGCATGGCAACAGGCCAAGGAAGAGGGACGCATCGAAGATGCTAGAAAGGCCGCGCAGGCGAGCTCCAAACTTACGTCAGATATGGTGGACGAAAGCAAGGGTCTAATCTCTTCGCTTGGCATTCCGGTCGTTCAGGCTCCGTCTGAGGGCGAGGCAGTCGCCGCACAGATGGCAAGAGAAGGACATGCATGGGCCAGTGCGAGCCAAGACAATGATTCTCTTCTCTACAACTGTCCTAGAATGATTCGCAACCTGACAATCAGCGGACGGCGCCGAATAGCAAGATCGAACGCGTACAGGACCATTGAGCCCGAACTAATAGACTTGGATCTGAACCTGAAGCTGCTAGGCATCACCAGAGAGCAGCTCATTGACATAGCGATCCTTGTCGGCACTGACTACAACTCGAGTGTGAAGGGAATCGGTCAGAAGACGGCGCTGAAACTGGTGCGAAAGCACGGCGCACTCGAGAGAATCGTAGCCGAAACAGATACGAAACTAGACTTCGAGTTTCAGGAGATACGCGACATATTCCTAAACCCGCCAAAGATACACTTGGATTCTCCCAAGTGGTCTGCCTTGGAGCCTGAGAAGATTGTCAAAATCCTTTGTGATCAGCATGACTTCAGTCTGGACAGAGTTGAAGGGTCTATGAAGGAGTTTGTCGGTTCATCAGAACAGAGGTCATTGACGGACTACTACTAGCCCGAGGTCCTCAGTTGCTGTATTCCGAGAACGATAAATACCGACTCAGACATCAACGGTTGCGAACAGGTGGATTATAGTCATGCGAGAGCGACTGGTCGCCGTCAGAGCATCTGTTGCTGACATAATAAATGGCACATATAGCGAAGACGATGGGCCCAAGATTGTGTCTCCATTGGGGGTCGAGCTAAGACGTGTGGTGCTTGTTGGAGTCGTCGTAGATCGCTACTCTGGCCAAGGGAACTTCGCGAGCGTGACGCTTGATGACGGAACAGAGACCATCCGGGCGAAGGCTTGGGGTGCTGAGTCTACATCGCTGGAGGCAGTTGTACTCAACACACTTGTTATGATTATAGGGAAGGTTCGGCAGTATGACAACGAGGTCTACGTAGCTCCTGAGATTGTCCGTGAGTTGACGGATCCGAACTATCTCACACTTCACAACCTTGAACGCCTCAGGGCTATGATTACTCGCAGCGGGATATCCACCGCCGAGACGAGCCTAGCCGAAGAAGACGTGATAGGCACTACTGTCTCTGTTGAAGCACGTCCTGCTGCAACCGCTTCTGAGGTTTCGGCTTCGGTTGAAGATACTTCCTCTGAACTAAGGCCGAAGCAGATTCTTCAATTCATACAGAAGCATGCGAAGTCCGATGGCGTGCCGATTGAGGACATTGTTGCCTTCTTTGAGAAGAAGGGCCACTCCAAGTCTCAAATCCAGCTAAAGGTGATTGACTTGCAGGGGGAAGAGAGAATCAGAGAAGTGAAGGTCGGGCGCTACGTCTTGACGGATACGTAACCGTGGCTGGATTCATATCTCCCCGAGTTGAATGTGGTCCGTGTTGTTCTAACAGAAGATTCAATAGAGCAAGGGTTGTCGACACGAACATGGACGACTACGAGAAGATGCTCCAGCGAGCTAGGTCTCAAGTACCTGCTGATGCCTTCAAGCGCTCAGGAGAGCGTTTTCAGGTCCCGAAGGTTCAGCTGATGGTACAGGGAAACAGGAGTATCTGGCAGAACTTCCACGAAATCGTAGAGGTCCTCAATAGGCCGGGAAAAGAGGTCCTCAAGTACATCTCCGGACAACTTGCGACGGCTGGCGGTTTCGAAGGCAGCAACGCTGTCTTTCAGGGCAAGTTCACTGCTGACGCGGTGGACGACGTCCTAGCTCATTATGTTGACTACTATGTGATATGCCCGGTCTGTGGACGCCCCGATACAACCGAAGTGAGGGACGAAAGCGCCTATTGGCTGAACTGCTCTGCATGTGGAGCGAGGACTTCAATCCGGCCGGTCTAGAGTGGGAGGTACACCACTGGGGTCTTGGGTCCAGACTTCTGGTCCACAATACTTTATAGCCATCTCAGGCACTCAGTTCTGAGACCGCCGACATTGCTGTGAGCGTAATCGAGAGTCTCACTGGTGTCCAACAGTCTTGAGTGTTCACAAACGTTTCCAAGCAATTCAATCGTTGAGGGTCACACATTGGCATCTGTCTATATGCGTGTGCGAGAGACATCAGAGCATTATGTTGTTGCTATATGCGACAAGGACCTGCTAGGTCGAACATTGGTAGAGGGCAAAATCAAGTTCAAGGTAAGCCAGGAGTTCTATGGTGGAGAGCTTGTCGAGATAGGCACATGTCTTCAGCATCTCAAGAAAGCCACGATTGCGAATATGATTGGCAGTGAGACGGTGAAGGCTGCCATTGACGCAGGAATAGTCCACAAGCAGGCTGTGATATATATTGACGGCCACCCTCATGCACAATGGGTCCGGCTGTAGGGGTCTGCGGTGGCTCGCTCCCGTCACCACGACTTGAATGCACGCTCCTGTTGCCGGTTGTTATGGAACAATCCTCCACATTTTAAGTGCAAGATGATGTAAGACGTTGGGTGATGGTGTTGGCGGCTCCCTGCTATATCTGCGGCAAGCCTGCAGTACTTGATGGTCTCTGTGCCGAGTGCTACGATGGCGCACATCCGCTGGTCCACGTAGCGTCACCCTTGGAAATTCAGACGTGCAAACGATGCGGCTCCGTTAAGGTGCCTGGCGGGTGGAAGACGATTATACTCTCCTCCTCTGAGGCTGACGAGCTTGTAAAGCGGCAAATCGACAGGCTCCTTTCCCAGCAGGTCGAGCGCATGGTCAAGACCGCTGAGGTCTCATACGAGATTGAGAACAGGCTGGACAGAGTTGTACACATCCGCCTGAAAGCAGTCGGTCAGTCCCATCCTGCATTAGCACCGCATGAGGAGGAGTATCCTGTTGAGGTGCGTCTAAGCTATTCTACGTGCGACACCTGTGGCATGATCAGTGGTGGCTACCATGAGGCAATCCTTCAGATCCGGGCCGATGGTCGGGATGTCACAGAGGCGGAGGAGCAAGAGATGCTTGACATTGTCACACGAATAGCAGCGAAGGAATATGGTCGCGATTCGAAGGCTTATGCCACTGAGCGAGACAAAACGCGGAAGGGATTTGACCTCGAACTAGGTTCGGAACATATGTGCCGGCTTGTTGCAGACGAAATCCAGTCTGCATACCTGGCCGAGAGAAAAGAGAACTACAAGCTGGTCGGCCAAGAAAAGGGGGGAAAGAGGAAGTATCGGGTAACAATACTCCTCAGGCTACCTAGATGGACAGTTGGCGACTTCGTGAAGGTTGGAGACAAACCATGTCAAGTAGTCGCTGTTGGCAAGGGAAGCCTAACGTGTCATGATCTTGCCACAGGCGAGAGGTTCACGATTACGCCCAAGAGCTCAAGTTGGCGCCTACTGGCTTTCGCCGCTCCCGAATCCGATAAGCGTCAATATCAAGTTCTGTCTAGAGCATACGGACAGCCTGCCCAGCTGATGGACGCAAGGACTTTCGAAATGACCGACATCAATCAGGAGCAACTGGATCCTGATTTAGTCCCGGGTGAGACCGCCTTCTTCATTATCATAGACAACAAGCTTTACGCTTTGCCCAAGGACCACTCCTTGTCTCCTCCTGCGAGTTCGGAATAGTGGAATTGAGGGAACGCCGTTCATTAGTGAGGCATCTCCTTGACCATCGCCTTACAAGAGAGGCTACTGCGGGTCGAACGCAGAGTTACTGCATACTCATGGTTCGCAACGTGTCGGTACGCTTAAATGCCGTCTCAGGGACTCGACGTAGAAGGCCCGAAGACCGTGTTGGCCGGCCGCAGAACGGAGGATTATCTTGTCCAAGGAACCGGGTGTGAAAACCGATGCGGAGTCCTCACCTGAAGAGCTCGTGAGAGTGAGGGTTCCAAAACGGAATGAAGGCGAGATGTTTGGAGTCATAGTCCAAATGCTCGGATTCGACAGGGTCCGGGTCAGATGTGAGGATGGAGAGGTCCGCGTCGGACGCATTCCCGGAAGGATGAAGAAGAGAGTCTGGATGAGGATAGGAGATACGGTATTAGTAGTACCTTGGGACTTCCAGTCAGACCAGAAATGCGACGTGATTTGGCGATACAAGGACAATGAACTCGACTGGTTGAAGAAACGCGGTATCCTCAAGATGTTCTAATGTCAACTGCTTTTTGATGTGATAGCGTTCACTTTACGTCATCTGGCTTAACACCAGAGCATTCATGCAGGGCTTGAAATTGAAGAGCATCGACACGAAATACAAACAGATTGAGTCCGACATCGAACGCCGTAGAACGAAACGGCGGAAAGATGACGACGAGTTCAAGGTCGTAGAGGGCGTCATAGACCCTCCAACTCTCAAAGCCGTGTACAAACTGCTGAGTCGCGGCACTCTTCGCGCCCTCCACGGCGCAATCAGTACTGGCAAGGAAGCGAGCGTCTACCGCGGGGAGGACAGAGATGGGCGATCCTTGGCAGTGAAGATATACAGAGTTACTACCGCTGAGTCGGATTTCATGCTTGATTACATCGTTGGCGATCCGCGTTTCAAGAATGTCCGGCGCAGACACCGGTCATTAATCCCTATGTGGGCGCTCAAGGAGTACAAAAATCTGCAACGGTACGACGAAGCAGGGGTTAGAGTGCCCAAGCCAATCGACATACAGAGAAATGTGTTGGTCATGGAATTCATTGGCGATGCTCAAGCCGGTGTAGCTGCCCCTCTCCTGAAGAACGTCACAGTTGTCTCCCCTGTAGATACTTACGACGAGATAATAGAAATGATTGAGACGGGCTACAAGAAGGCCGGCTTGGTCCACGCTGACCTGAGCGAGTACAATATTCTGTGGCATAATGGGCCTGTGATAATCGATGTCTCGCAGGCTGTATTGACAAGTCACCCCAACGCGCAGCGATATCTCTACCGAGACCTTCAAAACATAACCAACTTCTTCAAGAAGATAGGAATCGAACCTGAGGATCCTCAGGTAATAATGAAGGATATTCTATCCGCTGGTGGGCAGCACAATGGCGTTTCGTGAAACCATCAAGGTGCCGGTGGAAAGAATCGGCGTCATAGTAGGGCACGATGGTAGAGTCAAGAGCAGGGTTGAGGAGCTTACCAATGTTCAACTTGAAGTCACTCCGGATGGTGCGGTAATAATCACAGCCGTACCGGATGCTGGTGACCCGGTTCTTGCTTGGAAAGCTCGTGATATTGTGCGGGCTATGGCTAGAGGTTTCAGTCCCAGTAACGCATTGACTCTGATTGACGAGGACTCAAGACTGCTCGTGATTTCCCTCCGCGACAGCGTTGGCACTTCGCCGGATCAGCTGAAGAGAGTTGCCGGCAGGATAATAGGAGAACGAGGTCGTACGAGGAGAGTCGTGGAGCAAATCACTGAAACCAAGATATCGGTGTATGGTCACACAGTGTCTATAATTGGAACTGACCCCGGTATCGAGTATGCCGCGCGAGCTGTCAACATGCTGATTGAAGGATTGCCACATGCCAACGTGTACAAATACCTAGAAAGCATGCGAAGGTCCATGAATCGAGAGAGAACTGAGATATGGGAGACTTCACAGGAGTAGAGTCGTGCCTCCTGTAATACCGGCTCTAATAAGACAAACCAACGCTTCCTCGATGCGAGCAGCATGAGTGAAGAGGTGCAGTTGGCGGCCGTCTTCAATAGTATATCTCCTGCAGAGTTCTTCTACAGAAACCGCCATATGGCCGGCTTTGGGAACGCCACATTGGCCGTCTACTCGACAGTGCGGGAGCTCGTGGAGAATAGCCTCGATGCCTGCGAAGATTCAGGACGCTTGCCGTTCATTATCGTTGACTTGGTTGATGAATCTCATGATTTTGTTTCAGTTACCGTTGCTGACAACGGAACTGGAATTCCCTACCAACATGTATCCGAATCTTTTGGAAAAATGCTATTCGGAAGTAAATATGACACTCGCCAGAAGCGTGGAACCTTTGGACTCGGCGCTACAATGGCAGTACTCTACGGACAGATTACGACAGAGCATGCGGTAGAGGTGCACACTCAGACTGGGACTTCCGGAGGCCATGCATACCGACTCCTGATTGACATAGAGCACAATGTACCTATTGTGGAGTCGGATAGCACTCTGGATCGAGATGGCCCGGGGACCACTGTGACAATACACATCAAGGGCGATCTCAAACGTGCTCAAGACAGGATTCTTGAATATCTGCGCATGACAACGATTGTCACTCCACACGCTAAGGTCTTACTCAGGATAAATCGCATCGCAACAGCTACGTTGGGACGCTGGACAGAACAGCTGCCGTCTGTTCCCGTTGTGTCAAAGCCGCATCCACGAGCTGCTGACCTTGAGATGCTCAAGAGGTTGATTGCAGAGAATAAACAGAAGTCAGTGAGGAGTATTCTGGTCGAATCATTCCAGCAGGTTGGTGACCACACCGCTGCTAGGCTGCTAAGGCACGCAGCACTCGACTCACGAAAAGTCGGCTGGTCTCTCAGTCGTGAGGAGATCTCACGACTTAGCGCGGCTCTGAAGAGCTTCGACGGGTTCGCACGTCCGGACGGCTCATGCCTGAGTCCTGTGGGTAGAGACTCATTCCTGACATCAGTGAAATCCGTGTTTCCGGTCTCATTCTGCAGTTATGGGCGGAGAGGGCCGTCGGAATGGGAAGGTAACCCGTTTGTTGTTGAGGGGGTTCTAGCTTCAGGCGACAGCGTCGACGAGTCAGATGTTCCCGTTCTCTACAGGTTTGCGAACAAGGTCCCTCTTCTGTACGATGCAAGCGACGATGTTTTCATGAAGGTTCTGAAGAAGATTGACTGGTCCAAGTATTGCGTACGTGGTGCTCGCCAAGTCTATGTCTTTGTTCATCTGTCTTCAACGAGAATACCATACAGGGCCGCTGGAAAACAATCGATCGCGCTCGTACCTGAAATTGAGGCCGAAGCGCTTACTCTGCTCAGAGGTCTTGCTAGGGAATTGGGCAAATCTGCAAGGGAATTGGGTCACCGAGGCCGCAGCGTGAAGAAGATGCATGAGTTCGCGAAATCGTTCAGATTGATAGCGAAGTTTGGCGCTTCTCTTGCAGAGTCTGACATTCCACCCACTGAACGTCTGATATCGGGTTTATTTGAGGGGAGTGATAATGGTCGAGTCGACTAATACTCGTGATATCCTTGTTCAGTTAGGAAAGAAGGTTGTCCAGAGTATTCTGAATGAGGAGTTTCCCCGCCTCGAGATACCTGATCGAAGTACCGACAACATAGTTTTCGACCCAGAACAGGGGCAATTTGTCCTCGGTACCACCCGTGTAATGCGAGATTCCAGCAAAATAAGGCATGTCAAGAGCTTTGCGCAATTGGTCTGGGTCGCCTCGTTCGCGAAGGACCTCTTAGATGCCTCACGGACCAGTTCACTTAGAGATCTTTACTACTCAAGCGAAGCGTTCGGTGTCAAGTTCGTTGACCAAGCCGAATCCGACCGTATCGTGGCCGACCTTGAGTCTCTGAGCGGGATGGCCCGCGAAGATTTCGGGGTCTTTCCAGAGGAGCATTCATCAGTATATGGCCAAGTGACGATGCGCTACACAGTGCCCGGGTATCTCGGGCGCGAAGTGGATCTCACTGTGAGTCCAGATGGCCTGCCAATAGGACCTGCTTTGATGACAGCTGAGCCTGTGAAGTCCAACGCAGAGATTGTGCTTGCTGTTGAGTGTGGAGGTATGTTTGCCAGACTTATCGAGACGAGGGCTTGGGAGCGGTTCAAAGCAGTGCTAATTCATCTTGGCGGGCAGCCCCCGCGTTCAACACGGCGATTAATGCGTCTGCTTCATGACAGGTTGGATTTGCCGGTCTACATTTTCACTGATGGAGACCCTTGGGGTATGCATATCGCACAAGTCATCATTACCGGAAGTGCAAACGCGGCTCACATCAGGGGGCTCACGATTCCTGATGCTAGATGGATTGGTGTCACGCCGGAAGACATCGTTGAGTATTCACTGCCATGCGATTCAATGAATGACGCCGATATTAAGCGACTGGACGAGTTGGCTCTCGACTCTAGGTACACGGGACCTGAATGGCAACAGCACATTAGTGGCTTCAAAGATCTGCGAAGAAAAGCAGAGCAGCAAGCTTTCAGCAGATATGGCATGGACTACGTGGTCGACACCTACCTGGCTGACAAGCTCGCCTAGAGCCAACCTATTCCTAACGGGTGCGCCAACAGAAGAAGGAACACACCAGTATAGGCAACCAGAATCTGAAGCAAAATCAGCAGCTTGACGTTCTTCTTCTCAGTCATTCTCTTTGACAGGTACGGCAGAATCCAGTACATCGTGTACGGTCCGGCAACTTCGAGAGTTCCATCCTGACGAGGAGCGGCGAACTTTGCATATCCGGCACCCGAGCGTCTGACATGTAATCTGTAGAAGATGTAGAGTAGGAAGTTTATGAAGTACGTGCTGAAAAGTATCACTGCGAGTCGGTCCATGTTTCCTAGAATCAGCGCAGTGGCTAGGGTCGCACCCAAAGGCAGGTTTCCGACGTCACCTGACAGAATCTTAGCGGGATATCTATTGAAGAAAAGGAATGCAAGTGATGCGCCAAACAAGGCCGCTGCCACCGTAGCGGCATTTGTTCCTGCATCTGTGATATTCTCTCCAGAGAAAAACGGGGTGAGTATGACATAGACCACAACTGCCGAGGAATTAACGCTTGCAAGTCCGGCTTCCAAACCATTCATGCCAGCATACATATTGGTTGCATCGATTATGAACGTCATGAAGAGCGGCACGACTACCAGAGGATACAGCACGCCTAGATTCACTGTTCCAATCAAAGGAAGTGAGAAAGTGGGAATTCCAGTGGCCATTGCTACCATCGGGATAGAGGCAAGCATAGGCAGCACTATCTTTGTCCTGTTCCTGAAATCCAGATTGTCATCGAGGACTCCTATCATGCCCGCCATAAGAATGGACACGAGGGCAGCGAGAAGAGACGGGTCTACCACGTTTTCTTCTTGGAACGTAGTAATGCCTACTACCACTAACAGACTGGTTACGATTGCAAAGAGGATAACGACCCCTCCTCCCTTCGGGATCTCTGGCCTACTCGGTTTATGGACATCGGTTCCAGTCCATCCCTTATCTGTAAACATCCTTATCGCCTTGGGCGTAACTGCCAGTACGATCAGGAAGGAGACCATAAGAGCAATGAGGATCATGAGCATGTACAAACCCTCGATGGAGGGGTGGCCACTTGTCCTGTTATTACACTTTTCGGACCATGCTTATCAAAGTACAACTTTCGTATCTACGAAACGTATTTAACGAATTCAGAAGCTCGACCGAATCGTTTGCGACAAGCCGGGCCAGATACGACCTGTCGCTGACAATTCAACCCACGGTGACAAGTCTTGAGCCTGTTGTGTAGAAGGGTTGCCGCCCTAATGCTGCTCGTACTGCTTACTACGAGCTGTATCATGATGATTGTGCCATCGAGTGAGTATTCTGTCTCACATACGCAAGATCTCAACGCACTACGAGCAGTAACAACCGCTCAATCTTCGCTGAATGCCTCGGTTCCATATGTAGATGTTCATTACGGTCATGCGGACGGAATTATCGACCCGACCGAATATGCCTACAACTACACCGATCCTGTGACTGGAATCACAATCTGTCTGGAGCACAATTCAACAATCCTCTTTGTAGGTCTGTCTGCTCACACCTCAGGTTGGGTCGCTTTCAGTTGGAAGAACGGCACTTCAGACTTCGCTGCAGAAGGCATCAATGGAAGTGATGTGGTGTTTGGATATGCACCTGGAACTCCTCACTCGGATTACCAAAGAGTCACAGGTGCTCAACCCATCACGGTACACTACAAGCTAATAATGAGAAACGGTACAGTCCTTCAAGAGGGAAATGCACCTGATGATTCCTCCACGAAAGTGTTTAGCAACGAAGGGCTCCTTCCGGCTTACAAGGCTAATATCTATGGTATGCGAATAGGCGAGGTGCGCCATTTCGTAATTCCTGCATCTCAAGGTTATACTAGTCCAACGGACACGCTGTACGGCCAAGACTTGGAGTATATTGTCCAAGTCACCCGAATCGGCAGCAATTTCACAAACCCCGCTCAAACCAGTCGAGTCTCGTACAGCTATGGTCATGGGGTAAGCACGCTGCAGCATCTGGTCTACGCAAATCAGAGCAGGATACTATCCGCCAATGCTAGTGACAATGGCGTCACTACCCAAGTCGAGTATTACATCAAGATGAACGGGACGGGCTCCGAAGGCATTGCCCTACAGAACTCAACAAGTCTGAGCTTCCCGTTTCTTCTCATGTTTTCCAGCAGTGAGGATTTAGATGCTTTGCCCACTCAACACAGTGACTGGTCATACCCTCTTGAGGTTCAGATGATACCCAATGCAGCGCCCTTGCTCCTGCTTCAGAGTCCCAAGGTAAATGAATCGCTGACATGGGTTGCCGACATAGCTCTGAACGCGACTGATAACACGTTCGTCAGGAGGGCATTCTACAAAGTAGACGAAGGGAACTGGACGAAGCTGAATCACAACTTCAACACATCATTATGGGAAGCCGTGGTCGCCCTTGCAAAGTACTCAAATGGGACTCACTTGTTCCGATTTAATGCTACAGATCCATCGAATCTAACATCAGTTGTGTCGTTCAACCTTACAATTAGCCGGCCATACCTTTCGCTATTGGGGATGCGTCTGAGTGTCAGTCGGACAGTGAGCGACTTGACCTATCACACGACGCAGGTGGCCGATGTGTTTACAATCGTGAACAACGGCTCTGCGCCGATTAGCGCATTTGAGATGTACCTGCCTTCCACATACATGTCCAACTTCCTCTCCCTATCCGCAGAGGACGGTTCCAAGAGGCCACTCAGCGTTATACGACTCAATAACACCGGGGAGCTGATGCATTGGCGAATCTATCTGTTCGAGCCAGCTGGGTTCGGGGAGTTGCACACTGTCAAGACCATCATGTATCTGCACTCTATCGACGCTCTGAACGATTTCAGCAACAATCGCTACCAGATAGCATTCTTGAAGTACCCTGTGGTCCCGTATGTTTTATCTTCTGCAACGTTAACCCTTGCCCTTCGGAGCGGCGAAACTGGTCTTGGATCATCTCCTGAGGGACGAGCCAGCGATCTCCCTCCAATGACAATAACGCCGTTCACGTTTCTGATGACTTCGTATTCCCCGATGATACTGGCAACTAGAGTAACTGACATCACAGTGGATCCTTGGGGCTGGCTGACGTATCAGGAGACAATCACAATCAAGAACACAGGGCCCGCAACCGAGAGCTCCATAGTGTTGACTATCCCTGCATATTCCTCGAATATCAAAATATACGACACAGTGGGTCTCCTCACATCTACGCAACTCTCTCTTCAGGGCAAACCTTGGAATAGTTCAATCTCTCTCACAGTCAACCTCAAGACCGACCGATTCGGTGACGACTTCTGGCCAGGCAATGAATACACTTTCCAGCTTTCATACAGGCTCTTGTCCTCTGCTCATCAGAATTCAACTCCCGCTGGCGACGTTCTGAGAATCCCGGTGAGCGATCTGGGAAACCTGAGAATCACCAAGCAAATCATCAATCTGATTTTGCCCATCTCGGTTAGCGTGCGGGAAGTATCTTCGGGCTATAGGCTCCTCTACGGTGTCTTTGGCACCATACTTAGGTATACAGTATACAATACGACCTCGTACAATTCGCCTGAAATATCGTTGAGCTATGACATCTCCGTTTGGACTGTGGCAAGGCCATTGATGTTCTCGCTAATCGTGGGCTTGGTAGCAATCGCCTACATATCTTACAGAAAGCTCTGGACTCCGGCAGCGGTCGCAGCCGAGGCTGGGTCAGAAGCTCCTACAACCGCAACCAAGCAGGCCCTCGCTCCACCCGAGCTACTACGGAAATTCGCTGCCACCTACTCGAAGAAGACGTCACTTGAGCTGGATTTGGAGAGACTCGAGGATGATTTGAAGAGAGGCAAAGTGAAGAAGAGAGAGTTCATGGTTCGGGATAGCGATATCAAGTCACAAATGGATGGAATAGACAAGGACTTGATTGCGCTCAAGAATGAAGTTGTCTCACACGGGCCGAAGTACAGGGATATGGTAGCTCAGCTAGATCTTCAAGAAGAACGAATCGCAGGTGCCAAAGCCGGTCTCAGGCAGCTTCTGCTTCGCAGAAAGAAGCAAAAAATCAGTTCTGGTGCCTTTGAAAGGACTCGTCAAGACTACCTCAAAGCTATCAAGAAAGCCGTAACAGCTACTGACCGAATACTCCTGACAATTCAGGAGGAAGCAGGGGAGGTCTAGCAGAGCTGTTCAGCAATTCTTATCATGTAAGGCAGGCACTGAAGAAACTGTATGGGGCGCAAAGCCATGGCCAGAGGAACAGCATTCGACCGTGAAAGGGTCAGCGTCCGCAGTCTCCTGAAACCGGGTACCAAGGCGCTGGAAATGTATCAGTATCTAAGCATGTCGCCAAAGGTCCAGACCTACTTACGAAGTGCAAATCGGATGGCGGTGTCGAGACTGGGCTATACAGACCATGGTCCAACGCATGCAGAAGTGAGCACATGGAATGCTCTCACGGCATTTGATATCCTGTCCGACACCTTTCAGCCCAATGTGGTTGCAGAAGGAATAGGTGACATTGACGATGCACGCATGGTGGTCCTTGCTTCCACGTACCTTCATGACATAGGCATGGTTGTTCATCGGAACGAGCATCCACAAGCTGGAGTCTTTCTAGCCAGTAGCATCCTTGAAGATAAGCTCGGAGCACTCTACGAGGATCCCGCAAAAGCAACCGACATACTGTCTTTTGTGCTCCACGGCGTATATTCGCACGATGACGATACTCCGTGCCTGACTTTCGAGGCCGGCGTGACCAAGCTAGGCGACGGCTGCGATATGACGAAAGGAAGAACATCGATACCCTATCAGCAAGGCAAGGTCGACATCCACTCAGTGAGTGCCATGGCGATCAATGATGTGTACCTGGAACATGGCGAAGAGAAGCCGCTTCTGATATCCGTCGACATGGACAACCCTGCGGGTGTTTTTCAAGTTGAGGCGGTTCTTGAGAAGAAGGTATCAACATCGGGATTGGAAGGCAATCTGGCCATAGTAGTACTAGTCAACGGCGAACGGCTGGTTCTTTCGCAAGTCAAGAGACTGTTCAGGGTCCAGATGACGGATTCGCCGCCTGAGATGAGTGTCAAGGAAAAATGATGGTAGCCCCGCAAGGATTCGAACCTTGGTTTCCGGGGATCTTCTTCGCATGGCACAAGGCAATGCAAAACCAAAGCCCGGAATGCTTGACCACTACACCACGGGGCTAGTGCAATCAGGCGCACATCGCGTCAGATATATCAGGTTTGGGATGTAAGCCCAAAGGGTATACCCTTCTTGAGTATATCGACTGGCACACGATCTTTCCATCTCTCTAGAAAAGCGGTCTCCTCACTTTTCTGTCGCCCTTGCATTCTCAAATCGTCCGGAAGCATGCACGCAATCCCATCGATGACAGGGTACCACCGACCGCATTTGGGACAGGTGATAAGTGCCTCATCGATTTCTTCACTACTCGACCCCTCGACTTCCACATTATGGGACCTGTATACCTCAAGACGGAGCTTGTTCCTACAGTCACTGCGAGGACACGCAAGGATATCCATCAGCCAGCGCTTCATTCTGTTTTCACCGCCGATACATGTTCGATTAGTCGGAACGATTTAAAACCAATGCCGCGGGCACGGTCGTGACTAATCCAAAGACGTATTTGGCTTACGCATTGCGCGGTACCTCGTGTCAAACTAGGGCGGTGCAGTACATTGGATTTTAGACATCCGTATCTCCCGATCACACAAGAAGATGAAAAGTTGATGCTCAAGTCGATTGGACGCGCATCAATGGAAGAGCTCTTCAGTACCATTCCGGAGAAATATCGACTGAGACGGGATCTCAAGATACCGGATTCGCACAGTGAACTTGATGTTACACGCAGAATACAGGAGCTGGCCAATAAGAACCGGCCGATGGGAGACGGCCGAATATTCCTGGGCTCAGGAGTTGGACTGCACTACATTCCTGCGGCTGTCCCTGCCCTTGCGGGAAGGTCCGAGTTTGTCACTGCGTACACCAGCTACCAACCAGAAATCAGTCAAGGCATGCTTCAAACACTGTTCGAGTATCAGAGCCTGATGGCAGAGATCCTCGATATTGATGTCGTAAACAGCAGCATGTATGACATGGCCAGCGGTATTGCGGAAGCAGCAAGGATGGCGGTTCGGGTTGCTACGCACCGTTCACGAATCTTAGTTCCTGGTACAATCAACCCACGCCACTACAAGGTGCTGTTGACCTATACAGAACCTGCCAATATCGAAGTCGAGAAAGTTGAATACGACTCGAAGACTGGCCTGATGTCAATAAGTGATCTCAAGTCGAAAATGGACGAAAATGCTGCAGGAGTCTACATTGAGAACCCGAGCTACTTGGGATTCATCGAGACTCAGGTTGATTCGATCAACAAGATTGTGCATGACGCGGGTGCGATACTCATTGCCGGCGTGGATATTCTTTCGCTGGGCATAGTTAGGCCTCCAGGCAGCTATGGTGCTGATGTTGTTGTGGGTGAAGGCCAAGAACTTGGATTGCCCATGTCATATGGAGGTCCTCTTCTTGGAGTGTTCGGATGCAAGATGGATAGGAAGCTTGTCTACCAAATGCCAGGCCGACTTGTCGGCATGACGCGGACCATGGCGGAACCATACGAGCGGGGTTTTGTGTTGACTCTGAGCCCTCGGGAGCAGCACATTCGCAGAGAGAAGGCTACTAGCAACATCTGCTCAAACGAGGCATTGGCAGCCGTAACCAGCGCCATCTACCTTTCACTTCTCGGTCCCGCTGGACTAGACCAAGTCAGTGAGGCAATAGCTTTCAGGTCCAACTACGCGGCGAAGGAACTTGGTTCAATACCCGGCGTCGTGGCTCCCGCTATTGGGAGGTCTATTTGGAAGGAATTTGTTGTCAGATTCGAGAAAGGGCCGTCGGCTCGGGCCGTGCATGAAGGTCTTCTTGCACGGAACCTACACGGAGGCACGATTCTGACAGATGAATTCCCGGCCCTCGGTGAATCAATGCTATTCAGTGTTACCGAGGTGCACAGCAAGCCAATCATAGATGAGCTTGTCAAAACGGTTAAGGACATCGTGACACGAGGAGGTCGACGGTAATGACTGGTCGTACTATCAGTGGCACTGGTCGTCAAGCCAAGTGGGACGAGCCCCTGATCTTTGAGAGGGCGACGCCTGGCGTTCTTGGGCATGTCCTTCCGTCTGTGGAAGATGGCATAAGAAGAGCAATTGGCTCGCTAGAAGCTATTCTTCCCAAAGAAATGCAGCGCGCTGAGAGTCCTAGACTGCCTGAGGTCTCGGAACTGCAGGTCACGCGTCACTACACACGACTGTCTCAGATGAATTTCGCAGTCAATGTTGGAACCTACCCACTCGGAAGCTGTACGATGAAGTACAACCCGGCCGTGAACGACTGGGCTGCCGCGAATCCGGGCTTCTCTCTTCTTCATCCGTTACAGGATGTTACAACAGTGCAGGGCGCATTGGAAGTGATGTGGGAACTTGAGCAGTGGTTGGCAGAGATAACTGGGATGGACGCAGTGACACTCCAACCAGCTGCAGGAGCTCATGGAGAACTCACAGGCGTTCTCATCATGCGACAGTACCACAAGTGCGTGACGAATGAGTGCAGCCAGCGAAATGAGATGCTGATACCTGATGCAGCTCATGGCACGAAT
The DNA here is from genome assembly GCA_003345555.1 of Candidatus Thorarchaeota archaeon. Taxonomy (GTDB): domain Archaea; phylum Asgardarchaeota; class Thorarchaeia; order Thorarchaeales; family Thorarchaeaceae; genus OWC5. The sequence continues at coordinate 55,041 of PRDJ01000010.1, forward strand.
CCGGCCTCTGCAGCTATGGCCGGATACAATGTTGTCGTAGTGCCTTCGAACAAGGATGGCCTTGTTGATCTTGACGCGTTGAAGAGCGCGGCGGGTCCACACACTGCCGGTCTCATGCTCACCAATCCGAACACGATTGGGCTATTCGAAAGCAACATCGAAGAGGTTGCCGGGATTGTGCACGATGCAGGCGGGCTGCTCTACTATGATGGTGCCAATTTCAATGCCATCGTAGGAGTTGTCAGACCAGGCGACATGGGGTTCGATGTTGTGCATCTGAATCTTCACAAGACGTTCTCAACGCCTCACGGAGGCGGCGGCCCCGGTGCTGGCCCTGTGGGCGTCAAGCAGAATCTTGCGGAGTTCCTGCCGGTGCCGCGTATCGTCCGAAAGAAGGATGGTGCGTTTGACTTGAAGTACGACCTTCCTCGTTCAATCGGGAAGGTTCATGGCTTCTACGGCAATTTCGGTGTTCTCCTCCGAGCCTACTCGTACATATACACGATGGGCCGACAGGGGCTCAAGAGGGCATCCGAGACAGCAGTTCTCAATGCCAACTACTGCGCCTACCATGTCAGCCGCATTCCCGGGTTCAGTTTGCCCTATTCCCAAGATGCACCACGAATGCACGAGTGTGTCGTTTCTGCTGAAAGCCTCAAGGCCGAGACAGGAGTCGCAGCTATGAATGTGGCCAAGCGCCTCTTGGATTACGGAGTTCACGCTCCGACAATCTACTTCCCTCTGATAGTACCTGAGGCATTGATGATTGAGCCCACTGAATCTGAATCAAAGCAGGAAGTTGACGCGCTTATCGACAGTATTCGACAGATATCCGAAGAAGCGCATCGAGACCGTGAGACAGTAATGAATGCACCACATTCCACAGCACGTGGACGCCTTGATGAATACAGAGCCGCTCATCCAAAAACGTTGACTCTATCATGGCGCATGCATCTAGCACGCGGTCAAGAGGAAGATGACAGCTAGGCTCTGTCCGGTTTGGCTCGGGCCGATTAAATTTCACCGAAAGCGTTAGAGGCTCAAAGGAGATCTTGCAGTAGCAATGAGAATTGAGAAGAAAGCCGGGCGCCACTCCATAATTCTGGATGCGAGCGCTATTGGCCGGGATCTGTTGGTCGTGATTTATGGTGGCGATGAACACCACATAGGCGCAGTTACGGTTGCATATCCGACAAAAAGCCCGAACAGGGGGGACACAACGGTAAGCCTCAGTTCGATAGGTATGCCGGGTCACAAAGACTACATCTTAGCTAACTCGGCCGCAGAGAGAATATGTCATGCACTAGGTGTTGTCACGACAGTCGTGGCTGGAATTCACATGGACAATGCGTCACGAGACGAGATTGAGGGGGCTGTGAAGACGGCAGGTCTCATGGTGGATGAGATGATATCTCTGCACAAGAGGTCCACCTAGAGAAACGATGGGGCAAGCACGATGCGTATTACGTTCAAATCCTTCGGCCAGCTACGAAGAATTCTTGGCAATCAGTCATTGGAGGTTGATGTGCCCGAAGGGTCTACAGTAAGAAGGGCAATCGAGAAAGTGATCGCACTTGGGGGACCAGATTTGGAACGTTATATTATGGATGGGAATCGCATCTCTGGAAATCTGATATTGCTGCTAAACAAGAGAGATATCGACACGCTTGCCGGGGAAGATACGGTAGTAAAAGGCGGGGATGAACTGGCTGTATTGCCTCATGTGCAAGGCGGGTAGTTGCACATGGACTTCAAGTTCTATCTTGAGACCTATGGCTGTTCTCTGAATTCCGCTGACTCCGATCTTATTATGAGTCAGATGAGGAGAATGGGGGCAACCCGCGTCGACCGAGCAAGAGAGGCAGACGTTCTCATTATCAACACCTGCGGCGTAAAGGAGCGAACAGAGAACAGAATAATCTACAGAATTGAGGAACTGTCTCATCAGGGGGCTCCCTTAGTTATCGCAGGCTGTCTGCCTAAGATATCCTTTGAACGAGTGAGACAAGCAGATTCCCGGTTTGCAGCTATTATCGGTCCTCAGTCAATAGCAGCAATCCAGCCAATCATCAAGCGCGTCCTTGAGGGTGAACGGGGCGTCGTTAATTTGGACGCAGACTCCGCCTCGAAGTTGAGCTCATTTGAAGGACCACCCGGCGGCGTTGTGTGCACCGTGCCAATCTGCGAAGGATGCCTTGGGCATTGCGCCTATTGTGCAGTCAGGCTTGCCAGAGGGCATGTTAAGAGCTACAGGACATCCGAGCTACAGCGGGTGGTCGAGCGCTGCGTGCATCAAGGATATCGTGAGATACGCTTGACCGCTCAGGACGTCTCGGCTTTTGGACATGACACCAATGAGAACCTTACAGGATTACTTAGAGCCTTGGACACTATTGAAGGCCAACATGTCTTTAGGCTCGGCATGTTGAATCCGAATCTTCCTAGTGACAAACTGCATGAACTACTTGACGTAATGAAGTCCGACCATTTCTTCAAGTTCTTCCATATTCCTCTGCAATCGGGGAGCGACCGGATACTTCGTGCAATGGGCCGAGACTACTCGGCTGCCGATTGGATGTCTGTTGTACAGTGCATTAGACGGGTCTTTCCTGGTGCGACACTTGCTACAGACATCATCGTGGGTTTCCCGGGAGAGTCGGAAGATGATTTTCAGGAAACAGTCGGTATTATCGAGAGTACGACTCCTGAGATAGTGAACATATCGAAGTACGGTGACCGTCCCGGGACCCCAGCATTTGTATCGTCTGACAAAGTGAACACATCGGTTAAGAAAGCAAGGAGTCAAAGACTATCCATTGTCCGTGTTAAGTCGGCTCTCGAGGCGGACAATTCTTGGATTGGCTGGACTGGTCGCGTGATTGTCACAGAGGCTGGGCCAAGAGGCGGGGTTGTCTGTAGAAACTGGGCATATCGACGAATAGTAATCCACGAATCAGTGTGCTTGGGCGAAGATATCGAGGTTCGCATAGTTTCTGCCAATAGAACCTATTTCACGGGAGCGCCTCTGCCCTGAACAGTGATATCAAGAACCTTCCCTGACTTTGCGCTCGCCCTCGCGGCTTCCACAATGCGCAGGGCCGCGACACCATCTTCGAGTCCTACTTTCGGTGCTGCATTGGTCTCTATGCATTTCAGGAAGTCGTTCACCACTTCCTGCGCTGGTTCGCCGTATGCCTTTATGGTGAGACCCCTCTCAGGGAGCTGCAATGACCTGCTGTCAGAAGAAGGCGCCTGATCCATATCCTGCACCGTTATAATCTGGGCAAACAAATCCAGCACAAGCGTTCCTTTTGTTCCGGAAATGTCCATGTATCTTCTTCTTCCTGCATACTGCCTTGACAGGTGGAAGGTATGCTCGGTGCCGTTCTCGAACTTGACGATGACCGTAGCAACGTTCAAAATCCCGCCTTCGGAATTACACTGAGCATAGAGCTTTGCTCGACCTGTGCTTATCCTGGCCATTATGTCGAAGTCGTGCACACCTATGTCTTCGAGAACGTCGCCAAGTGACGGAAGCCTAGATGCTTGGACAAAACCTCTCCTATCATGGACAACGTTCCTAGGTGTGCCAATAGCACCCGACTGTATCAGAGACAATGCACGATCGACCACAGGATTGTAAACCTCGGAATGAGACACGACAGTTGCGATGTTTCTGGAGCGCAACAAGCCTGCTACTCTGTTTGCGTCCTCAAGATTGCTGGCAAGTGGTTTCTCAATGAGTAGTCCCTTGACCGAGTCGTAGTTCTTGACTATCTTCTCCGTAATGGCTGCGTGTGTGGGTGTGGGAGTAGATATTATGACTGCATCCAGTTCTGCATCCTCGATCATGGACTCGAAATCATCGAACGCTTTCACATTGTATGTGGCTGCGATTTTCTTCGCTTTCTCGAAATCACTGTCTGCAATTGCAGTGAGCGCCCGCATGTTCCCGAGCACTCTGGCATGAATCTGACCCATGCTGCCGACGCCGATAATCCCAATCCTTGCTGCGACCATGACTTAGGCTCCTTTGGGCTATGCCTTTGGGATAGCGCATATCCTTTATAGGTTCCCCCGCGGGGCATTCTCTTCTTGTCAAGAACGCCAAGGCGTATCCGTGTTAGGTTTCAATTCTGCATTCCCAGTTTGCGCTCTACAGTATAATGGATGATTGATGGATGTCATATGAGTTCAGAAGTGGTCTGGTGCGGAGGGAGGGATTTGAACCCTCGAACCCCTGCGAGACAGGCGCCTCAGGCCTGCGCCTTTGACCTGGCTTGGCAACCTCCGCAAAGAATGCAATGCCTGAACAAGCTCAGAGCCATGTGCGGCACTTTTTATCTTTTCGGCAGTTGCCATGCCCTTCCACTATAGATGCTTCTATCTGTCCGACGATAACAGCAGGATTGAAAGAAGAACGAAACATTAGATATGAAAGTGCTCGGCCACGAGGCCGGGTTATGTTCGATTACCTTGTGGCCGCCGCGTACCACTCGAAAGGAGGGAGTGGTCTTTCCCGCTTGTTCTTCTGTTCTTCCTTCTTGTTATGCTTCACTGCATTTCACCTCCGCCCTCCTGCTCCGGGAAGTTGCTGCCTGAATGTTAAGAAGGCTGATGAAGTGTGCAGAGATTCTGCCCGATATCTGGAGAAGATGTTTGTCGTGTCCTCGGTCCGCCTATGAGCGCCGTTGCTGCAGATGTTGGACCTTGACCAAGAAGTGAGATGGAGCCTCCGGCGGGAATTGGACCCGCGACTTTCCGCTGTTTTGGCCTACAGGTTGTCATGTTGCTGCAAAGCTTACGAGGCGGACGCTATAGCCACTAAGCCACGGAGGCCTGACTTAGCCGAAAACCGGTCCGGTTCTCTAATAAAGGTTTATCATCAATCAGTGAAGGAAGTTATGGAGGCATGGTTGTTGACAATCCGTGACGTGGGCGAGCGCGATTTCATTGCGAGTATAGCAAGCATGGTCAAGCAAGTAAAAGGCGCACGGCTTGAATTTGACGACGATGCGTCAGACATACCTCTTGCTGGCGGAACTCACATGGTTGTCAAGGTTGATACTTTCAATAGTGGGTCAGACTGGTTACCTGGCATGACCGAGGCCCAAGCCGGAAGGAAGACTGCAGTCTTGGTAATCAGCGATCTCGTGACGAAGGGTGCAACTCCAATCGCAAGCATGCTGTCACTGTGTGTCCCACCAGACCGCGATGCAGCTGGAGTCCAGGACATGATTCGGGGATTCTCCCAGTATTGTGTGCAAAGCGGGGCGAGTTTCGTCGGCGGTGACATGGGTCTCTCGTGCGAGACAGTCCTTACCGGCGTAGGACTGGGCACTGCACCTAGTAATGGAATTGTTCCGAGGGGCGGAACGAAGAAGGGCGACATTATCGCAGTAACCGGACTATTTGGGTTGACATCTGTCGCATTCAGAATACTGTTGGATGGTTTGGACGCTCCGAATCCATTGAAGGCGATGGCTCTCGCTGCAGCTTACAAACCCGAGCTTGACCTGACGCTAGTACGGATGCTTGCGAAGGAAGGGGCAATCACTGCATCAATGGACAGTAGTGATGGCCTTGGAATCACGCTCAATACAATGGCTGCACACAGTCAGCTTTCTTTCGACATAGAGCAGCTTCCAGTTGCCCAAGGCGTCTCGGAGTTTGCGGAAGCGAACAACATCGGCCTTCTCGACTTGATTATGCGCGGCGGAGAGGAATTTCGTATTGTACTTAGCTTGCCCATCGACAAATGGGACAAAGCAGTATCCATCGCGAGAAGAGCCCGCGCCGAGCTCATTCCTATCGGACACGCGCAAGATGGCAGCGGCGTGACGTGGAAGAGCCCTAAGGGTCCAATAACCATCCCTATGAAGGGTTACGATGACTTCAGGGAGTGGAGCTAGCTGGATCGGGTTGTCATTGTAGACGGCTATGTTGACGAGCCGACGTGCTTGGGTGTTCCTCCGTATATCAGCCCTTATCCGAGATACATAGCGGGCGCGATATGGACACACTCTCCTCAGACACAGATTCTCTACCAGACTATCGATCAGCTGCGAGAGGCAGCAGACGAGACGCGTTCAAGTTGGACTCATGCCGGAGCAGTCATGCTGATTGCAGGGATGATCGTACCGGGCAAGTACATCGGTGGAACTCCAATCTCCGTCAGGGAAGCAAGAGAGTTCTTTTCAGCACCTGAATCGGCTGGCATACCAAAGCTGTTGGTTGGCCCGTGGGCACGATTCGGTTGTGGGCTAGAGGGCGGAAGGTTTGCACTGGGTTCAGATGTCTTATCTCCACCATTCGATTACATTGTCCGAGGAGACGCCGAGATCGTAATTGGCAGAGCGGCGGAAGACGGGTGGGACTTTTCGGCTGTTGATCTTGATGAAACTAGAGGCAGTCCTCAGGACATCAGTGAATACGCTGTCAGAGGTAGCGCGATCGTAGAGCAGCATCCCGGCCATTCGATGGGCTATCTCATCTGTGAAATCGAGACTTACAGGGGATGTCCTCGATATGTATCAGGTGGGTGTTCCTTCTGTATTGAACCCCTCTATGGGCTACCAGCACAACGTGAGCCAGAAGACATTATCAGGGAGATTGAGTCGCTATACAATCACGGCGTTAGAGCATTTCGGATTGGGAGGCAGGCGGATTTATTCACTTATGGTTCAACAGAGATGGGCGAGACTGAGTTTCCTACTCCTTCTCCTAGAATTATCGAGTCTCTGTTTTCCGGAATACGTACAGTTGCACCGAAGCTGCAAGTTCTGCATATCGACAACGTGAACCCGGGAACGATTGCGGCACACCCCGAGGAGAGTAAGGCGGTTGCCCGCATTATCATGAAGTATCACACAGTCGGAGATGTGGCCGCGTTTGGTGTTGAATCGCTCGATCCTGAGGTGAAGAAACGGAACAACCTGAAGGTCACTCAGGAGGAGGCCGTGACAGCGATAAGGATTCTGAATGAAGTGGGCGGGCAGAGACCAGATTGGGAGCTTCCGCATCTCCTTCCCGGAATAAACCTACTGTATGGTCTGCCGGGCGAGAGCAAACGGACATTGGAGTACAATATGGAGTTCTTGCGGGAGCTGGTTACAGAGGGGCTTCTCGTGCGAAGAATCAACATCAGGCAAGTAATCAGGTTCCCCGGCACCCCAATCTCACGAGGTGAAAAGGGGCGGTTAAGACACAGTGAGTTCATACGACACAAGAGGGAGATCAGAGAGCAAATCGACCAGGTGATGATTGCAAGAGTAGCACCCCTCGGCACAATCATCCGTTCTGTATATCCGGAACAACGTGAAGGGAACGTTCAACTGCTCAGGCCCCTAGGTACATATCCCCTGCTTTGTCACATGCCAATGGGACAGGAAGTATCTGAAGCGGCAGATGTGTTTGTCGTCGACCATGGGCCAAGATCCGTCACTGTTCTCCCCTTTCCCTTCCTACCCAATCGTGCTAGCATGGCTCAATGGAAGGTGGTGCCGGGAATTGGAGACAAGAGGGCTGCAAGCATGAAGAGCAGTGGGCCATGGCATGACTCACAGCATATGGAAGAGCGTCTTTCGATGGAACTGCCAAGCTGGTTCAAGAGGTGCCTGTCCTTTGAACCGGGTTGAGGTGACAGCGTAACTTGGGACGGAATGAACGAGAATGAGTTGTGGCGGGCCCGGCGAGATTTGAACTCGCGACTTCTAGCTATCCGACAAGGCCTGCCTGAAGACATGGCCTATAGAGGGCTAGCGCCCTGTCCTGGCTGGGCAACGGGCCCACGACCGGTCTCTGTTCGCCGAGACAGATTCAGACTTCTCCCGATGGGCATTTCTTATAGACACTTCGGTGCACAACAGCCCTTTGCCTCTTCAAGGGCGTGTCCGTTTCGGGTCAGGTTGCCGCTCATGCGTTCTAGCCCAGAACGAATTCTGGAGGATACATGACAAAGTACTGTACGACGACAGCTAACAGCACTCCACTGAGTACTAGCGCCTTTCCCTTGGATTGATTCACATCAGTGAACCAGAGTATCGCCCCTGCAAGGACCACGATTACCGATGAAACCGAACCCACGAAAACAAGGAAGCCCCAGACATCTGCCAAGTAACTTGCGATAATGCCTATGAAATCTGTCAATGGGCTTAGAACCCGGAATAGCAGCATGTCGTCATCCGAAGACAAGTGTGTGTGAATCCGATATAAACTCCTGAAGACTGCAATGACTAGTTCCAACAATCACAGCTTGGCCCGTACGCATTTCATGCCATATAGACTGCTCACTTTCCCTGCATTCCCTCGCAGAAGGCGAGAATGTTCCTTCCGAGGTCTTCATGGTTATATCCTCCCTCCAAGAGGCCGAAGCGTCGTCCGCCACACCGCTGTTGGGCGAACTCGAAGACTAGGCGCCCTATTCTTCTGAAGGCATCAGTTGACAGATTGTGACCCCAGCAGTGTTCATACTCGTCGAAGCCTGCGGAAGCAGCGATTATGTCGACGTCTGGGCTGTTGTCAAGAGCAAGTTTGACATCAGAGAGATAGTTGTCATCACCATGCCCCTCTGGGTTATGAATTATCACTCTCCTGTCTCCACCGAGGATGTTGACTGTTCCGTCTCCAAAGTGCAGGTCGAAGTCAAGAATGAACGCAGAGCTGATCAGACCGTGAGACAGGAGATGCAAGACAGCGATGGCAATGTTGTTGAAATAACAGAAGCCCCAATAGCTGTTGCGTGAAGCATGATGGCCGGGCGGTCGGATTAGGCCGAATGCCGGTTGTCCCTTGACTGCTATGTCTGCAGTCAAGATGGCCCCGCCTGCGGCAAGGGCCGCCATCTTGTAAGGCTGTCCACTATGAGACGCGTCATCTTCTCCTTTGACACGATTGAGAACAGGCAGTGAATGTGCCTGAAGTATATCATTCTCTGAAGCAGGTTCCGGAGTTGTTAGTTGATAGCCGCGATGATTACGAAAAACGTTGATAGCAGAGTCTAGTCTTCCCGGGGCACCCGCAGGGGTATTATCATAGGATTCTCTCATGAGTGGGTGAAATACGATTTTCAAAGCACCACATCTCGTGCATATGCAACTTGAACGTTCGACAAGCTCCTTGTTCGAGACGATTACCAATTGAGAAATCGGAGCTTGCAGATAAAAGATAGCATCAGACAGACAGGCTCACGACCTGTCTGTCCCTAGTGACTCTAGAGAAAAAGAGTGGGGAGCAAGGAGGTTTTTCTAACCAAACAGACTTCCAAGACCTGCAGTGAACTCTTCTTCTTTCTTTTCTTCTTTCTCTTCTTTCTTCTCTCCGGCTGCAGGTTTTCCGGCTGCTGCTGGTGGAGCAGCGGGGGCTGCGACAGCCACGGTGGCACTCTTGAGGGCTTCGTCGATGTCTACGCCCTCAAGTGCTGCGAGCAGAGCCTTCACTCTGGACTTGTCAGTCTTCACACCTGCCGCTGTAAGAACGGCATCCATGTTCTTCTCATTGATTGGCTGACCTGCTTTGTGGAGAAGAAGTGCTGAGTATACGTACTCCATATTTCATTACCTCACTTGTTAGCTTTCTCTAGCATGTCAGAGGGTACCGCATCCGGGCTCTTACTAGAGAGCACCGAAGCAAGTGCGAGTGCCTCCGAGTTGGCCTTAGCCAAGAACTGGGGAAGTAAGTCTGGGACAAAGTAGCCGATCTTCATTGCCAGATTCTTGGCTTCGAGATTCGCTTTTCCTAGCATGATTGTAATAGTCTCTGCGGTCGGATACTCGATGTTGACCGAGAGATTCATCGCATATTGGTGGGCCAGAATGACCTCCTTCAGTAGACCCTCAAGGTTTACTTCAAAGGCTTGGGCCGTGATGACAGATCCATCTGTGAATGCCGCGGCGAGCCTAAGCCGTAGTTCCATAGGCTCAATTCCAAGTCGGCTCAGTACCAAGGCCATTGCACTCGATACTGTCTCACCTTTCTTGACCACCACAGTGTCGTCAGTGATGTGTATGACTCCGGTCTTGACACGAGCCGGAATCTTGAGTGCTGCAAGCTCACTGATGAATGGACCCGGTGCAACACCAGTATTCATTGCAGGAACCTTGATGTCGTTCGTGGCAACTTGGCCTACTTTGGCTGGTGCCTTTGACTTACTCTCACTAAGGAACTTGCTGAGCGTAAATGGGTCCTTATCGCTGAAAATGAACGCAACAGCTCCCTTCACATGATCGGCAAGAGCCTCGAGTCCCTTAGTCTTGCTTTCCTTGATGGCTCGAATCATGAGTGTATTCCGTGCCATTTTCAAGGTTGCTGAGCCGCGCAAGCTATCTCTGATTGTTTGAAGCTGTTTTGCGCCGATTCCTGCCACAATGACGAGGCCCACCATCTTGCTCTTCTTAATCATCGAGACCAGCTGGGTGACCTCATCTTTCTTCCATTGTGGTACGACGTGTTCATATCCTGCCATCAATACTCACCTCTAGACAGATATCCGGATAGGCGGGCCCATCGTTGTCTTGACTTTCACACTACTAATCTTGGACGCGTGACCCTTGCTCTCAACAAAGCGGAGCACTGCCAATATGTTGTCAGCTATCTCCTTGTCACTCATCTTCATATGACCGACCTTAACGTGGAATGTCGGGATGTTTCTCATCCGTATTCGCACTGTTCGACGGTACTGCCCTATTATGCCCTTCAAGTCTGCTTGTGGAGGGAAAGGTCGGGGCATCTTGCCTCTTGTACCGAGTGCTTGCCCGAGGTACCGACCGACGAGGGGCATGGTATCAGTCGATGCAACGAAGAAATCGTAGTTCTTGGCCAACGTTCTGCGCGTCTTCTTGTCCTCGCCCATCTTTGCGATTTCCTCCTTTGACACAATGTGCTCAGCGCCTGCGGCTGTCGCTTTCTCTGCGAACTCTCCGTCACCAAAAGCACATACTTTCGCAGGGGGATACAGGGCGTTAGGGATAATCAATTCCTGATTGAGCCTATTCTCGGATTTCGACACGTCCAACTCCTTTCTCCTGAAGTTGACCGCGACGTCGAAGCTCTGTTCGAACTTGATACCTCTCTCTGTCCCCTTCGCTCTCGCCTCGGACACAGCTGTTTGGATACTCTCAAGGTTGAACGACATTCTCTACTTCTTCCCCCTAAGAGGCTCGTTGAGCTGCTGGTCCCACTTTCCTTCCTTGATTTCCTGCTGGAACTCCTTTGCAGGCTTTCCCTCAATTGTGACGCCCACTGAGACGCAAGTACCAGCGATTATCAATGCAGCTGACTTCATTGTGAGAGCTGTAAGATCTCCTGCCTTTGCTTTTGCAATCGACTTCAGCTGATCTATTGTGATATTTCCAATAGTCTGTGTTTTCGGAGTCGCGGATCCCTTGGGGGCACCAATCTCCTTCAGAATCAAGGCACTCGTAGGTGGAATCCCGACTTCAATCTCGAATGTTTTCTTGATAGTGTCCACGATGATTGTTACTGGCACTTTCAGACCTGCGAAGGGCTGTGTGACTTCGTTAATCTTCTGCACGACTTGGAAGACATTGACTCCGGTCGGTCCCAAGGCTGGTCCAATCGGAGGTCCTCCTGAAGCCTTACCTCCCTCAACCATCGCAGAGACTCTAGTCTTCTGTTCACTCAAACAAATCACGACTCCTGATGCAGTATATTCGGTCCATCGAAATGTAACCGTTAGGGTCGACCGCTTGGAGACAAGAAGTGATACGTCCAAGTCGGTCTACTGCATTACCAGTCATTCATCTTCACCCCTGGCACGGCGTCATTGCGCCTGTGTCTGATTAAGGAGCAGCGATTCCCAGCCGAGGTCGGTTTTTAAGCATTCCGAAGGGGCCTACACAGTTTCTATGCCCGCTCGCGGCAAAGAGCGAAAGGGCGTCAATGCGACCAGAACGAGTCTTCTTCCTCTTCTGGACGAGGCGCCTCGCCTTTCTCTCCTGGTACTACCTCTTCAACAGCCTTTCCCTTCTCGACGATCTTGGCAAAGTCTGCATGGACTCGCAAGGGAATCGTGTGTGGGCTTTCAAGTAGCTCCAGTATAAGTTCCTCTTTGGATGTATCAACCCTTGAGACCTTTGCTCTCTCACCCTTGAAGGGTCCGGATATGATTTCGACCACATCTCCAATCGATATACCCTCGGCAGCTGGCGGGGGCGCGAGGAACTTATCGATTTCATCTAAGCTGACCTTTCCTCCGACTCGTCCTCGGACATGAGGTACACCAGATATCGCTATTTCAACATCCCTGAACTCCATTGTCTCAAGGAAAACATATCCACGTAGAGTCTCTGGAACAAGTATTGCCATGACTCTGCCGAGCAACTGGTTCTTGGACACTAGCCTTGGCTCACCCTTCTTCTTGCCGGCCTTGCTGCAACTCTCCATATGCTTGGTAGTGCTTTTCTCTGAAGAAAACTGCTCACCGCAATATGGGCACTCCCATAAATCAGTCTCTCCTGTCACGGCAGTCGTAATCAGATCTGCAACAGACCTCTCTTGACTGATGGTTGTCCTTATGGCGTAGATGCTTGTCTTCGACTGCAAATCAGGCCCTCCTTCAAGGTCCTTTGTCTGCCCGTCTCTAGGCTCTTCCCCACAGGCTGGTCAGTGCGGTCATCAGCAACTGGACTATGAAGCTGAGCATCCCAACAAGGAACATTGCTAGGAGGCTAATCTTCGTGCTTGACCAGAACTCCTGACGCGATGGCTTTGTGGCAAGCTTCAGGATTCGCGCGCTTTCTCTGATGAAATTACCGAGGCCCATTGGTGCGGCACATTCCTGCTCGATTCATGTCCGGGATTACCGGAAACAGAACCAACCACCCGTGGTGCACTTTTAACCCTTGCTGACAGACCAAGACCTTGTCAGCTCAGCTTTGGCACTCCCAGTTCCCTTTTCAAATCCTCTGCTAGTGGTGTCACCGGCATAGACTCAGCATCAAAGATGTACGGTGAGCTGACGCCGGAGGCTATTATCGTGACTCTAATCCTATCCTCAAGCTCGGGTATTATGACAGCACCATAGATGATCTCAGCACCCGGATTCACTTGTTCTGTCACGAGCTCGACCACGCGCTTCGCCTCCCTGAGCTGGAGGTCAGTACTGCCGCTTATGTTGATGAGAATGTTGTGTGCGTTTTCTATCGAGACATCAATCAACGGGTTTCGCAATGCGTTATTCACTGCCTCTTCGACCCTGTTCTCGCCCTGCCCTTCGCCCAGAGCGATTATTGATACACCACCATTCTTCATTGTCGTCCGCACATCTGCAAAGTCCAAGTTGACCAGGCCTGGCCTCGAGATGAGTTCTGAGATTCCTTTGACTGCACGTACTAGCACTTCATCAGCTACCATGAAAGCTTCTGGAAGGGACAAGTCAGGAGCAATTTCGAGCAACTTCTCATTCGGGATAGCAATCAGAGTGTCCACATGCTCCATTAGGCTCTTGAGCCCTCTCATTGCATTGCTTTTCCGAATCGCGCCCTCGATTTCGAACGGAAGGCAGACGATTGCTACGGTAAGTGCACCATTTTCCTTTGCTGCTCTGGCAACGTGCCCGGATGCTCCAGTTCCTGTTCCACCGCCCATTCCAGCCGTGATGAATACCAAATCCGCTTTCACTGCGTCCTTGATCTGCTCATATGATTCCTGCGCGGCTTTCTCACCAATATCGGGGTTGTTGCCGGCACCAAGGCCTCCACATGTCTCTCGGCCGAGTAGGAGCTTGTGGTGAGAATTGCAGTAGTACAGGTCTTGAGCATCTGTATTCATGGCCAGCGTTTCTGCTCCCTGAATTCCCACATCCATCAGACGAGTCACAGCATTGTTGCCTGCTCCGCCAACTCCAACGACGAGTATCTTGGCTGTTGCAGACTCAAGAATGGATGCCAGTTCTTCATCAGTAATGGCGTCCTTGCTGGTCCTCCTTACCGGTCTCGTTCCCGGCAGGTCGCGTTTCGGTAGTGCTCCGCCTAGTACTTCTTCAAGCAGTGGGTGCAACTCTACAATACACCTTCTAGTCTCTACTATGATGTAGATATTATCTGAAGAAAAAGTGGAATACTCTCGACGTATTACCCGCGCGCTACTTCCGCCTTGGTCTTTCCTGTCTTCCTGCCTTGAAGCTTCTGAGAATTGGCTCGATAGATATCCCGTGCTTGTTGAGCAGCTTTGCGACTTCATCCAGTGTGGGTTGCCCGTTTTGCGCTCCAATCTTTGTAATCTTGAGAGCAGCTACGGCATTCGCCATGTGAAGTGCCTGTTCAATCTTCTCCAGTCTCGTCCATGACGTCAAGAAACCTGCGGCAAACGCATCTCCCGCACCGGTCGTGTCTGCAACAGGGACGTCAAAGGCCCTTGACGTACAGAACTCAAAACCATCGGATGCTATCGCGCCCTCGCTCCCCATCTTTACAATGACTACGCCCGGAAAGGTTTTTGCCAAGCCTCGGACTTCACTCTCAGTCGGTTCCACCTTGAAGTACTCTCTGAGTTCGTGTTCATTTACGAAGAGCAGGTCAGTGTGGCGCAATACACTGAAGTAGTCAATCGTCTCGGCGGTTTTTCCGGGGTCTAGAGAAAGGACCATTCCTTCCGTTGTGGCAATCTCCGCGGCTTTACTGATGGTCATTGGCAGACCGCCCGCCACGTGTATCGTCCTAGCTCTTGCCAGATAGTCTTCCTCGAGCACATGCTTCTCTAAGAACCTGTTCGCACCGGGCTCAACCATGATTATGCGCTCATCATTAGGGGCAGTAGCAATCACAAACACGCCGGTCGGTTGATCCGCCAATACGAGGATTGAATCTGTATCGACTCCGATTCTGGACAGCTCGCGAAGATACAACTGGCCATATACGTCATCTCCCACACAGCACACAAGACCGGTCTTTACGCCGAGGCGTGCTGACTGAGCGGCGAAGTTCGCTGCCGAACCACCAAACGAGACGTGGCCCTGTTGGCACATCAGGTGTTCGTTCTTTGCTGGAAGCCTTTCGACCTTGAGTAGCACGTCAATGTTCGCGCGTCCCACTGCAACAACTTCAAGGGACAAGTGCAGATACCTCTTAGATAGTCAATGCAAGTATTGCTTTCTGGGCATGCAACCGGTTCTCTGCTTGGTCAAACACAACAGAATGGGCGCCGTCAAGGATTTCGCCGGTGATCTCCTCGTCACGATGAGCTGGGAGACAATGCATCACAATCACGTCTTTCTTTGCTCCTTCGACTAATCTGCTATTAACTTGGAATGGCATCAGGGCCGTTTCCTTCTCCTTAGTCCTTTCCTGTCCCATGCTGAAGAAAGTATCAGTGTAGATCACGTCGGCATTCTTGACAGCATCGATGGGGTTGTTTACGATTTGCAGGATCGTTCTGTGGTTCTGACTGAGATCCATTGCCCTTTTCGTAATCTCCTTGTTTGGCGTGTATCCCTTAGGCGACCCTATTGTCACGTTCATGCCTAGTATCGTACAGCCTTCCATTATGGAATTGCTCACGTTGTTGGAGTCCCCTACGTACGCAATCTTGAGCCCCTCAAGTTTCCCCTTGTGTTCCTCGATTGTCATCAAATCAGCCATTATCTGGCATGGATGCGAGGAATCGGTCAAACCATTGATTACAGGCACGGACGCGTACTTGGCCAGTTCAATGATATCGCTATGAGCAAACACTCTCGCCATGATTGCATCGCAGTATCTACTAAGTACCCGGGCCGTATCTGCGATAGTCTCACCACGGGCTAGCTGCATACCCCCTTGCTCAAGGTAGAGCGCGTGTCCTCCCAGTTGTGTCATTCCCACCTCGAACGAGACTCGGGTCCGCGTAGACGCCTTCATGAATATCATGGCAAGAGACTTGCCCTTCAAGAGCTCGTGCGGCTTGCCGCCTTTGAGTTTGTTTTTCAGATCGTGCGCGGTGTTCAATATCGTTCTAAGATCCTGTCTCTCGAAATTATAAAGATCGATAAAGTCTCGACCCTTCAGACTCAATAGAACCACCTCTGTGAAGAAACCCAACGCGGCTTCACAGGCACCCGGTAATAAAAGTGTTCACTGCCTACTTTTCTCCGATTAGTCTTCGGGCAAACCATTCAGGGTCAAACCGCTGGAGGTCGTCATAACTCTGCCCCGTGCCCACGTAAACTATCGGTTTCCTGGTCACATAGACGATGGAAAGGGCCGAACCGCCCGACGGGTCTGCGTCAATCTTTGTCAGGATTGAGCCATCTATTCCAATAGCTTCATTGAACTCCTTGGCTTGTGATAAGGCATCATTGCCAGTAAGCGCGTCTCCGACAAACAGCTTGAGGTCCGGTTCTGCAACTTTCGCGATTTTCGCCATCTCAGCTAGGAGGTTCTTGTTGCTCTGCATTCTCCCGGCAGTGTCAATCAATACGACGTTGATGTGCTTAGCTTTCGCATGAGCAACGGCATCGTAAGCTACCGCGGCCGCATCCGACCCATATTCTTGCCTTATTACCTTTATACCCAGCTTCTGAGCATGCAGCTCGATTTGCTCGATGCTGCCCGCTCGGAATGTATCGCTCGCAGCGATGACAACCGAGAAACCGTTTTTCTTGTACAAGTTCGCGACCTTGGCAAGAGTGGTTGTCTTTCCAGTGCCGTTGACTCCGACAAACATGACAGTAGTTGTATCGCCTTGATTCTTCTTTTCCGCTGCGAATTGTATGGGGTCTAGGGGGGCCTTCGGTGTTAGCACATCAAGTATGGATTCGTAAACCGCGCTTCTGAACAGCTTCGTGATGTTCTCGAGTCTGCCTGCTCTGCTTCCCAGGAGCTTTTTCTTAGTAAGCTCCGAGATATGCTCGGCTGCCTCCATTGCCACGTCATTTTGGATTAGCACGAGTTGCAGTTGCCAGACGGCATCGGTGAGGTTCTTCTCGTTCAGTTCTTTAGTGACAGCCTTCGCTATGGCAGAGTCCAAGGCACCCCGGAGCTTATCAAACACCCTTTGGCTCCTCCTGAGCCTGTTTCTGTGCAAGCTCCTGGAGTTGGGCATTCACGCTTGCGGCCTGCAAAACTATGTTCTGATAGTCTTTGGCGAGCTGCGCATACTGCTGCTCCAGACTGGCAATATCCTCCCCCAGATCCCTTTTCGCGTCCTGCAAGCCCTGAGATATTCTAATGCTACTTCCGATATCTCGCGTGACCTCTCCTGGGTTTGCCAACTGAGCTTGGATGTACGCGTTGCCGCCAATGCTGATTAGCATCTCCTCCCCTCCCTGTTTCTTCTCCATCTCTTCAAGGACTGCTAATCCACTTCTGTAGTTTGAGAGCACGGCACGTAGCAGTTCCAAACGTTGCTGGACTGCTTCCATATTGGACTCAAGCACGCTCTGGTCTTCGAGGAGCTTCTGTGCGCGCCCCTGCACGTCCTCAGGCATTACTGAGCGCTCTCCACTCCGAGGCGTCTACGCAATTCGAGGCTCTTTACTTCGGCTGGCTTGAGTTGCTTGATTTCCGAGATCTCTATGTCCCTTCTCCTAATCCTGTGGCGACTGCCAATGTCAGAGAGGGTTCTCTCTCGAATGTGCGACTCTTTTTCCCCTATCAATTCCTTTGCAAACTTGAATGTATGTTTGTTTTTCCGGTATGTTCCGGTTACGGACCACGCTATCTCGTCCATTGAAGAACACCTCGCTAGACAAATCCGAGTACTTGGCTGATATGGGCAAGCTCAACACCAGTCGTGTCAGTGCCAGCTATCATGCCATCGCTGTTGGCCAATACTCCTAGTCTTGTATACGGACTGCCTCTGTTGACTGTTCCCACTTCAACATCAACTTTTAACAGCTCCGCTATCTGCTCAATCTCCTCAGTAGTAGCGAGTGGATGAACCACGGCACCGCGACTTGTCACCACTGTGTTCGCGCCAACAATCGGGAGTTTGGCCACGGTCCCGGGGACAACTTCGACTCCAAGAGTATCAGATATCTTGCGCCGGGCCTTGGCATCGAAGTCAGAGTGGCAGATTGCACCCTTGTCATTTGCCAAGATTATATTGCCCAATGCGGTCATCTTGTTGTCTATCCAGTCGACTCTGATGTCGCCATAGGTCTTGAGTCGCGCAAGCTCATCGCTCGTCACTGTATAGGGCAACAGCAGTCCATTTGAGTTCGCAATACACATTATGCCTACTGCATCAAGTGTAGCTACAGTCGATTTCACCAATGGAAGCTTGAACGTATGGTTGATTGTTTCAAGCGATTTGTCTGACATTCGTGGAGATACCTGCACGAACTTGTCAGTGGCGATTCCAAAGACTCCAACGTTCGAATCGCCCTCGAAATCAGTCCGGGCGATCACGCGGGTTACGCCTCCGCCAGATAGACCTTCACTTCATTCTCAGAGTTTTTAGTAGCCCTGATCCTAAGCTTGCGTGGCGGTCTCTGGATCCCGCGAGCCCATATCCGTTCATTCACTTCGGGCTGTATCAAGAGCCCCTCGGGCTTCATATGCCTCTGAACGAACTCCCTAAGAACTCTGACCTCTCTCTTAGCCCTGTTATGGCGGCTGCGAGCCCAGTACACTCTGCGGAAGGGCACAGTATAGATTCTCTCGTCGATAATCTCTTCTTCCGCCGGTTTCTCAGCCGGTGCAGCGGCTTCCTTCTCTTCCCTTTTCTCAGCTGGGGCCTCAGCTTCCTCTACCTTCTCAGCTGCTGCGGCAGTCTCCTTTTCAGGTTCTGGAGCTTCTGCTGGTTCTTCTTCAACCTTAGGTTGTTTCTTTCCTCGTTTGCTCATTGACAATCACCCGGCTAGGGCTTGATCTTCGCGTCACGCCAATGCCGCTGCGCTGGCGTTCTTCTGACCTTTCCACCGGTCCTCATCACCGCCCACGTCGGCACACTACTGTTGCTTCTCAATTCCTTCCCAAGCCTAAGCTTCTTTCCGAGTGTCTTGGATCTTGCCATAGTAAACACCTCTTTGCGGCAGCTTTACCTGAATGTAACTTTCCTTTCTCTTTCACGCCCTTGTATCTGAGCTAGCAATGCCCTTAGCTGCTCGTCGGTGACACGCTCCTTCAGCTTCCCAGCACTGGCGAGCTCAATGAGCTGCATCTCGAGCTGTTCGGCAAATTGGGGTCTCACCATTTTGATATTGGTGAGTCTTGAGCGAGCTTCAGGAGTGAGGATTTGCCGCAATATGCTCTCCTTCTTGGCCTCTCTGTCAGCAGACTGCTGCTCCTGAATCCGTTCCTGTAGCGCCTGGTCTCTCATAGCAGCGAGTTTCCTTTGACGAATGGCTTCGAGCTCTTCGTCGTCACTCATTGAGACCAGTCCTCGTCTAGTACTTCTCAAGACTTGGTATTGCTTTTGACAGTTCAGTTTTCAATGCACCCGACAACTTATCCAAGTATGATCTGCCTATGTCAGTCATTTCGCGTCCTTTGCTGGCGCGTCTCTTGATGAAACCAGCTCTCTCGAGCTGCTGGATGCAGAGCCGAACTATCGATCCTCCGCCTTT
The DNA here is from genome assembly GCA_003345555.1 of Candidatus Thorarchaeota archaeon. Classification (GTDB taxonomy): domain Archaea; phylum Asgardarchaeota; class Thorarchaeia; order Thorarchaeales; family Thorarchaeaceae; genus OWC5. The sequence continues at coordinate 74,545 of PRDJ01000010.1, forward strand.
TCTCTCTCTTGCCGGCTTATCGCCGCGTCTCTTTCTTCCACCGTATTCGATTCTGAGTCTCTCTACACCGATTGGCCCTTCGAGGTAAACCTTCCTGAGAACACTTGCACATCTAACATACCACCAGTCAGGGTCATCTGGAGCTCTCTCTCTTTGTACTCCTGTCTTTACGAAAGGAGCCCAATCGGGGGGCTGAATATCTTTCCTAGACCTGAGGTCTTGAGCCAAACGACGAATCAGGATGTTGGCGGGTATGTCATATACGGTGGGCATAGGTTCTGTCACCACATCCGACTGAGAAATGGCCACCAGACCCGGACTGGGCCGGTTGCCTATCTCAGAAGGCTGGCACTCCACCCCTGAGAGCACATAAAAGCATTACCATCCGTAAGCATGACATTAACGCTCGAAAATCATCTTGGTCCAAACCGATGCGTCCACTACTGCTTCTTTCCGACAGGCATCGAGCGAACTCTGAACATGACGGCCGTGTTCCCTCTGATGCCAATCAGCTTTGCTCCTGCCTTCGCACACAGGTTCTCAAACAGGGCCTGCTTGGAGTCATTTTCCCCTACCGAGCTCCGAAGAAGTCGAACCTTTACGTACTTATGCTTCTTCAGGAGGCGCTTGGCTTCCTCAATCAGTCCGTCTGTCACACCTGACTTACCTACCTGCATCATAGCAGGATCTTGCCAAGCAATTCCAACCCTCACAGGGTCTGGTTTGTCCGAAGTCATATCGTTCCGCCGTCCAGGATGAAGGTCCGCTCATTAAGGTTCTTGTCCGACCGGGAATCTTCTGATGGCTCCGCAGTTGAGACAGGTCACGGACACGTGAGTCGATCTGTTATGTCTCAGTCGAACTCTGGAGGTCTGCCCAGGGATGAGAACCGAACCACATTCCTTGCACAGTCTTCGGCTGATATGACGTGGTATCTTTACGCGTGTTCTCCGACCCAGCGCTTTAGCAATATTCATCCAGCGGCGTGCAAGCTCAGGTCTCGTCGTTGCCACACTGAGAGCTTGACCCCATAGAATCTCGATTCTTTCATGGGCCAGCTTTCTCATCTCGGCCTTTGGTGCAGTTCTCTTGGCCATCAAGTCACGTCGAATACCCGAAGTGGGCATACTCCTTAAATCATTCGCCAGAAGGAGTTCTGAAGGCTAGCAAATTGCTTCACCTAGTGTTGTTGGAGTGCCCGCTCGAACTCATCCCACCAGAGCTGACCCGGCTCAAGGAGATACAGAGGTTTGCATCACTGAAGGGCAAGAAACCTCAGGAGGTCTTACTCGATCAAAGCCACCACGGCCGATCGATGACGCGTCTTCAGGATTCTGACCGCCGTGGCAGGCCCGATATTGTCTTTCTCAGCTTGATGTCAATCCTTGAGTCTCCTCTCTGCAAGGAAGGTCTGCTTACAATTCACCTCCATTTGCGCGATAATCGGATCGTGGAGGTAAAACCGGATGTCCGACTGCCGCGTAACTACGACCGATTCGTTGGACTTATGGAGCAGCTTCTAGGCCTTGGTTCGGTGCCACCGGAGGGGCCTGCTCTATTGAGGGTGATCGGTCAGGGGCTGTCTGAACTCCTCTCACAACTGCCTGAAGGCAGAGGAGATGCGCTCACAGTATTAGCTGTGGAGGATGGAAGGAAGACCACGATTGATGCTCTCGTATCGCTTTTTCCTGAGGATCCAAACGTGCCGGTCATTGTCGGAGTTGGTGCATTTCCTCATGGCGATTTCGATAAGGCCATACCGCAACTGTTCGAGAATCACGTGAGTCTTTATGGTGAAATCATGATGGCATGGCATGTTTGCTCTGAGATGCTCTGGACCTATTCGTTGAGGACCGGAATCAGCCGGAAACAGTTCTCAAGCAAATAGGACATGAAGGTTTCACTGAGGATTGCAGCAATGACCATCGAATAACTTTAAATCACGCCGGCTGGCTTGGGCAGAAATGGAGCGTCTGTAGTCTAGTCACATTAGCTTGAAGACAACCCAACAGGCGGCTAATGAGAGACTAAGGGGCTATGATTGAGCCCTTCCAAGGCTCGGGCCCGGGTTCGATTCCCGGCAGACGCACCACCACCATGATATCATCCACTTCGGACTAGTTCTCAGAGTCTCTCGATGCTCTGGGCTCGGTCACGATGAGGTGCTGAAATGAAGTCCCTGAAACACAACGGTATTTACGTCATTCACCCCCCAGAAACCCATGGTCTCGCGATTCGTGCTCGTGGCAGAGAGCTGACCTTGAATGCGCTTCAAGAAGAGATGGCGGTAGCTTGGGTGAAGAAGCTCGGCACGCCTTACGTCGATGACCCTGTTTTCGCGAAGAACTTCCTCGCAGACTTCAGCAAGGAACTGGGTATCAAGCCTCCACTGAAGCTTGAAGAAGTCGATTTCACTCCCGTCCTGCGATTCGTCGAGAAGGATCGCCAACGAAAAAAGAACATGACGAAAGAAGAGAAGAAGGCAGACCTAGAGCGTAGGAAAGCAGAGCGAGACCGGATGAAACAGCTCTACGGCTATGCTACAGTCGATGGCGAAGCCATGGAGCTCGCGAACTACATGACAGAGCCCTCCGGCATATTTATGGGGCGAGGACAGCACCCCCTCAGAGGTCGCTGGAAGCACGGTGCTCTCGAAAAAGACATCATCCTGAACCTTGACCGGAGCGCACCGAGACCGAAGGGCGATTGGGGCGAGATTACTTGGGCGCCCGATTGTATGTGGATTGCGAGGTGGACTGACAAGCTTACAGGCAATGGAAAGTACATCTGGCTTCACGATTCGACCCCGATAAAGCAGGAACGAGAAGAGGCGAAATTCGACAAGGCCCTCAAGATGGAAGCCAAAAGAGAAGAAATCCGTGCTCACATAATGGATGGTCTCCACTCCAATGATCCGAAGCGCAGAGAAGTCGCTGCTGCATGTTATCTGATTGACAGGCTAAGCCTGCGAGTCGGGGATGAAAAAGACCCTGACGAAGCCGACACCGTCGGTGCCACTACGCTGAGAGCAGAGCACTTGGCATTCAAGAAAGACTCTGTCCAGTTCGACTTCTTGGGCAAAGATAGTGTTCCTTGGCACAAGGAGCTGGAGATGCCTGTGGATGTCTACACAGTTTTCAAAGAGCTTCATGATAGAGCGGTTGAAAGAGTAGATTCCTTCAAAGCCCGTGGGAGCAGCAAGACTGGCGGAGACCCAAAGAAGGCAGCTCAGGTATTTTCGCGTGTGCGTAGCACTGATGTTAACAAGTTCCTTGGCGAGATAGACCCGGACTTGACAGCCAAGGTATTCCGAACACTTCGTGCTACCGTTACGATTCGGGATGAGCTTGGCAATAGTGGCATCAGACGCAGCGACATGGACTTCATCAAGCGGACAGCATTCAAGAGGGCAAACCTTGAGGTTGCTCGGGTAATGAACCATACGAAGCAGGCCCCGAAGGGCTGGGCTGCGACAGCGAAACGCTACGAATCAAGGATCAAGGCCGCCGAAGAACGAGTTGCCAAAGCAAAGAAGCAGCTTGACGAGAAGAAACGCCGGCTTGCTGATGTGAAAAGAAAGCAGGCACCGGGACTTGCGAGAGCTGAGGAGCTTGTCACGAGACAGAAACAACTGGTCGAGAAATACAAAGACTCTGTCTCTCGGTGGAGAGAGCGGCGCGACAAGGCAAAGGTTGCTTGGGACAACGCTCGAGACGATAGACAACGTACAAGAGTGAGTAACCGAAAGCGAAAGAGAACCAAGAAGGAGCGACTTGAGGAAGTGGGAGACCGGGTGGACAATCTGAAGCTCAGGCTGGACAAAGCCGAAGAAGGTCTCGTGAAGGCACGTGAACGCTACGAGAAGAGCAAGGCTGCCCTAGAGAAGAAGGTGGCTGCGCTTGCTTCATCCAAGCAGAAGTCGGCGGAGCAGATTGGCCGAGTCGAGAAGATCGTGAACACCATCAAGGAGCGAGTCAAGAGGGCTGATGCTGCAAGACAGAAACTGCAGGATGACTACCATATCGCAAAGGACACACGGACATGGAACTTGGGTACGTCCCTCAAATCCTACATCCATCCTCGAGTAGTGTATGACTGGTGCAGAAAGGTGGATATGGACTGGCGGTCTGTCTATTCAAAGACGCTCCAAAGGAAGTTCACTTGGGTAGAGCAGCCTCGCTCTGCATCACCCCTGGGGCAATGATGGGCTGGCTCATGTCCGGAATCCGGCTGGCTTGTTGGTCTTGCTGTCTCCTGAACGAAGCCCATACTGAGAATCTGGAAGCTTCATTACGGTCCGACTCCACGTATAACTGACAGAGTCTGTACTGTCTAGTCTTTATTATGGCTCTGGCTGTGAGAGTCTGTATCATGCTGAAAGAAGAATGCCCGTATTGCGGAGGCAGACTCATAGAGAAGCACGAGGAAACTAAGGTCGAAAATGGCAAAACAGTTGTCTTCGTGCACTTCCGCTGTGTGAAATGCGGAAAATGGACAAGGCGGGAACGGATACATCCACCTTGACACTGGAAGAGGTCATCTGGCTCGGCTCTCCTGAGATACGAAATGAGAAGCGGTGCTACAGCTTCACCTCTAGTGACTTTCCCGTGTTTCCCGCAAAGACTGAGAGTCTCGAACCAACACGAACCATTGCAATGCCGCCAAGGTAAGGCTCGCGGTCGGTCACGACAAGCGGCCTCCCGAGAAGAAATCTCTTGAGGGACATCAGGGAGAGATCGTGAGTGATGTGGATATGCATCACCGGGTCCGTTGTCGCTATGAGCCGCGATACAGTATCTGAGCACAGTCTTGACTGAAAACTGCCAAACGACTCTATGCCATTACCGAAGAGACCACTTGCCCACTTGTTGACGAACTCAGTGACATTCCTTCCATCGGGCTGGAGATTCTCCCATATCTTCTCCTCTGAATACTCTGGCGAGAACAGTGTGTCGAGAGATTCAATCCCGAGTACTCTCCCGCCTGCATCGTTGAATCCCTTCGCGATGAAGTCGGCAGTCTCTGAACACCTGGGCACGAAGCTCGTGAAGATATGAGCCGGTCTCTTTACCCTGAGCCGGCGTCCCATCTCAAACGAGGTCTTCCTACCAAGCTCTGTAAGCCCTCCTGAGAGCATCTCTGCATAGTCGGCGAGCGTGGTGCGATGCGAGTGCCTCACTACAAGAGCAATGGGTGTCCCTGGGTCCATGGAGTTGGTCCACTTGACCAAAGCTCTCGCACTAGATAACCAATCAATCGAGTCCCAGTCCATCGATTCTGACAAGTTCGTTCACTGTCACCCTAGGAAGTCTCTCTGTTTGACTCACTAGTGTCTTTTCAGCCTTTCAGGGCTATCGAGCCAAACCAATTCCTTTCAGACTTGAATAGAAGGATGGCGAAGACCGGCAGGTGACTCCCCGTTTGGTTCAGTCTACCGTGAAGAGAATGAGAAATGGTGCGACCACCGGGACTCGAACCCGGGCCGGATCCGTGGCAGGGATCCATCATAGCCCCTTAGTCAATCGTTAGCTGCCAATTTGGCTGTCTTCATGCTAGCGATTCTAGACAATGGTCGCAGCAGTTCAGACCGCGGTCCAGTGCGTTAAAAAGCTTGTCGAAGCACAACGCTCTCGGAGAAGAGGTTCGGCAGTGATAACCGAAGTTGATCAAGGTCCACAATCGGAAGGCCCACCCTTCGCGAAGGAGCGTGCCGAGTGGATCGAGATTGCAAAGGGCATCGGCGTCACATTTGTGATTCTTGTTCATTCCATGATTCCGGACATCAACCCGGTTACAACCCACCTCAGTAGTTTCACTATTCCCATCTTCTTCATGCTAACTGGACTGACATACGACAATGAGAAGCACAGAAACCATCTTGGAGTGTTGGCCAAATTGCGAGCGCGTCAGCTTCTGATTCCGTACTTCTCATTGTACCTGATTATGATAGTGCTGTTCATTCCGTTGTCGTCGTATGTCGACACGTACTTGACACCGGACCAAGTCTTGTTCTGGCTCCTCTATGGGAACGGTCCCCCAAACTCCGCCAGTCATCTGTGGTTTCTTCCCGTGCTATACTTTGGACTGATGGCATTTGCCTTGGTTGACAAGATTACGTACCGTCTGTCGAGGGGCTTCAAGTGGGTCGCGCTGATAATCCTCATGCTAGCCGCAAATACGATTTGGTCAATCTTCCGCCCAGTCCTCATTCCCTGGCGATTCAGTTCAATCCTCATCGCTGCAGCATTTGTGCTCATCGGGAACGAGCTGCGCCAATCCAGGGGTCTGAAGGCTTTGGCAAGTCAGTCGGCTGCGAAGAACCTCGCTGGAATCTTGGCACTCACTGTCGCAGTTCTGACACTTTCTCAGCTCAATGGATTTACTGACATGGCCGTCGATAGCTATGGAGCGTGTGTCTGGCTGTATCTGGGTGCAGGAACAGCGGGCTGCCTTCTTGTGTTTCAGGTTTCGAGTCTGCTTCACAAATCCTCAGCACCAGGAAGGGGCCTTTTCGCTCTCGGCGGAGTATCCCAAGAGGCATACGAAGTTCATCCTGTGACCTTCTACTTGGTTCCGATAGTAGCGACGAACTTGGGGTTGTCGTTGACCTCAGACCCCACCGTTGGCAGTCTCTTGTGGCTAGTTCGGTTCTTGCTCGGTGTTATACTCTCATACGTGCTAGCTAGTCGTCTGATAAGAAAGAACAGCATTCTGTCGTTGATTTTCAGCGGAAGGTCTCGCAGTCAAGACTCTACAGTGCCGCAAAGATGAGCGTTCTTGAGACTAGAGTTAAGAGATGACGGATTTCCCTTCTTTCGGGCGTCAATAATGGCAGAGAGCAGGAATCTCCGCAGCCTGAAACGAGAGATAATGCGAGAAATCTATGAGAACCGAATGTTGCTGACCGCGAGACGCGATCGTCCTGAAGGTTGGAAGCTGCTATCGGGTGTGTGGAGCCCGTTCTACATTCAGCTTCGTGTTCTCAATTCCTTCCCGGCTACACTGAAGAAGGTCGCAGAGGCCATGTCTCTCATGCTAAAGAAGGAGGCTCCTCAGGTCAACAGACTTGTGGGCGTTGCATTCGCAGGAGTTCCTATAGCAACAGCTCTCTCCATAGTATCTGGCATTCCCGCGTGCCATACTCGAAAGTTCGTAGGCGTGACGACCGATGAGGAGCTGCAGAAGGCGCTGACCCAATACGGTCAGCATTCGTTGCTCGAGGGCGAAGTCCAAGAAGGCGACAGGCTCTGCTTGGTTGACGACTTGGTCACCCAACTCGATGCCAAGCTGATGGCCCGCACCCAGGTCATGTCTGAACTTGAGAAACGTGGAACCAAGAATGTGAAATGCGATGATGTAGCAGTCCTTATCGACAGACAGCAAGGTGCAGGTGATCGAGCCAAGGTCTCGGGTATACAGCTGCACACACTAATCAAGTTCATGGACGAGGGTCTGCCGTTGATAAAGGATCTAATGCCGCCTGCAGACTACACTACAATCTCCGCATATCTTGCTGACCCGAGCAAATATCAGGGACATGTGTGAACTCAAGAAGGACGCAATTCAAGCGGATGCGTGGAGGCCTACTCAGACGAGCGAGAAAAAGAACCCCGTGGAGCGCATGTTGAACCTAGCGCTCGCTACGTCACTCAATCAGTATCAGTTCTATCTGGACGCATCATCCACCGTGCAGACCGACGAAATGAAGGAACTGCTGCTTTTTCTGGCAAAGTCTGAAGAAGCAATCATAGACAAGGTCGAATCTATGATGTTCACGGGAATAGTCGATGCAGTGGAAGAAGCGCGCACAATTGAAGTGGAGGAACCCGATGAGACCCCCTTCGACCTCATGCGAGCAGAAGTGGACCCTCGGTTGTTTGTGTGCAACAGAGCATTGAAGATTGCATTGAGCGCGTACACTTTCTATTTGTCAATAGCTGCGAGGGCACACTCTCCGGTGATTAGTCGTCTCTTCCAGTATCTTGTCTTTTCAAAGGCTGAGCAAATCAAGATGATTCGGTCCGTGTGCGAATCGTTCTGAAAGCCTACGTGCACCACCCGACATTCCCCTTGTTTGCTGTCTGTTGGAACACGTGTTCCAACAACACCCCGTCTGCGGAGTCTCGAAAAGAAAGACTGAGGAAATAGATTTATATTCATTTGTTTATTAGTCATAATGTAGTGTGTAGAAAGATGGCGAAGACGGCTAATGGCTCGAAAGGCTCCACTGGAAACGGTGGGGTCCGGGTATGGAAACCAGAGCACCGGGTTGACGTGGAGATGGACAGCGAGACCCCTGTTTTCATTCCCCCCATCCATCTTGGTAGCTATCAAGAGTTCAGGAGATTCGCGAAGGGAGCGGCACTCGTGGTCTACACGCCGGAGTACTTCCATACACCGTTCTTCGCAGACAAGAAGAAGCTGCGTAGGGTCACATTCAGTGCAGTCGGTGTCAAGATCAAGGGTGTTGCGTTGATGTTCAAGTATGTTCTTGACTACGACAACCTCCCGGACAAGTCTGGAACATGGGACGAGCAGGTAGCAGACACTGATCGAGCCATCAAGGAACTTGTGGCACGGCTTGAATCCGAGTGCGATATCGTGTGTGGAGCCATCGAGACCGAGCCTTCGTTGGGTGAGGAGCTGTTCATCCGCCCCTAGTAACAGCCGTTTTCTGTCTAGCTGTCTCTGAGATATTGCGCAGGAAGAGACGTGGCAGGCCACAGACCGACAACGATATGAGGTTTTGAGCCAACAAGTGTATGCGATAGCTTGTGACAGAGACCGAGCCGGCGGAAGGCGTCGTGCAGAGGATACTCAGGCAATACTCAGACCGACCCAGAGGTTGGAGGGTTCTGAGTACCCCACGGGGAGAAATGATGGTAATCGGGCCTGAGTCGGCTTTTCAGCTCAAGCTTATTCCGTTGAACCCGTTTGAGTTCACAGGAGCAGGTGTAGAGATATCAAACCAAGGCGCCGCAGTTGATGAGCTGAAGTCCGCACCCGAATTTGGATTCAGAGCTTTAAGCGAGGATGATGTGAAGCGTCTGTTTGACGCATTGAGCAACCCCGGTAACAGCCGCTTCTCGGTGGAATCGATCATCAAGAGGGCACCAATGAGTCTCGATGATATGGATCGGGCACACGGTGGTCACTTTTTGAGCGGTCCAATCTTGACGAGACCAGATCTCGGGTCGCTTGGTCCTGACATTCTGAAGACTCAGGTTTCTTTGGACAGAGCAGCAGACGACCTGTTCCGGAAACGCTACCCCCACCGGGCCGGAATGTTCGTGTAGGGTCTGGCCTTAGTCGACGGTTGTAGGATAGCAGAATCTACTAGCCATATGGGATTTGGTGGGTCGGACGAGACTCGAACTCGTGACCACTGCACTGTCAATGCAGTATCATAGCCGCCTAGACTACCGACCCGTTCCTGTGTCGGACGACTGCAGTCGATTAAAAACGTTACGACATTGGATGCCTTTCTTTGACTTATGACTCAGTCTCAACGAGAGAACGGTCCTGTGATAATCGGTGATTTCAATGCCCGCTGCTCCCGAAACCCTTCTCTCCTCTCTCTGAAGGGGTAAGGGCTTCTGATTTCACCAGCTGCACGTCTGCCACGTGCCTGACGGCGAGCTGACAAATCCTCATTCCTTTTGTAATTCTGAACGTATCCGAACCGAGGTTCACCATTATTGACTTCACTTCGCCACGAAATCCGCTGTCGATGGTACCCGGAGCATTTAGAACAGTGACACCATATTGTAGAGCGAGTCCGCTTCTCGGTCTGATTTGTCCTTCATATCCTCGTGGTATTTCCACTGATATTCCAGTTGGCACCGCGATACGCTGTCCTGGTTGAAGGTCAATATCGATAGTAGAATAGAGATCGAAAGCCACGTCGCCTTCGTTAGCAAGAGATGGCATCTTGGCATCTGGAATCAGTAGCTTCACGCGTACTATCACGGCTTCTTCTTTCACAGATGAGTTGTTCTTCATCAAGAACTACTGGAACGAGCTGAATGAAAAAGGAGCTGGTGCAGACGGCCGGATTTGAACCAGCGACAGCAGGATCTTCAGTCCTGCGCTCTCCCAACTAAGCTACGTCTGCACTCGCTCTTCGTAGTGTATCGTACACCACGAGTCGGGAGTAACCGGCAAATCGTCTTTCCTCTGGTTTTTCGATATAAACATAGTGCAAGTCAGTCATAGGATTACACAACGGACAGCGGCAGTAGGGACTCTGCTGAAGTTGCTCTATCTGATTTTCCGATTCACATAGCTGGCAACGATTGCCGTAATGATAGCGGCAGAGTTAACGGCCAGCGGATATGTGTATAGTGAGTCCACAAATGCCAGTCCCGCCAACCACGAGGGCAGATTCGTAATGTCAGATATTCCGAATGGCACAAAGTAGAACATCAAGAAGATTGATGTCATCAGCGCGACACCGACAAAGACCGGCATATCCGAGGTTGACCTAGCGAACTCGGAGAGTCTGTTGATCCAGTTCAACTCGGCACGCTGTCTCTTTCTCACTTTCCTTTTTGAGACAATATTTGCCCAGCGATACATGGCCTCGGCCATCAGAATGTATGAACCCGCAAGGACTGTCATGGCTCCGAGAGCGATGATGAATTGGAGTTCCGCACTGAGGACTTCAGCATAGGCCTGAGCGTGCCATATGACTGGCAACTGAGCCAGTCCGGCTATCCCGAGGAGCATCAGTATCAGACCCGGCTTGTTGCCACGTCTCCACCAGATTGCAAGGCTCATATTGTTCTACCAGGTGCTTGAGTAGTTGGGTTCCGCAGCCCGATGTCCACTTTAAGCTTTTGGAGGAATAGGGAAGCATCAATGGTCTTAGGCTACTTCTTGATCCCTTCCAAATGGAACCAATATCCGTTGTCATCCTTCTTCGCGATATGGAAACCAGTCTGTTCCACAATGTCGCTGATTCTGTCCATCGTCTGACCCTGATTTCCCTTGACTCCGTAGCCCGTTTGATAGACACTTCCGTCTGGCAGAGTATAGCGCATCCTCAGTACGAATCTTGCTTCACGACAGATTATCTTGCTCGACATTATTGAGAGAGATCCCTTCTTCCTCAATACCCGAAGGACTTCACGGACAACTGCCCGTTTCATTTTCCAGTCTGCCATGTAATCAAGTGAGAACCAAATCGCGGCAGTCTGGAAGACCGCGTTGCGAAAGGGTAGAGACTCTCCGTCAGAAGCAATCCACTGTGGGGCGGATTCATAGATTTGAGCCTCTCTGATTTCGCTCAGGTTGATGTCAATCGCACAGACTCTTGAGCCCTCTATTCTGGACACGATTCCCTCTCCTCCTCCACCGACGTCTAAGACGAGCCCGGTGCTTCGCAGTCTCTCGAAAGCGATTTCCTGAAATGGCGTCTGGAAAGTTGAGTACTCGGCTCTCGGTGCGAAGGTCATAAGCAAGAGTAGTAAGGCTGCCAGTTAAAAACGACTGGTTCGGTTTGCGGACTGTGCCTGAACAATGAGCAAAGAGTCCTGCTATTTCTTTGGTGGCGGACACACCTACTTCTTATACATCCACAAGACTGATACACATGGAGGGTATTATGATTTGACCGTGCTCATAAGCTCGTAGTAGGCAATCGTATGCTAGTTCCGTGTCTCATTCGATTGTCATCTGGGATGTTCATATCTTCAAACGCAAGATGGAGTTCTCCTGTGAAATGCATGAAACAGCACGTGACATTGAATCGGATCTCGAAAAGATAGCGCTAGAGTTGAAAGGAAGAACGCTGAGGGTCTATTGGTATCTACTGAAGAACCCTGAGGAAGCGAGTCTACGTGATATACAGAAGGGCGCGGGTCTTTCAAGCCCAAGCCTGGCAACCTACCACCTTGACAAGCTGAAAAACCTTGGCCTTGTAAGTACCGACCAACATGGATTATACTCCTTAGAGAGAAATGTAAAGGTTGGTGTGCTTAGGTTCTTCGTGGGCTCTGGGAGATTGTTAGTTCCTCGCTATGTATTCTATGCAGTGTTTTACATCACGCTAGTTCTGTGCTATTTGGTGTTTCTCCCCTTCACAACAGGGCCAATCTCCCTGCTCCTTCTCTCTGTTCTGTGTTTTGGGGCGATTACCAGCTGTATTGAGAGTTTCAGGGCGTGGAGAATGGAAATCTGATTGGTTGAAAAAGTTAGAACGGCTCCACGGAAAGTTAGACGTATCTAGCAATGACACAATACATACACCGGGGTTGTGTTGATGAGTACTATGAATTACAGACCCGCACTATATGCCATCGCATCTGTTGCGGCTGCGATTATTCTATTCATTACTGCCCTTGTGACTGGTAGCTCAGGTTCATCTGTGAGAGTCTTGCCTGGGGTTTCTCTCATTGACTCACCTTTTGCAGAACTTGGCACAGATCCCCTCATAGCAATGGGGTCTTTGTTGTATCCCGCCAATTACGAGATTGTAAACGAAAGGCCTTACATAATAAGAGTAGACTACCACGATGCCGATTCTGTAACTGAGCCAGAAGCCGAAGGTGCCGCCCAGCAGTTCATCAATGAAGTATTCACGAATGAATCCATTCAACAGCTTGAAGTTGACAGAAGATTGACACAATTGCGGGGCGCCCTTCCGAAATGGACAATCAATTTCAGGAACAATACGTATTCGGTGCCAATACACATAGAAGCTAGTGTGACGGTGAATGCGCTTTCTGGAGAGATCATTGGGTACGCTGGTAGACCAATATTGTGCCAAGGAGAAGCGGACAATCAGTCTACTGCTGAGGGCTATGCAATAGCAGCAATGAAGGAAATGGGCTATCTCATACCTTCCAACTCACGAGTATTCAGCATGAACTGGACCGACCCGACAGCACAGAACGGCGTCACCTATCGTTTCAGATTCCAGGAGGTCTGCAATGATGCTATGATCGACACAAGGATAGGGACACTGAGTGTTGAGATAGATGCCGCTAGCGGTGGACTCCAATTCCTGTCATTCGAATGGATTCAGATGGATGAGATACCAGTTGAGGATGTCCTCTCCGTAGATAGGGTAGGTGATGACGCACTTCTTACGCTCGTTAGAGTATCTGAAGCCGATTTCGACGAAATTAGGCCGCAAGAGTTTCGTCTCTGCTGGGTGAGGCAGGAAGGAGATTCTGGAAGGACCCTTTTACTGGATGCATTTACTGGTGACTTAGTAGATGCACGAGAGAGCTTTGGTGTCACACATTCTCAGGATTATGCGACATGGATTCTCCTCACACCCGTTCTTGTCTCGACCGTCCCTGCAGCATTATTCTCCCTTGGGACAAAGGAGCTTCTTCGTCGGCGAATGAAAACGCACGATAGATAATTGTCGTGGGTGACCTTTCGACTTGAATGACAGCCTGGGCGGGTGAAGGACGCCTTGAAGGGACTAATCGCTGAAGTCATCGCCGATTTTATGAAGATGAACTGTAGGAAATCTAGATCCATCATCTTGGCGGGAAGCCGTGCCCTTGGAGAGGCTCAGAATGACAGTGATGTGGACCTTATAGTAGTGACATGCAACATTGAGGACGCAAGGGACGTGAAGGAGAGTCTAACTAAACTGCAATCGGTTCTAGGCGATACTCCTATCGACTGCAAAGTCTGTACGGATAACGGATTTGTCGCTGCCAAGTCAGATTGTGAGCACTTATTCCTCTGGACCGTCATCAGTAATGGCAGTCTGCCCTGTGGGGAAGACATCAGAACTGACATCAAGCTGAATCCTCGATTGATTGCCGAACTTATGTGGCGACTGATTAAGAATCTAGATACGTCCTGCGATTTGCTCAGAGCAAGGAGCCATTTCACTGGCTGCTGCTGTTCAATCTACTACGCTCTGCTAACATCCTACTTCATTGAGCGATTTGTACTCCAGACCAACAAGAGCAATCAACGAAAACACGAGTTCATGCAAGCACGGTTGCAGAGCGTTCATGATGTTGTCAAGGAGAGATACAAGTGGGTTACGCATCACGTGCCCGATCTCGGGACTACGTCTCAAGTTAGGATACCGACAAGTGCTGATAGGAGATACTCCGCAACCGAGTATGTTGAGATTCTCAACACATGCGGGAGTGCCTGTGAATATCTCAAGAATGAGTATTCAAAGGTCACAAAGTGGGCAGAGCAGTTCATCTGATACTTACGTGACGGAAGTAATACCGGCATCCTAGACAAGCCCAGTGCTTGACAGTCGCTTGAAAATGATTCCCTCAAGCGGTGTTCCGAAAGTGGGATTCTCCGTTTTCGATGAACCGTGCATAATGGCAGGACTTGACGCAACTGCTTGAATAAGACTGGTTCGGTCCCGTCACTATGCCTGAATGCTGGTGGACCGGGCGGGATTTTTGGGCCCGAAGCTGGAAGTCAGTTCCGGAGAACCCGTGACCTCTTCCATGCCAAGGAAGCGATCTACCACTGATCTACCGGCCCACGCTGAGTTCTATCCTCGCACCCGAACCCCATATACATTCTTGTGGGCCCAGCTGTAACTTCGAATCCTCGTTGATGCTCCAAAGCCACAAGCTGCGCATCTATGGTGCGTAATGTGATAGGCTCTTCTACCACATCGCCTACACCTTATGTGGTGAGGGTTGTTAGCTTTTCCTTTTGACGGAGTGCCTTTCGTCATGGGATCTACTCCCCTTCAGAGTTCGACTGTGGAGCACCCGGGGGCGGCGATATGATGACCACATTGTCACCTCTTACAATGACAGTTTCGATTCGTTCAACCAACTCAGTGTTGGTTTCCGGGTCCACACCCATCTCATCTGCGTCTTCGAGGATGAGGTTCAAGTGCTGGTCGAATCCTCGCAATCGACCCTTTATCTTCTTTCGCGCCTTGAGCTCGACTAGCACCTGGCCACCAATCGATCTCTGCAGAAGCTCCGTGGGTCTACTTGCATTCACTAGAATCACCGACACAGAATAGGAGTCGCTGAAGCCTAGGCTAGCGACTTTCGAGCCATTCTCCAGGTTTCACTTAAAAACATGACGATGGAAGCTTGAGACAACAGGGTCTAACCTACTGATATCTAATTGTTCGGCGTCACAGAATTCAAAAGGCGCATCTCAAGACACATACATGATGCCGAAGATTGAACGTTTCAAGACGCGACACCTTTTGAGAAAGAGGGAGCAGAAGGAGGAGCTCGAACGAATCGAGAAGCACTTGAGAGCGAAGATTACAGGTCTAAGCCCTGATATACAATTCGAGGAGGGCATTACAGACGATGGCTCTAGAGTGCTTTTACTGAATGGCACAATCGTTTTCTTTGAGTCAGAAGGGAAGTTGTTTCCTACTCTCCGCGCCCTACTTGACGGCATAATCAGCATACCGAGGGTCGTAGTAGACATGGGTGCGGTGAAATACGTAACCAACGGGGCAGATATTATGCGGCCCGGAATAAGAAGTGTCGATGATGGCATAGCCCAAGGCTCAGTCGTCGTTGTGGTTGACGAGCGTCATGGAAAGCCTCTGGCAGTGGGCGTCTCAACCATGAACACCGAGGGATTGCGTGCAGCATCAAGCGGCAAGGTCGTAATCTCGAAGCATCACGTAGGCGACGACCTGTGGGAGTTCGGAAAGAGTGTGGAATAGACCGACCTGATAATACTCGGGCTTTTCTTTTAACCGCTATATTCGGTTAGTGACGTTGAGGTGAACTGAGTGCGGATTTTCTTCAGACGGAAAGAATACCCTGAAGGCTCACCTGATGGCTGTTCTCCCGAGAGACATCATTCTCACCTGGGCATTTTCTCACCTGTCTCCAGTCCGTCTGAGTCAGAAGTTCTTCAAGACTTCAAGAAGCTTTGCGAGCTAGACGCCATATACATCAGATCAAAACGACTGGAGTCCTTGGATGACGTCCCTTTCGTCGTAAATGAGATTCGCGAAGGAACAATTGTCCTGCTTGACATTTCGAGACTGAATGATGGCAAGGAACAAGGCCACTTGGAACTCAAGCGCATAATTGAACGAATCCGAGGGGAAACACGGGGTTTTGGCGCTGAGATAGCTCTCGTCAATGACAACTGCGTGATTGTGACTCCTTCATTTGTAAGATTCTGAGAAAGCACATCGGGCCATTAATTGGGTACCTAGTTTGGGTCCAGATGGCTTTGAATGGCATCAATATCCATGCCGCTAGCCGCTGCCTTTTGCTCACCCAATCTTATCTCAGCTTCGCACTCTCAGTGACGGTGAGGGCTTTCGTTTCGATGTTCAACGCCTTGTGGATGGTAGAAGCGAGATTCATGCACTTTGTGGCCTCACCATGACATGTCAGTATCATTTCAGGTACTGGACTCACTCTCTTGACGAAACTCAGAATCTGTTTTCTGTCTGAGTGACCAGAGAAGCCTTCCACGGTCTCGACGGTCAAGTTCACCGGGACCACAGTCACGTTGCCTTCGCGATTGCGCATCTGTATTTCTTTCCATCCCTTCTGAACTCTGCGTCCAAGTGTTCCTTCGCCCTGGTAGCTAACAAAGACAACTGCATTATTGACATCTGGGGCTAGGAGTCTGAAATAGTCAACACTGGGACCGCCTGCAAGCATACCTGACGTGGCCATGATTATGCAGGGCTCACCTGCAACGATTTGTTCGCGTTGATCAGGATTATCGACTTGAGTGAATATCTCATTCAAGAACGGGTTCACGCCTTGATGGAATATCTTCTCCCGTATTTTCTTGCTAAGCGCCTCAGGATGGGTGGTGTGTATCGCAGTAGCCTGAGCTATCATCCCCTCAATATAGACCGGAACCTTCGGGATACGGCCTGTGGTGACAAGATCCTCTAGCACGAGCATGATTTCCTGTGCACGCCCAACTGCAAGCACGGGTATGAGCACCTTTCCTCTTCTTTCAATCGTCCTCTTTATCACGGACGCAAACTTCCTTTCGACTTCTTGCCTCGGCGCCATCTTGTCGGTGGGGTGACCGTACGTGCTTTCTATAATAAGAGTCTCCAATCTCGGGAAGGTGAATGTTGCTGGTTCCAAGAGTCTTGTTCTTCCGAACTTGAAGTCGCCAGTATATGCGAGATTGTACTGGCCGTCCCCTACATGAAGGTGAACGATTGCAGACCCAAGAATATGACCTGCATTGTGCAATGTGAGTCTGACATCAGGAGCAATGTCAGTGACCTCACCATAGTTCAGAGGTATGGTATGGATTATGCCCTCCTTGACATCCCGGTCTCTGTAGGGTCTCAATTTTCCTTCTCGTTCAGCGACCTCCAAGTAGTCTAGCTGAAGCAGAGTTGACAAGTTCAATGTTGGTGCTGTCATGTAGACAGGACCGCGGTATCCGTACTTGAAGAGGAACGGAACCATTCCACAGTGATCTAGGTGTGCATGGCTGACTATGACCGCATCCAGCTTGTCTATATTCAGCTCTGGCATATCGAGTCGTGGAAAGGCCCTGTCGGGTGCTCCCACGTTGACGCCGCATTCTAGAAGAATGTTGGTTTCGCTTGTCTGCAGCAGCATGCACTGCCTACCGACTTCGCGGAAACCGCCAAGGGCTGTCAATCTTATCCAGCCATTATCAATGAGAATCGGGCGATGAATTCTCCTGCCTATTTCTCGAAACACTTTGTTGCGGGTCGCAGATTCAGTCTGTACTATGTAACGTATCTGCTTGATTAGTTTGCTCTCCATCGGTGGTGTTCGCATCACGTTGGGCCGCCAGAATGTCTGTCGCGTGATTTCCCTGAGGGTAATCCCGTTCCTTCCTATAACGAGGCCGGGTTTCTGAGCTTCGATGACCACTTCGCCGCGTGAATCGTCGAAGTCGATCGACGTAATCTCTGCTTCTGTGGGCACGAGTTCACGAACTGCTTTCTCAGCGTCCTCATGTGGTAAACGGACCTCAGGTGCTGACCGTACCACGATACGCTTCCTCATCTTGCGTGCCAGCGCCTTGATCCTGTCGCCGTCATCAAGTAATATCTTGGGAGCTTTCGAATAGATCGCTATCTCAGGTCCCTCATACTCAACTGAGCTTATGGCCGCTGAGCGAGGCAGAGATTTCATGACTGCCTCTCTAACATCGGTGACTTCCTTCTCTTCTCCGTTCTCAGAATTCATCCAGAGTCACTTCTCTGTTGTAGGTCTGTCGCGTGACGAATCTGGCCTATCGTTTGTCAACAGTCCTCAGCGGGCTGGTCTCAAATGCGGTTCACGAAGTGAACCACGAGTAGGGTAAAACCGATCAAGGTTTCTTCCAGATCTTCAGTATCTCATCCTTGGGCACTTCTTGGTAGCCGTCTTTGTCAATCACACTCACCAAGATTGAGTTCCCTGTGGCTGCATCTCTCTCAATTGCAGTTGCAATAGTTCGCACGGCAAGCTCGATGGCCTTCTTCTTGGGAAGACCATCTTCGTATTCAGCCTCGAGCACACCAAGTGCGACCGGGGAACCGGATCCAGTTGCAGTGTACTTGTCTGGCAGGACGGACCCAACAAAGTCGGTGTAGAAGACCTGCGGTCCTTCGTCGTCATAGCCTCCTACAAGGCATTGCAGCAGATAGCTACCTCGCGCCTGGAACATGATATTGCTTAGAAGGCGTGTCAAGGCCTTGACCCGCATCGGTCTGCCTCTCTGAATCTCGAATAGCTTTGATTCAGCTCTCAGGAGATCCATCATCGATTGAGCATCTGCTACGGAGCCTGCAATGGTCGCGCCGATGCGATTAGTAATCTTGTAGATCTTCTGAGCAGTCTTGTTTGCTATCAGAAAGCCCATCGTAGCTCTCTGATCGCTGGCCAAGACCACGCAATCCTTAGCGATTAGGCCGATTGTCGTTGTTCCAGTTTTCAATTCCTCTGGTAACTGTGTCTGATGTTCCATCGTGGAATAACTCCCTGTAGGCGAGATTGAGCCTTGTAGAACTAGCGACAGGTGCCCGGTCTTTACTTACCATTAAAAAGTTTGCCTTATGGTGGAGCTTCTTGTACTGTTGCACCCTTTAGGCAGAGAGCCAACAGAGGTCTCTCCTGGAAGGCACATCAAGAAGGTATTTCAAGAACTCCGAAGCCTGATGCGAATCCTCTCTTGGCAGGCAGGGAGATATGCTTTGTGTGAGATCTGGCATATCAGTCGAGATTGGTGATAGAATGATGAAAGCTACATATGCAGTGGTCATTCTCAGGATTCTCTTGGCACCCGTCTTCTTCTGCGCATTCACGTGGGGCTTCACTGAGCTGGCAATCTTCCTCTATATCGCAGCATTTGCGTCGGATATTGTGGACGGACGCCTGGCAGAGAGGCAAGGAATAATCCTGCGGTCGACTCTCGAAGCCTATCTTGACCCATTTGCAGATTTCGTGTTAATCTTCATATCTTTCTATGCATTCACTCTTAGAGAAATCTACCCAGCTTGGATTCTGGTTGTATTCGTCTTCATGTTTCTGTTCTTCGTCATCTCGTCGAATAATAGAGAGCCCCTTTACGACCCTATGGGAAAATACTATGGGGTGTTTCTCATGACAGCAATTGGCATCACTCTCATCTTTCCATTTGACCCTGTCACAAATGTCGTTCTACTTCTTATCATTGCATATACACTTGGATTGGTATTCTTTCGAGCAGTCTTCCTATGGAAGCGTCGTATGAAGGCACAAGACCCATTAAGGAAATGAAGATGAAACAAGTAGCATTGCGAGGTAGACGTTATGAGAAAGAGGCGTTTCTGCATGCTTCTTTTGGTAATCACGATTACAGGATTGTTTGCCACTGCAGGGATTGTCCTCGCCCTCAATAGTCGTGAGATTGTCCGGGCTGTGGAAGTCCGGAATCCGACCGGATCAAAGGGCACTGTTTTTGTTGTATTCCGACCCGGTGTCACAGGCTTCAATGAAGACATTGTCAATGCATTCATCCGAGGCTTAATAGCCTCGGATTGGCGAGTCGAAGTAACAACGAGTTCACAGCAGACTCCAACAAACGTCACAGCATACAACATAATCGTGTTAGGCACCCCAACTAACGGAGGAAAACCACATCAATCGATGTTAGATTATCTCGCACGTGTTAACTTCGGAGGAAAGTCGGTCATATTGATTCTCACATCTGGAGGGGACGGACTAGATTCAATGGGCTATTTCAGGGACGCAACTATCAATGCAAATGGAACGGTTCTTACTGAGCTTCGTTTCCAGCTTTTTGAAGCGGGTGCAGCAGACAGAGCCTATACTGCCGGAACTGAAGTTGCAGTATAGACGGTGCGATAGACAGGTCTTATGGCCTTTGACCAATCACCGGCAACAACCTGCGACTAGATCGTAGTGGCTGACACTAACTAGGAGTCTGCCCCGTCGTGTTCTCTTTCGGACGCTCATACGTCACGATGAACTTCACCTGCTTTGCATCCGGGTTCAGCTTGAGAACATCTGCCGCAACACCGATTTCGGCGTATTGGACGCCTTCGAGGTAGCGCGTCTCCTTTGGCATCTCTATGGTAATTGTCTCTTTTGAAGCGGAGACAGTATACTTGTCATTTGGAATGCCGGGTATTCTTCTCTTGATGACAGCCATGATTTTCTGATTCGGATCTCGCACCATCTCTTTCACGGTCACATCGAAGACCAGAGTCTTTCCCGCTAGAGGCGGATTGAAGTCCACTCTCAACTGCCGTCCGAGGTCAGCGGTAATGGTTCCTTGTTCGTTGCCAACTTTCACTTGTTCTCCTTTTGCCGGACGTACTCCAGACTTCAGAATCTTCGCACGAGGAATCAGTTTGAGCTTCTTTGGGTCTCTTATTCCCGCACCCTTCTCTGGGGGGATTTCGACAGTCTTGCTTTCACCAACCTTCATGCCGACGAGCTGCTCCTCAAGTGCTGGAAGCAGCCATTTCCATCCGATGGCGACTAGCATAGGCTCGTAACGGTCGTTTTCCTTGAACAACCCCTCCTTTTTTGCGACTTCCTCCAAAGTAAGATCGAAAATCCGTCCGTCATCCTTTGTTCTAGCTACATAATCGATGTATATCAGATTGCCATCACTGACTACGTCTGCGTTACCTTGGGGAGTCTCGCCTTTTCGGCTTGCTTTCTCAGCCATCTCGATTCCTTCGTTTTACTCAAGGTTGGATTCTGGAGGTCTAATTCTACTGTTCATAAAATCATTTCCGTTGAGGCGGCAGTACTCCCCTGAGGACATGTATTTCCTCGAAAAAGAGATGCTCCTGAAGTTCGTCGCTGACTGTCAATCCATGACCTTCCATTGCAGTCCAGACTCGTTTGACATCACCGAGAGACGAGACAACGACATAGATGGACCCCGCTGGGAGAATGTGCCCTGCCGCTTGATGAACGAATTCAACTGCCAGTTCCGTTCCAACGCCTCCCCCTACCAATGCATGATCAAGTTCCGTTCTGAAACCGTCGCTTGGCAGATACGGTGGATTGAATGCCAGAGCTGAGAAACGGGCGGATGAGCAGATTGATGTCAAGAGATCGGACTGGATGATTGAGCACCTTTCCTCCAAGCCATTCCTTCTTGCATTCTGAATGGTGTTTTGGACAGCGGCTATCGAAATGTCTGAGCCTATGACCAATCGGGCTGTTCTTGCTGCATTCAGAGTAATCAGTCCAGTTCCACAACCAACCTCCAGAAATGTGTCGTGTGGCCGAAGGGCGATTGCCCCGAGGAGGAGGTATGTATCTTCGGATGGCGGATAGACACCCGAGCCAACTGTGATATCAAGAACCTCGTCTTTCATTTCGGATTGCTCCTTGGATCGCGGAGCATTCCGTCCTCAATCGTCTCGAATACAGAGTCGGAGAGCGTGACGAGCTCATCCAAACTCAACTCCCTCAGGCGCTCATTTCCACTCAGACCGCCCTGACATCTCTTGATGAGCTTCTCCGAGGTCTCATCATCGTAACGGAGATTCCGAAACCAGATTTTCAAGGCTTTTCGAATTTGCTTGTTCGGGTATGAGTAAATACCCCGTATCAACCAGTGGAATACTGTATCATCAAGAGCAAAGGAACCTGACGTGCGTGGTGTCATTCTTACTACTGTTGAATCGACCTTGGGCACAGGATAGAATTCCTTGGCTTGGACATTTCTTACTCTTTCAACGTGAGCCCTGTAAGTAACTTCAATCGTCAGACGCGAGTAGTCGCGCGAACCTGCCGGGGATAGGAGGCGTTCCGCGAATTCCTTCTGGTACATGAGTACCGCGCTCTCGAACCGCAACTCGTCAAGTAGCCTGAACGTAATAGGGGAGGATATGCTATATGGCAAGTTGGCTACAACCTTGTTGGCCGCCGGCAATCTGACGTCCAAGGCGTCTCCTTCGATGACCTCGAGGTTTTCAGACTCTCCCAGCAGGTCTCTAAGAGCGATAGCAAGGGTCTTCTCTTTCTCGATAACGTAGATCTTGCGCACACGCGGCACAATGCGCCGTGTCAGAGTCCCCAGACCCCCTCCAATCTCTAGGACTGTATCATCAATGCTGAGGTGCGCTGCAATTACGATTTCCTCTGCAATCGAGCCGTTGATGAGAAAGCTCTGGCCGAGAGTCTTCTTGGGTTTAATGCCGTACTTAGCAAGCAGGGACTTTACGCTTTCTGACAAGAGAGGTCACCAACGCCATGGCCACTCATCTGTCGGGTTGTTCCTCGTTTCTAGGAGGAGGTCTGATGAAAAGCCACCGTCTGGTTTCCTCACCTAGCTCTGTAATGATTCTAGCTGTGACGGCTTTCTTAGGATTCTGCAGTTTCGTGCGGGCGGATATATCATCAAAGCTCTTGAACGGCTCTTTCTTCCTCTCTTCAAGAATAGCCCACATAAGGGTCTGCCCGACTCCTGGAAGCAGCTGCAGTGAGTGCATTCTCGTGGTTAGTGGTTGTGCTTCGTTGAAGAACTGAACGAACCTACTCTCGTGCTTTGTGACGATGATTTCCACAACCAAGGGCAGTTCAGCTAGACTCTCAGGAGTTAGGTCTTCATACACGAGGCGGCGTTTGACATATTCTATCTTGCCGGTGTTTGTCTTTTGAATGGCCACTCGTTCCTGTGAATGCGTCCTTGTGCCTGCTGCTGGTACGAGCTCCAGCAGGGTGAAGTGAGATTCGCCAACAGCTTGTATGACAGTCTCTCCTCTTGTACGAGAGGCACGAAGATGCAGCTTGGGCGGGACGACTGCCAGGACATATGCATGGGTCTCTGACAATCTGGCTTGGGCTCCATCCATCTGATTTCTCTCCTGTCACGAACAAGCTGCATTGCGCTTAACAAATGCGATTTGCGATAAAAACCAATCGGGAAGTGAGGAAGAATGTGCGTGTTCAGCGGATAATCGTGATGGGCGCTTATGCCTTTTCAGCTCTACTCTTTTCGACCAAATCAACAATCTCAGCTATCTGTTCATCCGTCACCGAGCTTGACCTCGCATCAAGTATCGTCCTCATCTCTTCACGAGTAACAGGTGCGATATTGACTACCTGAACAGCCAGAGACCTAGTGATGTTGTACGTCTTCATGAGCTTCTCAATCACCTTTGCTGCCACTGCGGGCGGCATCTTGGAAAACGCATTTGCGTGTTCAAGTGTGATTGACTGCTGGAAGGAGAGTTCACCTTCTTTTGCACGCTTGCTAAGGACCTTCTTTACTTGAGGAAGACTGATTTCCTCCTCACTAATGATCTCCTTGGGCATGTCCTAACACTCAGCCTCTGCTTGGTCGAATGTGTTCAGGTCTCAGAATAAGGGTTCTCATGGCCTTGCCTACCGGCACATCAACGACGACCGCCCTGCCTCTCTTAGCACTTATAACACCCGATCTGCCTTGGTATCTACGATGCGGCATTCCTTTGTGAAAGCTCGGGTTGATGACTATGTTGACTCGCTGCCCAACCTCATACTCTCTGAGTATGGTACTGAGAGGAGTGATACCTCGCGTGCGAACGTTCTTGCTCATTAGGCCGCGCGTCCGAGCACGGTAGCCATGACTCTTCTTGACCATGGAGCATCATCCCGCTTGCTGTTGTACCTCAGCTTACCAAAAGTCGAGGGCACGGTATAGCCGAATTCCACAGAGAGCCCTTTGGTGAACACTTAAGCATTATGGTCCGTTTCCGGGCCATGTATTGAAAGTACCGTCAGTTCGACGCACACGCACCCCGAATGCAAGATTTCGGACAATGAGGGAGTAGTCCTGCCGTTGTCTCCAGAGATAAGTTCCTTAACATAGGTTCCTCCTTGAACCTTGAAAGTTCCCTGTATGAGACCGTTGTCTGTGCTGGTGAGTTGTACTTCGTACACCCACTTCTTTCTAACAAGATCTCTCCTACGATGTGATACACGAGTCGGAGTCCTCTGATTTATCTCCACACCCGAGAGACCAGTTTCGGCTTCGCGCAGAGCCTCATCAGTCGGAATCTCGTCAACTCTAATCAGGGCTAAGTACTCCTTGATATTGTGTGACGCTTCATGCTTTAGTCTCTGTGCGTATTCTCGCTCTGTGTACTGAAGGTCTGAGACTTCTACCTTGCCTGCCGCCTGCTGATTGATTGTTTGAGTTACAGTGTCAAGATCCAGAGACCGTATCCGGGGTTCGGAGATTTCAACGACAAAAGGGCGGCCCCCGCCTAGCATCAGTGCGTCGATATCCTCCCTGCCCGCTGCATGGAACTTGAAACGGCTGCCATTTGCAGCGGTTTGAACGGGAATTCCGACATACTCCGAGACAGAGTCGGGATATCTCCTGCCCGTGCCGCCACACGATTCACAGCCTTTCCCCCTGCATGCGGTGCAATCCCATCTGCTCTGAGGAATGCCTCTTACGAGCTTCCGATAGCATCCGTAGACGAATAGCGGGTTGATTTGGAGGTTCAAGGAATCCAATGCCATATCATAGACGATAACAAGCTCAGGACGCTCAAAGTTGGCTTCTCTACCGAGCGCTCTCTGGGCCTGTTTTCCCAACTCTCGGTTGAGGTCTCCTCTGAGAGGTTCTCCTCGAAGAAGGCCGTGACGTGCTCTCAGCTCGTCTTCCCGCTCTGCGACGCTCGGTATGGGCGTACATCCGACCAAGAAAGTGTCGAATTCGATGTCTCTTGTCTCCTCAACGATTCTCCCTACTATCGCAGGGATTCTGTCAAAGATGCTCTCTCCATTGACGAAACAAAGATAACACTTCTCAACTGTATCGTGCTCAATTCCATTCTTGCTGGCGAGAATCCTGGCAGGTTCGAACATTCCATTGCCGGCCAGATTGGTGAGAAGTCTCACGCCGCTTTCTCTTTCACCAGACTTCAACAGCTCATCAGCTTTCATCGAAAGCAGGAGCTTAATCGACCTGCCGCGTTCACGATTCGAGGTACCAGTGCTCAGCCACGCAAACTGACGACCTAAGCACTGATCACAGAGAGGATACTGGCTAAGTAGCTGGTCCGCGACTTCCAAGGGATCTCTCATTTGTGAATCTCCCATCTGGCAGGACCTCTCTCTGCCATCAACCGCGGGTATGCCACATAAAGCTGTTCTTCGATATAGGGCTGAGTTGGCGAATCACCCGGAGACCAAGGCGGATCGCGCGAGGGTCAGTGAGAAGGCTTCTTATGATTCCCCATTGCATATCCATATCGCCTTCTCTTTCGATTTTCTGAAGCAGGCCAAGCTCACTCGTTCCTCGTACTAGAACATCCATGCCTTGGTCCGACAGTGACACCAATGCTCTTTGTGCCAGAAACATGGCCCGAAGGTTACTCATAAACAGAGAGCGCCAGGCCATCTGGTATCGTTCGAGAAACCTCTCTGAACAATCTTTCTCTGAGATTGCCAATGATGCAACCTTGCCTGCGATAGTTCCGGCCATGCCGCCGATAATCACGCCTCCTCCAGTTGTGGCCTTCACCATTCCCGCAGCGTCTCCTGCCACTAGTATTCCCGACGCGTATGTCTTTCTGATTGGCATGCCGACAAGAACTGTGCCCCCGAAGGTTCTATCAATCGAAGCTCGTGAGAATCTCTCACTCATGATAGGATGATGTTCAATAACTGCATTCAAGCGCGTCTTTGCTGCACTGAATGCTGCCAGACCGACTCTTGCTCGGCCATCTCCAAGAGGAATGTTCCATGCAAAGAACCCCGGGGCGACTTGTCTGCCATAATACATCTCGGCGACATTATCATCAACCTCCGCTCCCCGCATCTCATACTGATAGGCAGGATACTTGTTTGTTCTTGGCACAATTGGCAGTCCAACCGACTTTGAGAGTCTGCAGACAGCTCCTTCCGCATTGATTACGATAGCGGCGCGATAGTGCTCTGTTGCTCCACCATGTTGTACCGATACTCCGGTTATCTTGCCATTCTGCATATTCAGTGAACGAACCTGGGCCCCTGTGATGACGACCGCTCCGCTATCTTGAGCCCTGTCCGCAAGCCACATGTCGAACCTGTGTCTGTCCACAACAACAGCCTCGCGACGACCCCGCTCGATTAGCAGAGAGTTGCCCGAGGGTGAATAGACTCTTGCTCCGCGTACCGTGTTCAGAATCACATCTTGAGGCGGCTTTAGTCCGAGTGACCTTAGACCTGACAGGCTAAGAAGGCCTGCGCAGTGGTCCGGTTCTCCAATGCTGCGATGTTCTTCAAGAACAATTACATCGTGACCGTTCCCTGCTATTGTGGCTGCAGCAAGCAAACCGGCTGGTCCTGCACCTACAACAATGGCATCGTGGTCTAGACTCGTCATCGCATCTAGTAGAGCTACTAGCACCTTTTTATCTGTCGTCTTACTTGGCTCCACAGTGATAACCAGATGGCAGCCAACGCGACGCCTAGGCTCTTCAGATACAAACAGGTAATTGCAGTGAGAACTGACTTGGATATGAGCCGAGGGAAGATTGCAGTTCAGGTGGCACATGGCGCTCTGAGCGCTGCAGAGCGTGCAAGAGTCACTCGTCAGGATGTCTGGAAGGCCTGGTTGGATGAGGGACAGAAGAAGGTTGCCGTGAAAGTTGCATCAGAGAAGGATCTGCTGGATCTGAAACGTCTAGCCGTCGTTCACAGGCTGCCAAATGCGTTGATTCGGGACGCGGGGATGACCGAGCTTCCACCCGGTACAATCACGGTTGTTGGAATTGGTCCTGCCCTTTCCGAGGAAATCGACAAGGTGACTGGCAGTCTCAAGCTGCTTTGAGGGAATGCAGTGCAGCCCGCACATCCTCTTGAACAGAGCATCGGCATGGAGTTCTACTGCACCGACACTCCCGGCATCGGTGGGCGTCTTAGAAGTCGTTTCGAGGACTTTGTGGTTGAGGAAATCACGCCAACAGGTAACATCTTGGAAGTGAAAGAGTGGCCGACTGAGGCCATGGTCGGTGAGAAAGAACCTATCCAAGGTACGCCATCCAAGTATGTCCAGCTCACTGTCCAGAAGATGGGTCTGTCTACTCTGGACCTAGCGACTATTGTGGCCGCTGCCACAAAGGTTCCGAGGCATCTGGTGAGCTATGCTGGCCTCAAAGACAAACGGGCTGTTACAGTACAAGTAATGTCTCTGCCTGCACATGCATTCAAATCGTTGGAGCAGACTCATCTATCAAGAATTGCAATCCGTGCTCCTCAGTATGTTCGTCGCCCAGTAAGAGTTGGCGATTTATGGGGTAACCGTTTCACCGTGTTGCTTAGAGGTATGGAAGCCGACTGTAACACTGCACTTGCCTTGGCCGATTCTCTTGGGCGTCAATCGATACTCAACTACTTTGGAGTGCAGAGGTTTGGTGTCACTAGACCGTTCACATACCTCATAGGAAAGTCATTGGTGAAGAAAGACTACGATGGAGCGGTCCGAATGATGCTCTCAAGAGTGATTCCCGAAGAGCAAGTCGAGTCGGTCGAGAGGCAACTAGGGGCAGCTGAGGACTTGGCTCCCGAAGAGGTTTCTTCAGACTCGTCGTCAAATGGGGTGTTGTACGAACGGGCAGTAGCACAATATCTTGCTAAGCATCCGGGTGACTACTTTGGAGCCATGACCAAGGTCGCTCCCCGGGTCTTAACAATTCTAGTACATTCGTATCAATCCTACCTGTTTAACCGATTGATAAGTCTGCGTGCAAAGAATGGCCTATCGATCCATGAGCCAGAGCCCGGCGATTTCTTAATTCAGCTTGACCAGACACACTCGGGAAGAGACTCTTGGTTGTTTGTCACCGAGCGAAAACTTGAGGAATGCAGGAGATTGGTTGAGTCGGGCAGTCATGGCCTTGCAGCTCCCGTGCCCGGATACTCAACCAAGATACCGCCATCCAGACAATCAGATTTGCTGAAGCAGATTCTGAGGGCAGAGGGCCTCTACCTGAGGGAGTTCAGAAACGTTCAGGTGAGGTCGTTAGATTCGCCCGGCGGTCTACACCTGGTGTCAATCCAGCCAATTGGGATGAAGGCACAATGCGATGGTGACTGCCTCATGCTTAGATTCAGTCTCAGAAAAGGTTCCTACGCCACTGTTGTTCTTCGTGAACTAATGAAGGCCGATCCAACGGGCCTTGCCTAGCGTCTGGCTTGTCTTCGAGTGAAGTCCTTCATCCTCTGCTCGAAATCATCGGATGACGCCTTTGACTTCTTGGGGGTTCCTTCCTCTTGGTACTGGAATATCGCCTGCTCTTCCATGACTGCAGTCACGATTCGTCTCAGGTCTTCGAGAGAGTATCCAATCCTGGGTCTGTCCTCTGCGCGGAGCATGACTACATTCTCCCTCGATCCGTCCGGAAGATACAGACTATTCACGCCGGTCTCAATTGCTGGATGAATGAGCTCCCTCACGAGTTTCCTGAGATTGGCTGGCCGTTCAAGAATAACAACTTCACCGTATGTTGCTCTCAATTCCTCAAGCAGGTCAGGCAGTGATAGTAGGATGTCCCTGCCTTTCTTATTGACAACCAGAACAAGCCTGCTTGATACGTTTAGAGCCCCGAAGAGGGTGAGGTCCTCAATGGCCGGGAACTGCTCTTGTCGTGTGAGAATCCATTTCGAGAAATCGACATCGAATTGAGTTATCTGTCCGCTGTCGAGTTTCTTTTGGCAATCAGAGCACAAGATGTCAGAATCAAGGTCGGCTACGCACACTGGCAGATGCATTATAGGATTCCTCGCCCATGGAGTGCGCCAAGTGTGGCCGGCTTCCAGGCGAGGATCATGCAATACTCAAGTTACTCATCGTGCGAGAGTTATATCTATAGTCGAGACGTTGAGGTCGGTACCCTTCTCTGTTTGTACAGTTGTAGTACCAATCGTGATTGACGCGACTTTGAGTTCCGATATGAATCGGTGTCGTGTTATTTCAGCAACATCCACTGCTCTACTAATGAGACGTCCTCTCGCCTTTATGGTGACTTCTGTAGCTCCTTTGTTGAAGAGGGTCACGCAGGCCAGAACGTAACTCATTACATTCTTGGCTCCGACTAAGATGGTCGATTTTGGCTTGCTCTTGCCAAGGTCTTCACTGTCGGTGTTCTCCTCTGTCACCAGAAGCTTACCAACCTGCCGTCACTCATTTGGGCATATGCTTTACTCGAGGCGCTTCTAATATTGATTTCGATTGCCAGATGCGCATATCCGGCGTGACCGCATTAATCATCGCATCACGGGACCGAAGCAGTCTCTCGGCAAATGACTTTAGAGACTTGATATGACCTTTGTCGACTCTAACATTCGTGTCATCTAGGACCACGACTGGACTGCTTACCGATTCGGTGTTCCAGATTCGAGCTCACCATTGCGGAAGGCTTTTTTCTGACAATCGGGGCCTCTGAAATGGGATCTATGAGTAATGGTAAGATTGACCTTTCTGGGCTCATGCAGAGAGATAGGACGTTCCGGTTTCCACCTTCAGGAGCATAATGAAAGCATCCTGATAGACTACGGTGTGAAGCTTCTAGAGAACCCTGTCTTCCCGAGTCGTGTGCCTACCGATGACCTTCAAGGAATCGCACTCACGCATGCCCATCTTGATCATTCAGGTGGGCTTCCTCTCTTGCTCACTCACGATGACGTCTCACTCTTTTGTACGCCTGCTACACGAGACTTGAGCACAGTCCTGCTTGACGATATGTATGAGCTCTCAAAGGCGCGTCTGCCGTTTTCAGGCAAAGACATCGCACGACTCGAACGACAGTGCCAGCCAACCGCGTATGAAGAGACGATTCCGCTCGGACGCCATTTCGAAATCACTCTATTCAACGCTGGTCACATTCCAGGTAGTGCGATGGTATCCGTAAGGTGTGATACAAAACGGATACTATTCACGGGTGATTTCAACTCGATTGAAACACAGCTGAATGCCGGAGCTAGGAAGAATCTGCCCAAGCACGACATCGTGGTGACCGAGAGTACCTATGCTCAGAGGGTCAATCCGAAGAGAGAAGAAATCGAAGAAGAGTTCATTCAGTCAGTCACGGAGACCTTACAGCGTGGGGGTACTGTACTCATTCCTGCTTTTGCTGTGGGACGCAGCCAAGAAATAATGTGCATCTTCGAGAAATACAACTTGCCTGGAAAGTACACGGTCTATGTTGATGGTCTGGCCAGAAAGGTCAATGAAGTTGTGATTAAGCACCCAGGCTACATTGCATCTCCACAAGCGTTCGAGAGAGCAGTTGAAAGGACTCGGATTGTCTATGACGACCGGGACCGTTTCACGGCAATGAAGAAGGGTGGAGTAATCATCTCTCCCGCAGGGATGCTCAAGGGTGGTCCCTCGCATCTCTACTTCAGAATGCTCCACGACGACCCGAGGAACTCCATAGTCCTTGTGAGCTTCCAGATTCCGGGAACGCCTGGAGCCGAATTGCTTGCCAAGCGCAAAGTGACGGTGAATAACAAACTCTTTGATGTGGCCGCAGATGTCAGATTTCACCATCTGAGCAGTCATTCTGATGCTGATGGCTTGATGGACGTCTTGGAGAAAATTCCCGGGGATCCAGAATTCTACTGTGTGCACGGCGAACCTGATTCATGTGACGCACTGGCCGAGAAACTAGGCAACATTGGAAGACGAGCACACGTGCCAGAGACAAACGATGCAATAGAGGTCTAGTACGAAACTACTCTTCGGCCTCAGGCTTTGCTTCCACAACTTGGCACTTCACTTGCTGAAGAATGTCCTCGGCTTGCTGGGGCTCGACAATCAATGTGTAGAGATACTTAGGAGTCCGAAGCTTTAGCTTGACCTGATTAGCACCTCTCCTGACTCGACACTCAGTCGCGCTCTCTGTCATCTCGAGGAATCGTGCCACATCCGTGATTATTCTTGGCATTTGTAGGCCTCTTGTTGTTGTACAAGTGACCGGGAGCGATTCCCTTCGCTCCAGCCCTTCAGTACTTGCCTTGACATTCGCATTATAAGAATGTCGGAATGTCGTGCTGAGATGCTTACATACGTTAGGACTGCGTCCTACTCCAAGACCCGATGAACGCGCTTGAGTTTTTGTTCTGTGACGAGCTCCCTAGATGAGGAATGTGGTGGGCAGGGAGGGAATTCCGATAGACAGGGCGACCCTGGACTATTCTCGAACCCTCGACAGAGGCGGGCAGACTTACGCGAGGGCATCTGCCTTCCGCCGTGTGAAGGCGGCATCATAACCGGGCTAGATCACCTGCCCTAGACTGGCGAAGGAATCGGCTGGATATTTAAGAATGATGGCCGGCTATGGGGAGATTAGCATGAAGAACAGAACGAAGTCTAGCGGCATCACATATTAGAGAGAAAGAAACGCGGGCTAGGAAGAGTGAATGAAAGCGGCACGAGAACAGCTACCACAGGCCGCGTTCTTCAAAGTCGACTAAACATCATCGATAACTGTTATCCGCCTGCTTCTGATAAATAGAATCGCGATGGCAAGAATGATGACTGTGCCTACGCCCCCTGCCAATATGGGAAGAGGCAATTGAGTGG